>JARLIW010000119.1 GCA_031291515.1 Beijerinckiaceae bacterium | reverse complement strand
GACGGGCGCTCTCGCATGGTCCAAAAATGCCGCCAAGGCGCTCGACAAAAAGCCGTCGCGGCGGCGGATGAAGACGGTGTCGACCATCGCGTCGCTTGCCGGAAGCGAATGGAGCGTGATCCGCCCGGATTGCCAGACCGGACCGATCAGGGCCTTCGGCAACAGCGAAACGCCCAGGCCCGCCGCGACGGAGCCGAAGATCGCTTCGAGGGTCCCGAACTCCAACAGACGCAGTCCGACGATGCCGCGCCGCGCCAGGATGTCTTCCAGCCGCTGGCGGTACGAACACCCGGCGCGCAGCACGATGATTCTGAGGTTCGGCTCGCTCAACAGCGCGGCGAGGCCGCGTGACGACGGCGGCGCCATGAGGACGAGTTCCTCGTTGAAAATGACGTTCTCGATCAATTCGGGGTGATGGACCGGCCCGCATACGAACGCGCCTTCCAATCGGCGTTCCAGCACGGATTGAATCAGCTCGCCGGTGGTGCCGGACCGCAGCGTCATATCCACGCCGGGACACGAGGCGACGTAGCCGGCGAGAACCGGCGACAAGCGCAGCGCCATCGTCGTTTCGAGCGAGCCGATGGTCATCGGGCCGCGCGGCACGCCATCGTCGGCCACCGCGCGCCGGGCATTCTCGATCTCGTCGCGGATCTTATGGGCATAGGGCAGAAGCCGCTGGCCCGCGGCCGTCAGCACCACGCCCCGGCTGCCCCGGTGGAACAGCTTGGCGCCCAATTCCTCCTCGAGCAGCCGCAGGCGCGTCGTGACGTTCGATTGCACCGTGTTGAGATCGGCGGCGGCGCGATTGATGCCGCCGAGCCGGGCCACGGCCTCGAAAATTCGGAGATCGGATGCGTCCATATTGTTAGTCTATCTCGTGAAAAGAATGATCCTATCATAAATCACCATTTTTACAGATGGCTTTTGCGCGCTAAGACGAGGTTCCAAGCGACGGTATTTGGCCAGAAAGTCGCGGTGTGCCATTCGGAGCGATTCCACCTCGGACTAGGGAGCGCAAACATGTCTCCGATACTTTCCCGCGCGCGCGGCTTCTGCGATCGCTTCGGCCTCGGGCGGCCCATCCTCCTCGCGCCGATGGCGGGGGCTTGCGCGCCGTCCCTCTCCATCGCGGTGATGCAAGCGGGCGGGCTCGGCGCGTGCGGGGCCTTGTTGATGTCGCCCGCCGGGATCGCGGCTTGGGCCGAAGAGGTTCGGGCCGGTTCGAATGGACCGTTTCAGATCAATCTTTGGATTCCCGATCCCGCGCCCGCGCGCGATCCCGCGAAAGAGCGCGAGATGCGCGCGTTCCTGGGCGCATGGGGTCCGGCCGTCGCGGAGACGGCGGGCGACGCCACGCCGCCTGATTTTGCCGCGCAATGCGAGGCGATTCTGGCCGCCGCGCCGCCGATCGTGTCCTCGGTGATGGGGCTTTTCCCCGCGCCTTTCGTGGAGCGGTTGAAGCGCAAGGGGATCGCCTGGTTCGCCAATGTCTCGACGGTCGCGGAAGCGCGGGCGGCCGAAGCCGCCGGGGCGGATGCCGTCGTCGCGCAGGGGATGGAGGCCGGCGGTCATCGCGGCTGCTTCGATCAAGCCGCGGCGGAACGCGAGATGGTTGGGTTGTTCGCGCTCATTCCCGCGGTCGCGGACGCGGTTCGCATTCCGGTCGTGGCCACCGGCGGGATCGCCGATGGGCGCGGCGTGGCCGCCGCTCTGGCGCTTGGCGCCAGCGCGGCGCAGATCGGCACGGCCTTTCTGCGGTGCCCCGAGGCCGGAATCCATCCGGCTTGGGCGGAGGCCCTGGCGCATACGGCGCCCGAGGACACGATGATCACGCGCGCGTTCAGCGGCCGGGCCGGGCGCGGCATCGCCACCGCCTATCTGCGCGCCGCCGCGGAACCTGGCGCGCCCGTTCCGGCTCCCTATCCGGTCCAACGCGGCCTGACCGCCGCGATGCGCGCCGAGGCGCAAAAGACCGGCGACGTGCACCGCATGCAGGTCTGGGCCGGTCAATCCGCCGCGCTTGGCGGGAGCGCACCAGCGAGCGACAAGGTGCGCGAGCTTTGGGAAAATGCTGGCGGCCTTTTCGCGTGAGAGCGGAGCGTAGCGCGGGAGACCGACGAAGAAACGGGATCGCCATGAGCCCTCGCGACACTTTGTCGGCCCTCGTCGCGGCAGTCGCGCTCGGGCTCGCGTTCATCGCGATCAAGATAGGCGTGCGGGCGGCGCCGCCGTTGCTTTTGACCGCGCTGCGCTTTGCCTTTGCCGCCGTGCCCGCAATTTTTTTCGTGCGGCCGCCCAGGGCGAAGGTCGGGCTCGTCATCCTCTATGGATTGCTGATCGGGGCCGGAAATTTCGGTCTGCTGTTCCTCGCCATCGGGCAAGGCATGCCCGCCGGCCTGGCCTCGCTGGTGATTCAGCTTCAAGCCTTCATGACGGTCTTTCTGGCCTGGATCATTTTGGGCGAGCGCCCCAGTGGCGTTCAAATGACCGCGGTGGCTCTCTCCCTTTTGGGGATTGCCGTCATTGGTTCGGTGCGTCTCGGCGGCGTCAGTGTCTGGCCCTTTTTGATGGTCGTCTTGGCGGCGCTGTGCTGGGGCGCCGGCAATATCGCGGGCAAACTGGCCGGACGGATCGACATGTTCGCCTTTACGATCTGGTCGAGCCTGGCCGCGCCGTTGCCGCTGCTGGCGCTCTCGATTTTCGTTGATGGCCCGCGCGCGATCGAAGCCCTGGTTCATCCGAGCTTGACTCTCGTGCTGTGCGTGGCCGCGCTCGCTTATGGCGGAACGGTGCTTGGCTTCGGGCTGTGGAGCCGTCTGTTGGCGCGATATCCCGCGAGCGAGGTCGCGCCCTTCGCGTTGCTGATCCCCATCGTGGGCATGCTGTCGGGATGGTTGATCTTTGCCGAGCCGCTGAGCCTCATCGAATCTTTTGGCGCGCTGCTGGTCATGGCGGGGCTGAGCTTTAATATTTTCGGCGAGAGGTTGTGGGCCTATCGCTTCCGCCGGGCGGGATGAGGCCGTCGCCGCATGATCGATTGCAAGGCGCCGCGAGCTTGATTGCCTATTCGGCGTCCCATGGCTTAAGCTCTGTTCTCGTCACGCGAGGGGCAGACCATGAGCAACGACGTTCCGCCGGACTGTGATCCCGCGATCCGCACCATCGCCATGCCCGCCGATACCAATCCCGCCGGCGATATTTTCGGCGGCTGGCTGCTCTCGCAGATGGATTTGGCGGCGGGCAATGTCGCCGCGCGCCATGCGCGCGGGCGTTGCGCCACCGTGGCGGTCGACAAGATCGTGTTTGTCGAGCCGGTGAAAGTCGGCGACGAAGTGACGGTTTATGCCGAACTGATCTCGACCGGGCGGACCTCGATGCAATTCGAGGTCACCGCTTGGCGCCGCCGCCGCGATGGTGAAGATGTGCGCAAGGTCACCGGCGCGATCTTCACCTTTGTCGCGCTCGATCTCGACGGCCGCCCGCGCGCGATCCGCCCGCTGGTGCGGTAAATCGCGGTCGCCGCCGCTCGTCGGAAATCGCCTAAAATCCCAGGCAATCCGTTTCGGCGTCGGAATAAACCTTCGGCTTCTCCTCGTGCTTGCTCGGCGGCTGGCGATCGAGCTGGCCGGTCGCGCGCGCGCGCAGATAGACATAGATGTCGTTGATGTAGCACTGGACGTTTTTGTTCGCGGCAAAAGCCGGCATGACCAAATCGGATGAGGCGCTCACATCTTTCTTACCGCCCGCGACGGTGCCGAGAAAATCCGGATAACTCAACGTTTTCAGCGAATTGACAAGGGCAGGCGCATAGCTCGATCCCAAGCCGTCCGGACCATGGCAGGTCAGACAATTCGCGCCATATCGCCGGAGGCCCGAAAAGGTGAACCAATCCACGGTGCCGTCCTTGGCGATATGCGGCGTGGGGTTGCCGTCCTTGTCGACCCACATGCCATTGGCCTGTTTGCCGGTGGCGGGGTCCGAACTTGGCTTCATCGTCGCGGGATCGGCCTTTTCGACAATTTTCGTGGGATCCTCATGGGCCAAGGCCGCCTCTGCCTTTTTTACGTCGTCGTCCGGCGCGGCGTCTTGGGCGAACGCGGCCGCTGGAGTCCAAACGGTTAGGCTCATGAGCAATAAACAAGCGAAGGCCGTGGTAACGGGGAAGGTTTGCTGACGCACGAGGATCCTCTTGAGGTTTTTTACGATGGTATTCCCTGAGCCGCCCGGAAAGCGACCGGTTGCCGCCCTCACAAACGCCGCTATGCCAGAATTGTTCATATGCGAAGAATTTGCGGCCGGAAAACGCGGCGCGGCTGGAATCCGCGAAACGATCTCAGAACCGCATCACCTCGGCGGGTTTCGAAATCGCGCGTGTTTCATTGGTCGAAGGATTCGTCTTCAGGTTGCGTTGGATGATGCAGCCATACCACCCCAATCCCTTGTAGGTTTCGTAGCCTGGCGTGAGAGCAAAGCCGATGGTGTTGGCGCCGTCGCTGTAGCTGCCGGATCCGCTGCCCGTGCTCTGAAGCGACACGACTTCGTTGAGGGCGCCCGTGCTGTCCGACGCGGCAAGAATTCGGTGATTTTGATCCAGGATCATGACTCGGGACCGGCCGCGCTCTTCGTCGGTCAGCCTTACCCCTTCGACGACGGCTTGCGCTTGGGGGCGCCAGTCGAAGTGAATGCCCAACACGCCAATGACCTTGCCCCTGACGAGCCCCTTCTCGCGGATTGCCGTCGCATAAGTCGCGACAGGCGCGCCGAGTAGGGCTTCGGAGGCGTCGATGTCGCCGACCGTGAAATCCTCGCCACTCCGCAATTTGAGGGCATCTTCGAACCATGGAACCTTCGCGACCGACGTGCCGGGGACCTTGGGGTAGCGGTCGGGACGCCCATTGGCGACGACGCGACCGTCCGTGTCGCAAATCCAAAGGTCGAGATAGACGGTATACGAGTCGAGGATCACCTTGAGGCGACGGGTCGCATGCTGTGCGCTTTCCGCTTCCGGGTTGGCGAGGCAATCGACCACGGCCGAATCGGTTGCCCACCAGCGCGCGTCGCAGGTTCGCTCATAAAGGTTGCGATCGATGATTTCGATCGCGTTGAGCGCAAGGTCGATCAAGCGTTGGTGACGCATGCGTTCGAGGATCGCGCCACTGATTCCCGTCAATTCTTCGAGATCGGTTCGCACTTGGCTTTCGAGGCTCGCCGCGGCCAAATCGATTTCGGTGGCGAGCTTCTTGAATTCCTCGGCGACGATGCCAAAACCTTTTCCGGCCTCGCCGGCACGCGCGGCGACCACCATCGCATTCATCGCGAGCATCTTGGCCATGCGGTTGACCGAAGTGATTTCGCCGATGCTTTCGCCCGCGCGAGTGCTGAGCTTCGCGGAGAGTTCGAATATCCGGTCGGGGCGGAATTCGCCGTCAGGCTTTGCCGCCAGGGAGTCTGAAATCATTTTGGTCATAAACAAGCTCGCGCGATCTAATAAGGCGTTAAGCATAATTTCCCGATGCCCGTGACGCCAGGCGAGATTCGCGCTCAAATGTGGTGGCGTGGCGGCGTGCCTCTTTTTGAGTCACGAGCGCTTTTCGCGCTTTCCCGCGAGGAAAACGAAAATCTGTTCAAAAAGCGCTCTCGATAAAATCGGTCGGGAGGCTTTCCTGGCGAAAGGCGCCTAAAATTTCCTGTGGAAAATGCCGAACGTTTATCTAGCGCGGATCAGTTCGAGCGCTTCGACGGGGTCGAGGCGTCCGTCGTAGAGCGCGCGCCCGGTAATTGCGCCGTCGAGAACGGCGCAATCGGGCTCGAGCAGACGTTTGACGTCAGCGATCGAGGCCAGCCCGCCCGAGGCGATGACGGGGATCGCGACCGCGTGGGCCAATGCCAAGGTGCCTTCGATATTCAATCCCGCCAGCACGCCGTCGCGCGAAATATCGGTGTAGATGATCGCCGCGACGCCGGCGTCCTCGAAGCGGCGGCCCAATTCGGCGGCGGCGAGTTCCGAGCTTTCGGCCCAGCCTTCGACCGCCACGAGGCCGTCGCGCGCGTCGATGCCGACGGCGACCCGGCCGGGGAACCGCTTCGCGGCATCGCGAACAAAGCCGGGGTCGCGCACCGCGGCCGTCCCGATGATGACGCGGGCGATGCCCTTTTCGAGCCAGGCTTCGAGCGTGCGCATGTCGCGGATGCCGCCGCCGAGCTGCACCGGCATGCGCACGGCGGCCAGAATCGCGTCCACCGCTTGCGCGTTCATCGGCTTGCCCGCGAAGGCGCCGTCGAGGTCGACGACATGGAGATAGCTGAATCCCTGCGTCTCGAACGCGAGCGCCTGGGCCGCGGGATTGTCGTTGAACACGGTGGCTTGCGCCATGTCGCCGAGCTTGAGGCGGACACATTGGCCGCCCTTGAGATCGATCGCGGGATAAAGAATCATGGCTGCCATCGCAGGAAATTGCCGATCAAGGCGAGGCCCAGGGCCTGGCTCTTTTCGGGGTGAAATTGGGTCCCGATCATCGTGTCCTTGGCCACGACCGCCGTAATCGGCCCGCCGTAATCCGTCGTCGCGAGCACATCGGCGGGGTTTTTCGCCCGGAATGCGTAGGAATGGACGAAATAGGCATGCCAGCCGTCCGGTCCGGTCGGAATCCCCGCGAAGACCGGGTGCGACCGCGCGACGTCGAGCGTGTTCCAGCCCATGTGGGGGATTTTCAAACCGGGATCGCTCGGCGCAATGGCGGCGACCTCGCCCGGAATCCAGCCCAGGCCCGGCGTCACGCCATTTTCAAGCCCGCGATCCGCCATGAGCTGCATGCCGACGCAAATCCCGAGAAACGGGCGGCCCTTGACCGTCACGGCCTCGTCCAAGGCCTCGATCAGGCCTGGAACCGCTTCGAGCCCACGCCGGCAATCGGCAAATGCGCCGACGCCGGGCAGAACGACGCGATCGGCCTTGGCGATCACCTCCGGCGCGCTGGTGAGAACAATGGTCTCGTCGAGACCCGCCTCGCGCGCCGCGCGCTCGAACGCCTTGAGCGCCGAATGGAGGTTGCCCGAACCGTAATCGACAATGGCGACGCTCACGGGGCCGCCTCGAGACCAGACGTCGGCTCGAAGACCGGAAGCGGCGGCGGAACCTGGCGTTGAAAGAAGCGGGCTTCGGCCTCCTCCCAATCGCGTCCTTCGATAATCTCGGTGATGGCGGCGTCGCGTGACGCCTTGGCGATGCGCAGACGCTGCCCCTCGAACCCGAGGAAACAATGCGCGAGTACGTCGACCAAAGCCGCCGCGTTAGGCGCCACATGCGGCAGCACGAACAAGATGAACGCGCTTTCCAGCACGATCCAGATCAGGGCCGCCAACCAAAGTCGGCGATAAAGCAGCCAAAACGGCCCGAATATGAGCGCGGCCCAGGAAAATCCATCCCGCAGGATCGAAGCATGTTCCAAGGACGTCTCGTCGCGGCCCCGCGCTTGCGCGATATAAAGCGCCATATGACCTCCGGAAATTTTACAACGTGCCCTTGGTGGAGGGAATCGCGCCATGCTGGCGCGGGTCCACCGCGATCGCGGCCCGCAGCGCGCGCGCCACGCCCTTGAAGATCGATTCCGCGATATGATGCGCATTGGCGCCATAAAGGGTTTCGATATGGAGCGTGATTCCCGCGTTCATCGCGAAAGCCTGAAAGAATTCGCGCACCAGCTCGGTATCGAACGCGCCGATTTTTTCACGCGGAAATTCCGCCTTGAACACGAGAAACGGGCGTCCCGACACGTCAATGGCGACGCGCGACAGCGTTTCGTCCATTGGCAGCAGCGCATCGGCATAGCGCGCGATCCCGGCCCGATCGGCCAGAGCCAGACGGAGCGCTTGCCCCAGGGCAATCCCGGTATCCTCGACCGTGTGGTGATCGTCGATATGCAGATCGCCGACCGCCTTGACCGAGATGTCGATCAGCGAGTGCCGGCTCAATTGCTCCAGCATATGGTCGAAGAAACCGATCCCCGTCACGATCGCGTTCTTGCCCGTGCCGTCGAGCGCGACGGTGACTTCGATGGCCGTTTCCTTGGTGTCGCGCGCGACAGTCGCGGTCCGCATGATGGTGTGAGCCCAGTGAATGATCGCCGCTTTTAGCAAGCCAAACGCGGCTTGACCACCGGCATGGGGGAGAGGTTGGGGAGAGGGTAAAATTATGTCGGGCGCGGGAGGGGG
>JARLIW010000118.1 GCA_031291515.1 Beijerinckiaceae bacterium | reverse complement strand
CCTGGATTCGGTCGTCCTCGCGTTCGATGCCGCGATCCAGGGGCGTGGTTCCGTCGCCTTGCGAGACGCCGGGGTTGGGCACGGTTTGGCCCGTCGAGGTGATGTGGCCGCCGCGGATCAAACCTTGACGCGGCTGCTCCCGAGGCGGGGGCGGGTTGTTCGCTTGCGCGAAGGCGTCGCCCATTGCGACGGCAGAGAGCGCTACGCCTAAAAGCAGAATCTTCGCCATATTTCATCTCCATTCTGTCCAGGAAACGCCTCTCTATTGCTTAGGTTTCCCGCGATGCTCGGATCTAGCGCCGGGGGGATCCGGGGCTAAGGTTTACAATGTCTTAATCAAACGCGCTCAAGCTAAGCCAAAATCCCCTGCTCTTTTTACGGACGAAACCCATGATACAGTCAGACGGGGCCCCTGCCGGCGATCACGACACCGCGAAGCCAGACGGAGCTGCAAACGGCGCCGAGGGCGCCGAACATCATGAGGCTAGTACCCAAAACGCGGGTCGCCAAGGTGCGGAACACGAAACCGGCGATCAAAATGCCGGTGATCACGAGCCTGTCGGCCAAGACGCGCACGGGCAAGACGTCACCGCCCAGGATGCAAGCGCCGAAAACGCCGAGAGCCAAGACGGCCAGCCCGCGAGCGGCACCGCGATCGAACGCGCGCAGGGCAGCGCCGTCGCGAGCACGAGCCCCGTCACGGACATCGAACCGTTTCTCGCGGCGGCTGGAGAACGCATCGAGCCTCCGCATGCGGCGCGCCCGTTCCACGCCAAATTGCTCGATTACAGCGCCCATGCGGCGATGATCGTCGGCCTGTTGGGATTTGCCTGGACGTTGAGCGCGCATACCGGGAAGCAGCCCGATGCGCCGGTCAAGACCGCCGCGCTCGCGTCGGCGGCGTCCGTTCCCGCCGCGCCAGCCTCGGCCATTCCGGCCGCCGCCATGGCGCCCGCGCCGGACACCGCCGAGCTGCGCCTCAACACCCAAAAGATGGCCGCGGATATTACGGCGCTACGCCTCAATTTGGAGGCGCTGCGCTCGACCATGCGCGGAGACGGTCAGCGTCAAGACAAGACCATCGACCAGATCAAGGCGCTTGCCGCGAGTCTCGACAGCGTCAAGACCGGGCTGACCGCCACGAAAACCGAAACGACGGCGGCCCTGACCCAGCTCTCGGGCAAGATCGATCATCTTCAGCGGACGGATGCCGCCGCCAAGGTCCAGCAGGTCGGCAACCCGGCCGACAGGTCGGAGCATGATGGCGGGGTCGATCAGATCGTGACCGCCTCGCTCGCGCCGGCGCAAGCCGCCAAGCCCGCGCCTCTCGCCGTGCCGCCGGTCAAGCCGCAGGTCGCCAAGGCCGAACCATTGGACGCCGCGAAAAAGCCGGCCATCGCCCCGACCGGCGAAGACGCGGCGAAGAAGCCGCAGATCATTCCGGAATGGGTGGTGCGCGAGGTCGACGACGGCGTGGCGATCGTCGAAAGCAAGCGCGGCCAATTGGCGGTGGAGACCGGGGCCACGATTCCCGGCGCCGGCGTCGTCAAATCGATCGAACGCCACGGCGCAAGCTGGACGGTCGTGACGAGCAAGGGCCAACTCGCCTATGTGCCGCTGCGCGAACAACAGGCGCCGCGCGCCTATCCTCCGCGCGCCTATTACCGTGGCGGCCCCGAAGACTATTAGACCATTTCCGGTGACGGCGCGGCGCGGCGCGAGCCCGGCGCCGGCGCCCGACCTTGATGAAAGGCATCGATGGCGAACCAAGCCATCGGCATCTTGATGCCCGCGCGGGTTTCATGGGAGACTTGATCCCGTAGCAACCGGCAGTCCGCGTGGGCCTCTTTCATGGACAATTCAAGCGTTCCTCCCGCGATGCCACCGATGCCTCCGGTGCCTTCCCTCCGCCCCGTTCCGCCCGAAATCGACCGGTGGAATTGGGGCGCCTTCCTCCTCAACTGGATCTGGGGCGTCGGCAACAATACCTTCATCGCGCTTCTGACGTTCATCCCGTTTTTCGGCATTTTGATCATGCCGTTCGTCCTCGGCGCGAAAGGCAGCGCCTGGGCTTGGCGCAACGGGCGCTGGGACAGCATCGAGCATTTCAAGCGGGTCCAGCGGCTGTGGGCGATCTGGGGCGCCGTGATCTGGGTCGTCGTGATCGTTGTTTATGGCGGGTTGTTCGGGACCCTTTTCCGTTACATGTCGCATTCCGAGGTCTATCAAGCCGGCGTCGCCAAGCTGCAAAATAACCCCGAGGCGGTTTTGGTCCTCGGCTCGCCGATTTCGGCTGGCTTTCCTTTCGGGACGATCAGTTTTAACGGCTCGTCGGGGACAGCCGACCTCAATTTTTCAGTGACCGGCCCGAAAGCGTCCGGACGAGCTTACGTCACGGCGGTCAAGACCAGCGGGGTCTGGACCTTCAAAACCTTCACGCTCAAAGTCGATGGACGAAGCGACTCGATCAATCTGTTGGCCGATCATCGCGCGGATATCCGCGATTGGGTGTGGCGCGCGGGACCGGGATAGGGCCGGCGGCCGCGAACTCGCGGTCAATCCCCATCTTTCTTCCGTGAATTCGTGAAATCGACGACATCGTAAAGCTTCGGTTATTTCGATCGGTCTCATGCGGCGAGAATTTTAGGTATTGCAATAGCATATTTCGCCACGAGGCTATTTCGGGCAATTGCCGCTTCGTCCCGCTTCATTTCATCCTGATCTTTGCCGACCCCCGTAAGTATAACAAAACAATCTCGAGTGCGCCGGGAAGATCACGGCGGCCGCATATTTTCCTTGAGGACGCTGGTATATATTTGTTAAGCATATTGTATTGGCGGAAGCGCCGCGCGAACGTCGCGGCGGCGACGGCGCTTCTCGGAACGCGCCGGACGAATTTCTTGGGCGTGACCAAAACCCGGGCAGCAAGGCGGAGTCGTTGATAGATAAACTCAATTTCGTCATCGCCTTGGCGCGCGAGCAGCATTTCGGCCGCGCGGCGGAGACCTGCGGGGTGACGCAGCCGACCATGTCGGCCGGTTTGAAGCAGCTCGAAGAGCAGCTCGGCGTCGTCATCGTAAGGCGAAGCTCGCGTTTTCAAGGCTTTACGCCAGAGGGCGAGCATGTGCTGGCCTGGGCGCGACGGATCGTCGGCGATGCCAAGTCGATGCGCCAAGACCTCGATGCGTTGAAAAAGGGGCTCTCGGGCCTGTTGCGCCTGGCGATCATCCCGACCGCGCTGCCGATGGGCGTGGCGCTCACGACGCCGTTCCACGACAAGCACCCTGGCGTGCATTTTTCGATCACCTCGCGCTCGTCGACCGATGTGCTCAAGGAGCTCAACAATCTCGATGTCGACGCCGGGATCACCTATCTCGACAACGAACCGCTCGGCGGCTTGAAGACGGTGCCGCTCTACCACGAGGGCTACCGGTTGTTGACGGGCGCCGCCGGCCATTTCGGCGACCGCGCCGCCGTGACCTGGCGCGAGCTCGGCGAAATCCCACTCTGTCTGCTGACGCCCGACATGCAGAATCGCCGGATCATCGATCAGACCTTGCGCGACAACGACGTGCCGGTCGTGCCGCTGTTGGAGTCCAATTCAATCACGGCGCTGCTGTCCCATGTGATGACTGGGCAATGGTCGAGCGTCATGCCCTCGGCGATCACCGACAGTATCGCGCTGCCGCCGCATGTCCGGTCGATCCCGATTCACGCGCCAACCGTGGAGCATTTGATCGGTCTCGTGGTGCCCCAACGCTATGCCATTAGTCCCCTCACCAACGCCTTGGTGCGCGAGGCCGAACGGCTCGCCCAGGGGGCCTACGCCAAGGCGCTCGAACGATAGACGTTTTCTATCAAGGCACGAAGACGCATTATTGATCTGTTAGGAAGAACGGTGTTTTCTGCCACCTTAATAAAACCGTGGCTCACCATAAAAAATTTTGGGACGGAAAATGCCGGTTTATGATGCTTGGGACAAGGATGAGGCCGCGGCCATCGTCGCGGGCTTGGCTGACCGGGAAGGCGCGGTTCTGCCGATTCTCCATGCACTGCTCGACCGGTTTGGCTATGTCGACAAGGACATCGTCCCCGTGATCGCCGAGGCGCTGAACCTGTCGCGCGCCGAAGTGCATGGCACGATCAGCTTTTATCACGATTTTCGCAGCCACCCGCCGGGCCGGCACGTCATCAAGCTGTGCCGCGCCGAGGCCTGCCAGTCGCGCGGGTCGGTCGCGCTTCAGGCCGAGATCAAGCAATGGCTCGGCGTCGATTGGCACGGCACCACGAGCGACGGCGCGATCACGCTTGAACCGGTGTTCTGTCTGGGTCTCTGCGCCAACGCGCCGGCCGCGCTCGTCGACGGCGAGCCCGAAGGCAATCTCGATAGCGCCGCGCTCCAGGCGATCGTCGCGGAGGCGCGCGCATGACCAGGATTTTCATTCCCCGCGATGCCGCGGCCCTGGCCTGCGGCGCGAATAAGGTTGCCACCGCCTTGCAGGCCAAGCTCGGCGCCGATGTCGAGGTGGTTCGCACCGGGACGCGCGGCCTGCTCTGGCTCGAGCCGATGGTCGAGGTCGAAACGCCCGCCGGGCGGATCGCCTACGGCCCCGTCAAACCAGCCGATCTCGACGGTTTGCTGGCCGCGGGCTTTCTCGAAGGCGGCGACCAT
>JARLIW010000020.1 GCA_031291515.1 Beijerinckiaceae bacterium | reverse complement strand
CGCCCGCCTCGGCGATCCCTTCTTCCAGGCGCGGGCGACCTATGACCGTCCCTACGAGGGCGCCGGACTCGGCCTGTCGATCGTGCGCGGCCTCGTCGGCCTGCACGGCGGCTCAATGACCTTCGAGAGCGCGCCGAGCGAAGGCGCCTGCGTCACCGTGCGCCTGCCGCTCGACTGCCGCGACGGGCGCAAGATCGCCGGACATCATGTCAAGATTGAAACCATGGCGCAGCGCGGTCGGCCGCTCGCGGCCCCGGATTCCGCCCGTCCCAACGATCAGGTGAAGAAAATTGCGTGAAATCGCCGCCGCTTCCGATTTCGATTTCGTCGCCCTCGAACCGCGCCGCTCCGCCCATGCCGGCGCCCGCAAGCGCGGCAAGGGGCAGAACAAGGCCTCAGCGGCGCAGGCGTCGCGGTTCGCCGCGCTGTGGCGCTATCGCACGCCGGCCTTCGGCGCGGCGCTGCTGTGCGCGATGCTGGGGGCGATCGCGGTCAACGCCATGTTCCTCCAGCACGGGCGCCATCCCGCGCCGCTGTTCGGTTCGACGGTGAAGATCGAGCCGCCGAGAGCGCCGAAGCCGCCCGCCCGGCCGACCTCGATCGACGCGCTCATCAACGAGCGGATTCCCGCCGCGCCGCTGCAGCCGGTCAATGCCGCGCCGGAGGCCGCGTTCTCCGCGCCGGCGGTGGACGATCAACCCGCCGCCGAGGCGGCGGCTCAGGCGCCGGTGGCTAGTGTCGCTGTCGCGCCCGCGAAAAAGACCCGCGACGTGATCGGCGCCCTGATCGCCGGGAATGGCGTCGTGACGCCCGCTATGTCGAGCCGGAGCGTGACAAGCGCGCAGCGCGCGCTGCAAAAGCTCGGCGCCCCGGTGAAGCCCGACGGCGATTATGGCGCGGCGACCCGCAAAGCCGTCGAAGCCTTCCAGCGCGACAACCATCTGGCCGTCACCGGCGAGCTGAACGCCAAAACCCGCAAGGCGCTTTCCGCACGCTCGGGCCTCCCGGTCGATTGACGCCAAGGGCGTCTCGACCTCTGCTTATTCAAAGATCGAGGCTTGCCGATCCGGTTGGGGCCGGTGGCCCTCTATTGGGTGATCAAGCCCTTGGCGCTCGCCGACATTGCCTCCGGGAATGTCCCCGTTCGGCGGATAGCGCAAGGCCGATGACGTCGCTGGAAAGGGCAAGGACGGGCGGGAAGAGGCCGATCGCGACGTGCTTTCGTCTCGACGGAATGTAGCCGCTGTCACTGTTTGACGTTGAGACGCTTGAGTTCAAACGCCGCTCTCGTTTTGGGGCAGTCGTTGGCGGAAAGTTGAAACAGACGCAGCGCCTCGTCGGTCCTCCCATCAGTTAGGGCCAATTCGCCGGCATAAAAGTGTGCTTCACAAAGCCGGCGCTTCTTTTCCGCATCGGCAGCATTGCCAACCGAAACAAGGACAGCATCCAGCGTCGTTTTTCCAAAGACCATGTTGACGATCGGCGCCGGCCATGTGGACATATCAAGCTTAGCGGTAGCGCTGGAAAATTCGACAGGAACTCCGGCGCGTCGGGCAGCAAGTTGCAGCCAAATCACATAATAGGCATTATTTTGCATCAGGTCGTGGGCGCGAGTGAAGTCTTGCGCAGCTGCCGAGGCATTGCCGGTTGATAAGCGAAGAAATCCCCGGCTGTCCAAAGAGTGTCGGTCATCGGGCTCTAGGCGAAGGGCATCGTCATAGTCGGCAAGAGCAAGTGACGTTTCGCCGTTGCGTTCGTGGACGTCTCCGCGAATCCGGTAGGCTCCAGCCAACCTCGGGTCGAGACGGATGGCCGTGTCCAAATCCGCGAGAGCTTTATCGGTATTCCCCGTCATGCCATAAATTCCGCCGCGTTCGACATAGGTGGTAGCGCGCAGAGGGGCGACTTTGATCGCGGTGTCCAAATCCGCTAGAGCCCGATCCGCGTCTCCGGCTTCTAGGTATGTCCTTCCGCGGGATGCGTAATTCAAAGCGCTTGGTTTCAAGCGAATTGCTTCGCTGAAATCCGCGATTGCGCGGCCGTAATCTTGCCGGTGTTGATAGTAAGCCCCCCGTGCGCTGAACGCATAGGGGTCGCCCGGGGCCACGCGAGCTGCCTCATCAAAGTCGGCAATCGCGCGCAGGAAATCACTTTTATTTTCGAAAACCCGACCGCGAAAAGTGAGCGCAACAGCAAGTCGAGGTTCGAGCCGAACCGCTTGGTCAAAATCCTTAAGGGCGTTGTCCATATCGCCCGTTTGGAAAAAGGCATAGCCTCGCGCTATCCAGGGGTACGCGTCGTTCGGTTCGAGACGGATTGCTTCGTCAAAATCTACAAAGGCTTGCTCGCTATCGCCGACGCTCAGATACGCTTCACCGCGATGGATGCGGGCCTGTGCAGATTGGGGAGCGCGCTTAACCGCATCGTTTAGGTCTGAAAACGCGGGTGCAGCGGCTCTATGTTCACTCTCTGCTTCCTGCGCGATCGCGCCGCAGGCGGAGAGGTGGCAAAGATTCAAAGTTAGAAATACCGCAAACAATTGAAGCGGTCTAAGCGGCAGCATTGCGCAACTCCCCAGACGTGGATAAATCGGAAGCCGATAGCAATAATCTTTAATCTTTCGAGCCTTGCTCAATCATTACATTTTGCTTGGCTCGCGATAGGCGATCAGAGCGCCAGCGTCTCCGCGGCAATCACCCTAGCACCTTACGGCCGCCAGCATGGCCGCTTCGCGCGTTCTGTATTGATAGCTTCAGCTTGACATCAGGCGAACGCAGACTATGTCGAAAAGGTCGGCTTCGAGCCAAACGCGGCCATTGTTGACCGTCGCCAAACGCCGATGATCACAACCAGATATCGTTTCGTGAGCCGGAACTGAATTGGTCCGGTCGAGCCAAATGCGGTAATCGTGTTGGCGCGTCGGCTGCCGCCCTCTATGATGCGCCCATGCGTTTAAGAAGCGATATCTGGGTCGCCGCCTTCATTCGGCGGTGCGGCTCTGAAAATGTTCCTGTCTTCCTGCGGCGGCGCGGGTCGCCGGATGCCGGCGCCATTTTCGTCAAGATCGACCGGCTCGACGGCACGGCGGCGTTGTTCGCGCCCGCGCCTCAAAGCGAGGCGCGCGAAGACGTCGCACGGCTGTTTGCGCGCGCCCATCGCGACGAATGGGTCGATGGCGAGCAGGTCGAGGCGAAGCTGGCGAAGGAAACCGGTTACGATCCCGATCTGTGGATTCTCGAAGTCGAGGACCGCGCGGGCCGCGTCACGCTCGACGTG
>JARLIW010000117.1 GCA_031291515.1 Beijerinckiaceae bacterium | reverse complement strand
TGCGCTGCATTCAGACGCATGGCTGTCTGCCTCATACAAAAGGTTTAAGCGGCGCGCGCGACGCGCGACGAGACCCGCCCCTCGCCCTCCGAGGCCGTGACGAGAACGCTCATGGATACGGACATCATGTCCGTCGCGACCGAGCAGAACTCCGGCGAACAGGCCGGCCAGCGAACCGCCGACGATCCCAATGCGAAGCGGATTCATAAAGTATCGTCTCCATCGGGTGAACCCGGTCGCCGTCGCGGGATTCAGAAAACGGATCGCGTGAAAACAAGGCTCTGGATGTGCTCGCGTTTCGGTATCCCCGCGAGCATCGATTTTTGAGAGACGCGATGGTGGTTACACTCCGAGACCGACGATAAGATCGTCATCCTCTTGAAACCAGGTCGCGGCGCGCGATTGCAATCATACCCAAGTTTGAAGCCGGCATCCCCAAGCGCTAAAGAAAAGGATCGGCGCGGTCGCTATCGTCCAACCCGAGAAATGCGTTGAGCCGACGACAAGCTCTTTGGAGTGGTCGGCTGCGATGTCCTGATATCCGCCAGGGAAAAAGGACAATGGATCCACAGCCGGCGTGACCGAACATGACGACAATCGTCACAGACGAAGCTAAATCGGCGCGCGCCGCCACGCCCGACCCTGACGCTACGAAATCGACGGGCCTCGGAACTCTGCTTACCCATCCGCTTGTCCACACCGTCATCGTCGTCGCGATCGTCGCTCTGGGTTGGACCATCGCCACGGATTGGAATCGATGGACTGGAGCTTCGCGCTTTCAGGACACGGACGACGCTTTCATCGTTGGCGACACCACCCCTCTAGCCGCGCAAATTTCCGGCTATATCAAAACGGTCGCGGTCGATGACTATCAGCCTGTTCTCGCCGGACAATTGATCGCCGAGATCGAGCCCTCGGACTATCAGGCGCAACTCGACCTTGCGACGGCCGATCTCGCCGCCGCTCGCGCCAATCTTTTGAGCGTCGGCGATAAACGCGCGGTTCAAAGGACGCTGATCGAGCAAGCGAAGGCTGCGATTGCCATAGCCGAAGCCGAATTGTTGAGGACGAATGCTGAAGCCCTGCGCCAGCGCGAGTTGCTGCGGGGAGGCTTGGCCGGAACGGAGCAACTCGTCGAACAGGCCGATGCCGCGGCGGCAAAGAGCGCCGGCACATTGTCAATGTCGCAATCACAGCTCGCCCAGCAACAAGCGCTCTTGACCTCGCTCGATGCGACCGAGCGAGAGCTCGCCGCACAGGTTTCTGGCGCGCAAGCACGGCAGAAACTCGCGCAAGACAATCTGGGCTACTCCCGGATCAAGGCGCCGGCCGATGGATTGACCGGCGCCCGCCAGGTTCACCCCGGGCAGTTCGTTTCGCCGGGCGCGCAGATCATCACCGTGATGCCGATGGCGACATTGTGGGTTGTCGCGAACCTCAAGGAGACGCAGATGACCAATGTCCGAGTTGGAGATCCCGCGCGAATAACGGTCGACGCGTTTCCCGGGACGGTTCTCACAGGCCGCGTCGAAAGCTGGGCTCCCGGCGCCGGCAGCGTCTTCGCCCTGCTCCCACCCGACAATGCCACTGGCAACTTCACCAAAGTCGTTCAGCGCATTCCGGTCAAGGTCGTGCTTGACCCGAACCCGAAGCTCGGGATCCTGATCCGGCCTGGCATGTCGGTTGTCGCAACGATCGACACCCAAGCCGAAAAGCAAGACGGCGAAGCTGGCGCCGCTTCGCGGATTGCGCCATGATGGCGACAAAACATGAAGCCGCGCGCGCCGCGACGGCGTCCGAAGCCATCGGCTGGAGGCCCTTTGCCGGTTTGCTCGGGGTCGTGCTCGGCTCGATGATCGCGACGCTGGGCACGCGCGTCACCACCTTCGGTCTGGCCGATCTGCGCGGCAGCCTGGGCGCCGGTTTCGATGAAGGCGCATGGATTACGACGGCGTTTGGCCTGGGCCAACTCATCTCGGGCATCTCCTGCCCCTATCTCGCGTCGGTCGCAGGAGGGCGGCGTATTCTTCTCACGGGTATTATCGTCTCATTTTTCGCGTTTTTGATCGCCCCGCTCGCTCACAACATTGATGGTTATCTTATCGCGCAGTTCCTCGCCGGTCTGGGGACCGGAACCTTCATCCCCCTGACGATCATCTTTATCGTCACTCGCCTGCCCAAGCCGCTGCTGGCCTTTGGCATCGCCATCTACGCGATGAACCTCGAGATCTCGCTAAACGTCGCCGCCTCTCTGGAGGGCTTCTACATCGACCATTTGTCCTGGCGTTGGATCTCATGGCAATACTGCCTGGTCCTGCCGCTGATGTGTCTGGGCGTCTGGACGGGCATGCCCAAGGACAAGCCGAACCGGGAAGCGCTGACGAACCTGGATGGCGGAGGGCTCGTCTATGCCTGGCTCGGCCTTGGCGCCTTTTATGTGGCCCTCGACCAAGGCAACAGACTCGATTGGACTGGGAACGGCCTCGTCGTCGCCATGCTCGCGATCGGCGGTCTGTCGATCATCGCTTTTGTCGCGCGCGAGATCACCGCGTCCCGCCCCGCGTTGAATCTGCGACTCTTGGCCAGCCCGAACATTCTTGTCATGTTCGTGCTATTGGCCGGGTTCCGTTTCATCATCCTATCGACCGCATACGTGGTCCCCACCTATCTCCAGATATTGCAGAATTATCGCGCCCTCGATATCGGCGCGGTGCTCGTCTGGATTGCCGCGCCCCAGATTTTCCTCGTCTTGCCGCTCGCCGTGTTGATCCAGCGGATCGATCCGCGCTGGACACTCGGAGCCGGCGCCGCGCTGGTCGCAATTGCTTGCCTGATGGTGACGCAACTCACGGGACGCTGGGCCACGGCTGACTTCCTTCCCTCGCAGATTATTCAGGCGGTCGGGCAATCCCTCGCGCTCACCAGTATCGTCGCCCTGGTGACGCGAACGGTAAGGCCAGATCAGGCCGCCACGGTCGGGGCCTTCATGCAGACGAGCCGGCTGCTCGGCGGCGAAGCCGGCATCGCCTTCATGGAGACTTTCGTGCGCGTGCGCGAGCAAATCCATTCGAACCTGCTCGGGCTTCACGTTCAGGGCCAGGCAGCCGACACCGCCAACAGAATTTCGGAATATGGACGAGTCGTCGCCGGCCAACTCGCCACCGCGTCACAAGCGACGGGCGCAAAAATCCAATTACTCGCAACGGCTGTCTCGCAGCAGGCTTTTGTTTTGGCCTTCGTCGATGCGTTCGAGGCGACCGCCGCGGTCGCCACCTTTTGCTGGTTCCTGGCGGCCTTCGCCCCAAGGGCTCCACGTCCCGTGGACCCACCGGCGGCTCCGGCGTCGTCAAGTCTTCATAAAGCCGCCATTTAAACGAGAACAAATTGATCGTGAACCCGAAGGTCGTCACATGCGTTGTCGTTCAAACAGCGGCTCTGAAGCACTAGGCTCCAACGGCGATAATTTTCGGCTCCCTTTGGTCCAAAACCGGGGGCGTGTTTCACGGCCAATCGTGTTCAAGCAAACCGCCGCCGGATTCCGCGATATTTCCGGCGTGGCGCTTAGAAAGGGTCTCTGACATGTCAAAGCAGCGTCCGGACGGAATTCGCGACTACGAGGAGCCCGCTGGCGGATGGGGCGCGCTGAAGGCGCTCGCGATTGCGCTCAAGCAACAGCAGGTCGTCGTTCAGGGCATTCCGACCCTCTTGAAACAAAATCAGCCCGACGGATTTGACTGCCCCGGCTGCGCCTGGCCGGATCCCAGCCATACCTCCGCGTTCGAATTCTGTGAAAACGGAGCGAAGGCCGTGACATGGGAATCGACCACCAAGCGAGTGGGGCCGGAATTCTTCACCGAGCACGATGTGGCGTCGTTATGGGAACGTTCCGATTATTGGCTTGAGAACCAGGGCCGCTTGACCCACCCCCTTCGATACAATTCCGAAACGGACAAATACGAGCCGGTCGACTGGCAGGACGCATTCGAAGACATCGCCGCGAAACTCGACGCGCTCGAAAATCCAAACGAGCTCGAACTCTATACCTCCGGACGGGCCTCCAACGAGGTCGCTTTCCTTTACCAGCTTTTTGGTCGTCAATTCGGAACCAATAATTTTCCGGACTGCTCGAACATGTGCCACGAGGCGACCTCGGTCGGGCTTCCTCGATCAATAGGAATCGGCAAAGGCACGGTTACGCTCGATGACTTCGACAAGGCCGACCTCATCATCTCGATCGGGCACAACCCCGGCACCAACCATCCTCGGATGATGACGCCACTACGCAACGCATCCCGGCGCGGCGTCAAAATTATCGTTCTCAATCCTCTCAGGGAGCGTGCGCTTGAACGCTTCGAGGCGCCGCAGGCGCCAATCGAGATGGCAACACTATCGTCCACGCCGATCGCGTCGAGCTATTTCCAGGTCAAGGTCGGCGGCGACGCCGCCGCTCTGAAGGGAATCTGCAAGGCGCTCGTCGCGATGGACGATGCGGCGCGGGTCGCCGATCTCGCCCCGGTGCTCGATCACGCCTTCATCGCGGGCCACACCGCCGGGTTCGATTCGTTGGCGGCCGATCTCGCGAACTGCGACTGGTCCGCGATCGAGACCGCGAGCGGCCTTTCCCGCGCGGATCTCGAACAGATCGCCATGGACTATGCGGCGTCCGCGGCGACGATCGTGTGCTACGGGATGGGGGTCACCCAACACGTCACCGGCACCGAGAATGTGCAGCAGATCGCCAATCTGCTGCTGCTCAAGGGCAATATCGGAAAACCCGGCGCTGGCATCTGCCCGTTGCGTGGCCATTCCAACGTGCAAGGGGACCGCACCGTCGGCATCACGGAACGGCCATCGAAGGCGTTTCTCGACCGGCTGCGCGATGTGTTCGGCTTTGAACCGCCGCGCGCATTCGGCCATTCCGTGGTGGAGAGCATCGCGGCGATGCGCGACGGCCACGCCAAGGCGATCATCTGCCTCGGCGGCAATCTGGCCATGGCGGCGTCGGATCCGCAGGCGTGTTTCAAGGGGTTTCGGCAACTCGATCTCGCGGTCCATCTGGCAACCAAGCTCAACCGAACTCACCTCCTGACGGCGAAGACCAATTACCTGTTTCCTGTCCTTGGCCGCACGGACAGGGACGTGCAGGCCTCCGGCCAACAGGCCGTCACCGTCGAAGATTCCATGTCGATGGTCCATGCCTCGCGCGGTTTTCTCAATCCGCCGAGCAATGAAGTGCGGTCGGAAACGGCAATCATCGCCGCGATCGCCAAGGCGACTCTGCGGCGGAAGTCGGTCGTGGACTGGGACGCGCTGGCCGGAAATTACGATCTGATCCGCGACGCCATCGAAACCGTGTTTCCGGATTTTGAAGGTTATAACGACCGCATTAGAAAGCCGGGGGGCTTTCAATTGCCGAACTCCGCGGCAATGCGCATCTGGAATACGACGTCAGGCAAGGCCAATTTTGTAATCTTCCAGGGCCTCGAGGAGGACGCGACCGCATCGGATCGCGATGTGCTTCGATTGACATCGCTCCGCGCGCATGACCAATACAATACCACGATTTATGGTCTCAATGACCGATACCGCGGCGTGTTTGGGCGGCGCGATGTTTTGTTTATCAACCCCGATGAACTTTCGCGCCTCGGATTTGTGGAAGGCGACATTGTCGATGTCGCCACGGCGTTGGACCACGCCCGGGACGATCGTGTCATCCAAGGGCTGACCCTGGTCAGTTACAACCTCCCGAGCGGTTGTTGTGCATCCTACTATCCCGAGATCCAGCCGTTGGTGGCCCTGGAATATTGCGATCCGGATTGCCTGACGCCATCCTACAAATCAATCCCGGTCAAAATTGTCGCGGCTGGCTCCTCGCTTGGAGCCGAACGCTCGATTGATCGCGAGGGAATCATCGGCCGCGACCTGAATATGCACGCTTGAATCATGCGTTCCTTAGGGCGTTTTCAACTTGGGTGGAATCACCCAAGTTGAAAGAGATCGCTCTCATCCCAAAGGCAACCAAATCTTCACGGACAAAAGAGCCGCCGCGCGGGAGAAGACGCGGCGGCTCTCGCGGTGTCAAACGCGGGATGAAATCGTTCGATCAGCGTTTGAGGAAGGCGAGCAAGGCTTCGTTGACGATCTGCTTATGTGTTGTGCACATGCCGTGTGGCGCGCCAGGAACGATCTGCAATTCGCCATTCTTGACCAGTTTCACCGACAGCTTGCCGGAGTCTTCAATCGGCACGATCTGATCGTCGTCACCGTGAAGAACCAGCACCGGGACCGTGATCTTCCGCAAATCTTCCGTCATGTCGGTTTCGGAAAAGGCCTTGACGCAGAAATAGGAAGCGGGAAAGCCCGCCAGCATTCCTTGCCGCCAGAAGGATTCACGAACCCCTTCCGAAACTTTGACGCCAGACCGGTTATATCCATAAAACGGCAGGCTCAAGTCCTTCCAGAATTGTGAACGGTCAGCCACGACGCCGGCCCGGATGCCGTCAAACACTTCGATCGGCAGGCCGCCGGGATTGCTGGGCTTTTTCACCATCACCGGCGGCACGGCGCCGATCAGGACCGCCTTAGAGACACGGGACTCGCCGTGACGCCCGATATAGCGGGCGACCTCGCCGCCGCCGGTGGAATGGCCGACGTGAATTGCGTCCTTGAGGTCCAGATGCTTGACAAGTTCCGCCAGATCATCGGCGTAAGTGTCCATGTCATTGCCTTGCCAGGGCTGGCTCGACCGGCCATGGCCGCGCCGGTCGTGAGCGATCACGCGGTAGCCATGCGATGCCAAGAAAAACATCTGATCTTCGAAGGCCTCGGAGCTCAGCGGCCAGCCATGACTGAAGACAACCGGCTGACCCGCGCCCCAGTCATTGAAATAGATCGTCGTGCCATCCCGAACGGTCAAAATGCTCATCGTGAATCTCCATGCGCTTAGCGAGCGTCGCGGCCCAAACCTTAGTGCGAGGGCAATCGCTCCTCGCCTTCGAGATTACAACAACCTCCGACCCAAAAAACCATCTCGCGATATGAAAGGCTCATACGTTTATAGCGACACGCCAAACCTGGGTATGATTTCGTCCAACACTCCCGCGGAACAACGCATCGAGGCAAACGCCGCCACTCTGGTCATTCCATAGACCAAAGCTTTCGCGCGTGTTGGCCGGGAACCGGCGTCCGGCCATGCCGAGGGATGGGCCAATCAAACGTGAGCCTGGAGCAGCGGAATGACAGCTTGATTTGTTCCACGCACAATTCGTACGACACGCCGATCATATCGGATCAAAATGACCATCGTCGCAAGCGTTTTGTGCGGCATCGGGGCGCCGAAGCCGCAGGGTGTTGGATTCCATTTCAGATCGACCCGTTTTATGTCGTATTGGCCCTCTCGGGAGACGATTGGTCGGACATCAATGGTTTTTGGACTGCAACAACGTGATCCGAGCGCGAAGGAAAAGAGACCCCGCCCTGGAATTTCCCGTGTTGCCGCCGACGATTGCCGAATTCCGTTCCAATAAAGTCTCAGGCCATTCGCATCGATGCGGCCCGCTCGCGGATCCCGCGACACCGGACCAGCTGAACCGGATATCGGTTTGCGTCTCTAGGAATTTGCTATCCTCGGACGTAACGCGTCGCGCTCGGTTGCCGGTAAAAGCAGAGGCCGATCCCGAAGGCCTCTTGGCGGGGAGCCCATTTCGAACAAGCGCTCACGCGAAGGCTTCAAGTCTCTGTCCGCGCCGGGCCGCGCAAGATGATCATACGCAATCACCCGGACGCCTCCCGTCCGTGGCCGGGCGATCGAATGATTCCATCTCTTGTCCGGCTCAAAAAAATCAGCGTAAAATGGCGGTCCGCCACTCTTTCTCTGGCGCGGTCTCGCGCAAAGTGCAAAAAGCATCCCATGGAAACTTCGCCACCGAGTTGGCTTGACGACGGCATGCGCCATATCTGGCGCCCATATTGTCAAATGAAGACGGCGCTCCCCCCAATACCCGTCGAACGCGCATCGGGGTCGCGTCTTTTTCTATCCGATGGCCGCGTTCTCGTCGACGGAATCGCGAGCTGGTGGACTGCGTGTCACGGATACAATCATGTTCACATCGCGAACGCGCTGCGCCGCCAGATCGAAATCATGCCGCACGTCATGTTCGGAGGCCTCGTTCACGAGCCCGCCCTGAATTTGGCGCGTCGCCTCGCCCAGCTTCTCCCAGGAGACCTGGACCGCGTGTTCTTCAGCGATAGCGGATCGGTGGCCGTCGAAGTCGCGATGAAAATGGCGATCCAGTACTGGCTCAATCGTGGCGAGCGCAGACGGACTCGAATCGTCGCCTTCCATGGCGCCTACCACGGCGATACATTCGGCACGATGGCGGTTTGCGATCCAGTCGAAGGCATGCACGCGCTCTTCAGGGGCGTCCTCCCGGAGCAGATCGTGACCGCGCTCCCCCAATCCGAAGAGACCGTCCTCGCGTTCGAAAATCTGATGGCGCGCGAGGCCGGTTCGATCGCGGCAATTCTCGTCGAGCCGCTGGTCCAAGGCGCCGGCGGCATGTTGTTCCATGACGCGTCCGTTTTGGCGACGTTGCGCGAGATTGCCACACGGTACGGATGTCTCTTGATTTTCGACGAAATTTTCACCGGATTCGGGCGGTCCGGCGCTATGTTCGCTTGCATCGGAGCCGGCGTTACACCCGATATTGTCACGCTCTCCAAGGCCCTGACCGGGGGGACCTTGGCCCTGGCGGCGACGATCGCGAGTTCAAGCGTTTTCGAGGGATTTTGGTCCGACGAGGCGGATCATGCCCTGATGCATGGTCCGACCTTCATGGCCAACCCACTCGCCTGCGCCGCCGCCAACGCCTCGCTCGATCTGTTTGAAACCGAACCTCGCCTCGCCCAAGTCGCGGCGATCGAGTCAGGATTGAAAGAAGGACTTGCGCCGTCGCGAGGACGTCCCGGCATTGCCGACGTCCGGGTTCTGGGAGCGATCGGGGTCGTGGAGCTCGAGAAAATCCGCGACCTCGAAGCCCTTCGGGCCCGTTTCGTCGGCAAAAACGTTTGGATCCGTCCTTTCGGCAAGATCGTCTATTTGACCCCCGCCTTGTCCATCGACAAGGAAGATCTCCGTCTGCTGACCACGGCGGTCTGCGAGGTCGCGGCGGAGGAAGGACAAAGATTGTCATAACCGTCGAAGGATGGTCATGAGCCGCGCAACGCGCAATCTCACATCTCCGATCGCCGCGGTCGCACGGGCCTCGGAGTCGACGACGGCGAAACCACGCTCCCCGCAAGCGGGCGCTTCGACACCGGCGTCCTGCAATCCAAGGCGATCCGGATCGACCGAGGCCCGGGAGTTGGGACTCCGATCGTGCGCTCGCGACCCGCAAGAGCCGGACAATCGCCTTATGGTTGAAATAACAATGCTTTAAGGTGAAAACAGGATAATTTTTAGCAACTTAAAGATGTAATTTTGCGCGTCGCAACGCAAAATGGCACGAAATGGCAAGCCGGAGCCTGGGGTTCATATAAATCTGTGGGTCGACGCAACCCACAACCAAACCAAATTCCCGGCATGCCGCCATCGGCGGCAATCGAGATTGCCAGGAACGCTGATGCGCTTGCTGCTTTGCAGACAGATCGACACGCCGACATCACGTATTCGATGCCAACCAAGTAACTATCAAATAACGTCGCAGCAAGCGTGACGACATATCTAAATAACCATTGAAATTATAGCGGACGTGACGTCGTCGTTCACGCGTCCCGCGCCTTTACATCAAAACGATAGGTCCATAGGGCCTCTGACGCGCCTTCGTGGGGCACGTCGATGGAAAGGCATGTGCGTAACCGAGGAGGTTCGAATGGTGGATACGTCTCCCAATCTCAATGCCCGGCAAGTTCGGTCTCACATGCCGAAATCGGCGTATGACTCACGCGTGCATATCGGTCTTCCGCTGTTCTTGGCGCTGTTCTCGCTGTACCTTGGTTTGTGGTTGGCGGCGCTCAGCGTTCAGGCGCTTTGGCTCAAGTTTCTTCTCGGCATCGTGACCGGACAGGCGATCGGCTCGCTATTCGTGGTCGGGCACGACGCGTCTCATGAATCCCTCACTGGCCGGCCCTTGCTCGACCGAACGCTCGCGATTCTCGCATTTTTGCCGTCGTTGCATCCCGTTTGCACCTGGGAAATCGAACACAATAAAATGCACCATGCGTGGACCAATCTGAAAGGAAGCGATCTCGTCTATGCGCCGATGACGCCGCAGGAATTTGATGCGTTGTCGCCATTTCAGAAGCGGCTCCATCGCTTCTACCGGAGCTTCGGCGGATTTGGTTGCTTTTATCTGTTCGATATCTGGCTGCCGGTTCTGATCCTTCGCCGCTCCAAATATTGCAAGAATATTCCGACGCATTTGCTGATCAACGACTTTTTTTGGGTCGGGCTTTTTCTGGCCATGCAGATCGGCATGTGCTTCGTCTTCGCCGCGACGCTGTCGCAAGCAATGTGGAACATCCTTCTCTGCGTGATCCTGCCGTTCATCGTGTGGAATTACGTGATGGCGTTCATCACCATCCAGAACCACACCCATCCGAGCATCAAATGGTTCGATGATCGCGAGGAGTGGTGTTTCTATCACGCCCAGGTGCAGGGATCGGTCCATACGGAACTGCCGCGCTGGCTCGACTTCGCATTCATTCGCGTGTTTCACCACACGGCCCACCATATCGACCAAAAAATCCCCGTTTACCGGCTCAAGAACGCTCAGTCGACGATGGAAGACACGTTCAAAGACGATGTCAAAGTCATTCTGTTTAATCTATCCGAGTTTAGGAAGATTCTCTACGACTGCCAATTGTATGATTACCGAAATCATCAATGGCTTCGGTTTCCAAAGGCAGACCAAGCCGTCCCGGCCGAATAAGTTATCTTTTCGCGCGACGCCCCCGAAAGATGTCCTTCGGACGGACGTGGCATGAGCGCCCTTGGGTTGTCGTCGGCCACGGACGAACCATGCTTTGGGGCCAAATAAGCCACTTCGCGGCCAATGCGCCGAATCCATAAGTATTTGAGAGATACGAAGGCGTCCGGCGCGCGGAGATATACTTCAACGATCCTCGTTTAACGCGAGATCGTCGTCAGCTCGCGACAATTTCGGCACAGAGGGCCGCGAGGCCGCTCATGGGGGTTCGTTCACAGGCGGAACAACATGCAAGACCTGAGTGAGACGAAAACGAAAGAACGCGCGCTCGATTTCGTGCTCGGTCACTTGCGCGACGTGACGGGACTGAACGCGGCGAGTCTGACCGCGCGGACCGCTTTCGCCGAAATCGGGCTCGAGTCGCTCGCCGTCATCAATTTCCACATGCGTATCGAGCCTTTTTTTCCAGGGCTGTCGAAAGCGTTTCTGTTCGATTGCCGCTCGGCGGATGATGTTTGCGCCTATCTTTTTCAGCATTGGCCGGATGCCGCGCGCGCCTTGGCCGAAAGCCTTCAGAGCCGCGCCGCGCTAACGTCCACCCAACAGTCCGACGAGGCGCAAGAGGAATGGCCCGACATCGCGCTCTTGCGGCCCACATCCGATACGAAGCTTCGCGAAACCGGCCGCTCGTCGGAAGGCGCCTTTGCCATCGTCGGCATGCATTGCCGTTTTCCAGGCGCGGAATCGCCCGCGGCATTCTGGGAGAATCTTCTGAGCGGGCGCGATTCCATCGGCGAAATTCCCAAGGGTCGTTGGTCGATAAACGATTTTTTCGAGCCGGAGCCGGGCGAGGCACGAAAGAAAGGGCGCAGTTATTCTAAATGGGGCGGTTTCCTCGACGACGTCGACCGGTTTGATGCCCCATTCTTCGGCATTTCGCCCCGCGAAGCCGCGATGATGGACCCCCAGGAGCGGCTGTTCATGGAATGCGCCTGGCATGCGCTGGAGGACGCCGCGCTGCTCGGCGAGCGCAGCGCGCCGCTCGATCGCGACGGCGGTCTCGACGTCGGCGTGTTCCTCGGCGTCACGACCAATACCTATTCCCTACTCGGGCCGAGCCTTTGGCGCGCGGGCATGACCGAAATTCCCACCGCCATGCCGTGGTCGGGCGCCAATCGGCTGTCCTACGCGCTCAATCTGCGCGGCCCCAGCATGGCGGTGGACACGGCCTGTTCCTCGGCGTTGATCGCGTTAAATCTCGCGTGCGAAAGCCTCGCGCGCGGCGAATGCCGGGCCGCCGTGGCGGGCGGCGTCAACCTGTACCTGCATCCCGCCAAATATGTGCAGCTCTGCCAGCAACACATGCTGTCGCCGACAGGGCGCTGCCATGCCTTCGGCCAGGACGCCGATGGCTTCGCGCCCGGCGAAGGCGTCGGAGCCGTGGTCTTGAAGCGCCTTGCCGACGCCCACCACGACAACGACCGAATCCTCGCCGTCGTCCTTGGCAGCGCGGTCAATCACGGCGGCCATACCAACGGTTACACCGTGCCAAGTCCGGGCGCCCAGAGCCGCGTCATCAAACAGGCTCTGACCAGGGCCGGCGTCGATGGCACGACGATCGGCTATATCGAAGCGCATGGCACGGGAACGAAGCTTGGCGATCCGATCGAGATCGATGGGCTCAAGCAGGCGTTTGGCGCGGAACCATCCGCGCCCGATTGCGCGGTGGGATCGGTCAAATCGAATATCGGCCATCTCGAGGCCGCGGCTGGCGTCGCAAGTCTAATCAAAGTGGTGCAGCAGCTCCGGCACCGGCGCATCGCGCCATCCCTGCATGCGCAACACCTCAATCCGGCGTTGGGTTTGGACGGATCACGGTTTTTCATTGCCCGAGAGGCCGCGGATTGGCGTCCGTGCGGCCTGACCGACCGGCTGCGCGCGGGGCTCAGCTCGTTCGGCGCGGGCGGGGCCAACGCCCATGTCATCGTCGAGGACGCACCGCAGCCGCGCGCCTGCGGCGAGGCCAGCGGGCCCCTGGTGTTTCCACTTTCCGCGCGCAGCGCCGAACAATTGCGGGATGCCGCCGCGCAACTCCGCGATTTTATCGCGGCCGACGAGCCGGCCGCTTTCGCGCGCCTCGCCTTTACCCTGCAATGCGGCCGCCGGCATTTCGACCATCGTTTCGCGGTGGCGGCGGCCAACCATCGCGAACTCGTCGCGCATTTGACCGCGTTTCTCACGGGAGCGGCAGCGGCTGACACGCGGGAGCGGGACGATACATCTTCGCAAGCCCTGGCGAGCCGCTGGGCGGCGGGCGAGAATGTGAACTGGCTCTCGCGCTGGACAAATCCGCCGCGCCCCCTGGACGCGCCGCTCTACCCCTTCGCGCGCGATCGTCATTGGGTGTCGCCGCTCGACGTCGAGAGCGCGCTCGATCGTTTCTCGATTGCCTTCACCGGCGACGAGCTTTTTCTGCGCGATCATCGGATCAACGGCGAACCAGTTTTGCCGGCCGCCGCCTATCTCGGCTTTTGCTTGGAGACGGCGCGGCGATCCGGCCTTGAAGGCGCGTTCGAGCTGCGTAACCTCACCTGGGCCGCTCCGTTCAGGCCGCGCGACGGCGTCAAATCGATCATATGCGCCGCGACGCGCGAACCGGACGGACTGTCGCTGGACATGTCCTCGCGACCGGCGACCGGCGACGGCCAAATCGTCGTACATTTCAAGGGACGCTGCGCGGTGCCCGCCACGGCGTCACCGGAAGCGCCGGCGGAGAGCTTATCGTCCCTCCGCGCGCGCTTCACGGAAGAAGCGGACGCCAAAGGCTGTTACGCTCGCTTCGATGCGTTGGGTCTGGAATATGGCCCCAGTTTCCGTTGCATGGAAGCGGCCTGGCTCGGCGAGAACGAGGCTCTCATCGAACTTCGGCGGCGCGCCGAGGATCAGCCCACCGCGCTAGACCCGGCCATGCTCGATGGCGTCCTGCAAAGCGCTTTCCTGTGCTCCCGCGCGGTCCGCCAGCATGACGACGTGGCCTTCGTTCCTTATGGCGCGCAATCGATCCGCGTCCACGGGACCCTAGGCGAACACGCCTACGTTCACGCGCGGCGGCGTCAGGGTCAGGCGTCCGACTCACAAGCATTCGACTTTACCGTCTTCGCCACGACCGGCGAGGTCCTACTCGAAATCATCGATTTCGCCTTCCGGCGATTTACCGCCACGCCGCGTGCCGCGGCGGAAGCCGATGCGCTGCATCTGCTCGCGCCCGCCTGGATCGCCGAACCCCTCCAAGACAAGGCCGTGGCGACGGGCAACCTGCTCATTTTCGACAGGGATGCCGCGCTTTATGAAAGCCTACGCGCACTCTCCGCCGGGGAAGGTCCGCCGACCGATCCCTGGCTCGCGCTCGACAGCGATAAATTTCTGGTCCGCGACGGGCGGATCATCGAATGGAACCCGCGTTC
>JARLIW010000116.1 GCA_031291515.1 Beijerinckiaceae bacterium | reverse complement strand
TTAACCGCGAAAAGGCGCAATTCCACGCTCAGCTTCGCCCACCCCCGCGACTAACATAGGCCGCCGCCAGCGATATCGTTAGGTCAACGCGGCGTTTTCGCCGGTTTTGTGATTGTTTCGAGCGACGAGCGATGGCATGCCAGATGCGCCCCTTCGCCGATATGAGGGGCGGGCCTACGCGACGTTGAGGCGCCGGCCCCTGTTCCAGAGCGCGAAGGGCACGCCGGAGAGCAGGACGTCGAGACTGTCGAGATCCTGCCAATGGCCATTGAGCGAGAGACGCGGCAAGGCGCGGAGATGATCACGATGCGCCGGAAACAGCATACCCGGCCGGGTCGTGACGGCGCTGGCAAATCCCAAGTCCCGAGCCATTGCGAATTCGCGCGGCCCCGCCGAGCCGGGATCGCCGACGGGATAAGCGAGATGGCGCGCCGGGCGTCGAGCGTGGGATTCGATCACGCGACGGCTCTCCTCGAGTTCTCGCCAAACGAATGCCGCGTCGTGTTTCGCCAGCATCGGATGCGTGAGGGTGTGGACGCCGATCGTACACAGCGGGTGACGGGCCAAGGCTTCGATCCCGCCCCAGTCCAGACAAAGCCGGTTCACGATAGCTGCCGATGACAACCCGGCTTGGCGGAGCAGCTCGGCAATCATGGCCAGCATCCGGTCCTCCGGGCCGCCGCGAAGCCACCAATAGAGCGCTTCGAACGCCGCTTGTTTCTCGTCCGGCGTGACTGACGGCAGATCGATCGCCTCGCCTTCCCCGGCAAGCGCGATGTGATCAAGGACCACTATGGCCTCTTCGAGCTCGACCCACCATAATCGCGCCGTACGGTCCGCAAAGCCGGAGGTCACGTTCAGCGTGAAGGGCGCGCCGTGACGCTCGAGCACGGGAAGCGCATGGGTAACATTGTCGCGGTAGCCATCGTCGAAGGTCAGCGCGATGAATCGCGCGCCGCGGCCCTCGACGAGACGCGCGACGGCTTCGTCGAGCGTGACAATGTCAAAGCCACGCGACTTGATCATCGTCAGCGCGGCATCGAGGTACTCAGGTTCGACTTCCAAGAGACGATTGGGCGCGAACGGCCGCTCCGCCCAGGGTCGGACGTGATGCAACATCACAATCGCGCCGAGCCCCCTCGTCAGCGGCGCCAAGACCCGATGCAACCGCGTCGCCTGGAGGAACGCGAACCCCGCGGCGATGATCGTCTGCTTACCCCCGCGTATCATCAGCGACGCCCCCGTGGATCGCTCCCAAGATAGCGGAGAAACGCAAACAGATTAAGAACGCCGGCCCCAACACATAATTAACGCTTTCCGCAGGAGAGAAAATTCACGAATTGCGCCCAATTGTTCTCGCTGGACATTGCATCGCGGCTGCGGGTGCGCCCAACATCAGCGCGCGTCCCACACGGGTCTAAGGACCCGCGTGCGAAAACTTGGACAGCGAACAACGGTCATGATGGCAAGAGGCGCCGCGCTCAGACAGCGAGAAGCTCCGACAGAGACGCGGTCCCTCGAGGCGGCACCTGTCGCGCGCGTCGATCTGCATTGGAACGTCACGTCCGCCGTGCTCGAGGCTTGGGCTCAACTCGAAGCGATGGCGCCCTGCTCGATCTATCAGACCCGCGCCTGGCTGTTGCCATGGACGCGGATGCTCGGTCAAAAAGCCGGCCTCAAACCATTCTACGTTATCGCGCGCGGCGACGCGGACCAGCCCTTGGCCCTCCTCTGCCTTGGCTTGCGCCGCATTGGACCGTTTAAAATCGCGGCTTTTCTCGGCGGCAAGGACAGCAATTTCAATCTGCCGCTGGTGCGGCCTGGTTTGGACTTCGACCCCGAAACCTGGCATGCCCTGCTTCTCGACGCGGCCAATCTCATGGGCCGGGACAGGCCCTGCGCGTTTTTGCTGCAGAACCAGCCGGCGGAATGGTCGGGTCAAGCCAATTCCCTCGCGCGATTGACCGCGCAACCAAGCCCCAACGTCGCCTTGGGCACGACGCTCACGCCGGTCGCCGAAACGTTTTTTGCCGAAAAGCTTTCGAAGGCGACGCGAAAAAAGCTGCGACGCAAGGAAACCAGGCTCGCCGCGCGCGGCCCCCTGACCTATCGAACGCCCGCGACCGCCCACGAAACGGCCGCGATCCTCGATGCCTTCTTTGCCCAGAAAACCAGCCGTTTCCGCGCTCAAAATATCGTGTCGGGATTCGATGATCCGGCGATGCGCCGGTTTATCGAGGCCGCGAGCGTTCCGGGGGCCCATGGGACCGGGATCGAACTCCATGCCCTTTATTCCGGGGGCACGGTCGTCGCGGTTTACGGTGGGGGCATGCATCGCGGTTGCTGGAGCGGCATGTTCAATTCCTTCGATGCCAGCGCCGACATCGCCCGCTCGAGTCCCGGTGACCTGTTGCTCATGGCGATCATGGCGAAGCAATGCGCGGCGGGCACCAAACATTTCGATCTCGGCATCGGCGAAGCGCGCTACAAGGCGACGTTCTGCGGCGACGTGATCCCCCTGTTCGACAGTTTCGTGGCGCTCACGCCGATGGGACGGGTTTTCCTCCTCATCGAGGCAATCGCGCTGCGAACCAAAAGCGGCATCAAGAGCCATCACGCCCTGTTCCACTTGGCGCGGCGGCTCCAAGCGTCATGGCACCAGCGCAAAACGAGGCCTTGACCGGTTCGCCTCAGGCGACACCGGGAGTCCGCCGATCCCGTTTTTCCGGAATGGGTTGCCGCGCCACCAAAACATCCTTCGCCCCGGCTTCGACCAATTCGTTCCGCAACAGATCGAGCTGGCGTTCAGGAAGATCCGCGGCGGCGGTCAACACGATGAAATCGGTATGCGGCGCCATGATCTTCACAATCTCGCTCGCCGGAAAGGCTGGCGTGAGCAGCACGATGAAATCATAGGTTTCGGACAAGGCCTCGAGGATCAGGTCGAAATCGCGGAAATCGGCGTCGCGCATCCCGGCGGGAATAAAATGAAGACGCGTCGCGCGATCGCGATGAATCACCTCCGCGAACGAAACTTCACCCGCGAGGAGTTCGGAGAGGCCGGCAAGTCCCGTGACGGACGGGTCCGGCCCGGCGCCGACAAGCGGCGCGAGTTCCTCCGGCGACGCATTGAGGTCGACGATGATCGCGCGGCCATGGTGCGACAAAGCGCGGGCCAGCCCGATCATGTCGTTGGCCGGCGCCGTGTCCAAACCAATCGTCGCGCTCGCGATTTGCACGCCCCGGCCAGGGACGTGATCGGCGACGATCCGCTCGACCAAGTCACGATGGACTTCGCGGTCCGCGCCGGGCGCTTTGTCGGGATCGCCAGGTTCCCGCGCCTGGACGGAGTCTTGGCGGGTTGGGGACGGCATCGGCGCGGGCTCCGCGTCGCGGGCGGAACCGGCATTCGCCTGCCTTTTGCTCGTCGCGGCGCGAAGACGCGCGTCAAGGGCCGATTCGCCGAAAGCCCGCAAGCCTCGTCCAAGCCGCGCCAAAGTCGACCCTTCAGGGTCCCCGCGCTCTTGCGCCTCCGCCTCATGGGCGCCCTCTTTATGCGGTTCTGAAATCGCCGCGCGCGGGGCCCCGGTCGCTTGAGCCAAGGCCGGACTCGCGAACCCGTCCGTCGGCGTTCGGCGAGCGCGGACCGGCATGTCCGCGGCTTCGGGAACGGCGTGTCGCGACGGCCGGTCCGGAGTCGGCGCGCTCGTCGGCGACGGGGACACGGCAAGCAGTTCGCCGGCGACGGCGACCCCAGCCGTCAAAATAAAAGCCGCGAACGTGGCAAAACCAACGATCGGAACCTTTTTCGGGAACACCGGCTCTTGCGGCTCGCTGGCCCGGGCGATGATCCGCGCGTCGGCCGGAGTCGCGTCCGACATTTCACGCGCGAGCGCCTCTTGATATTTGGCCATCGAGGTTTCGAGCTGATCCTTGTAGGTTTGCGCAACCCGGTCGAGGGACCGCAGGCGCACTTCGTCGCCGTTCGACGTTCCAGCCGCTTTCTTTTGTTCGGCGAGCACCGCGTCGAGATTGCGCAGACGCTGTCCCGCGATTTTGGCGTCGTTCTCGAGCGTCGCGACGGCCTGTTTCGCCGCCACGCGCAGGGCCTCGTCGAGACCCGCCAATTGCGCGTTCAAGGCTTGGATGCGCGGATGACTCGGCAACAGCGTGCGCGATTCGAAGGCCAGATTGGCCTGGACGGTGACCCGCTCATCGGCGACGCGGCGCACGAGTTCATTGTTGATGACGTCGGACACATCGGCCGTCTTTCCCGCGCGCAAAAGATCGCGGATCAACGACGCCTTCGCCTGCGCGTCGGCCTGGGACGTTCGCGCCTTGGAGAGTTCTCCGTTGATATCGGCCAGCTGCTGGCCGTTGATCGTCAAATTATTGGCGCCCGTGAGCAGCCCGTTCTCCGCTCGATATCTCTCGCGCTCGGCATCGGCATTCGCGACCTTGACCCGCAAGTCGACGATTCGCGCATTCAAGGCCTCCGCCGCCCGTTTGGCGCTCGCCTGCTTCGCGTCCGTCTGTTCCGCGATGTAAAGCTCGGCCATCTTGTTCGCCACCTTGGCGGCCAACGCCGGGCTTTTGCTCTGAAATTGAATTGTGATGACGCGCGTTTTCGGCGGCGAAAAGACGGACAGTTTGTCCTCGAAGAGCTTGACGGCATGCGTCTCGGCCGCCTCGCCCGCGCTCTCTTTCGAGCCACCAAAAAGCATCATGACGCGGCCCAGTCCCGAGCCTTCGAATTCAGGGCTATTGCGAAGGCCGAGATCCTTGATCGCGCGTACGGCGAGGTCCCGCGAGGTGATCAATTGGATTTGGCTCCCAACATCCTCGGCATCGACCGGCAAGTTGGGCCCCACCGTCTGGCCCGGCTTTTCCGGCAAGGTGAACAGGTTTTCCTGGTTTTCCAGAAGGACGAGAGATTCGGCTTGGTAGCGCGGCGAAACAAGCTCGACGAAAACGAAACTCAGCGCGAATGCGGTCAGCGTGGCGGCGATGATCGTCCGCCTACGGCGCTTCAGGACATCGCCGAGACCGCGAAGATCCAATTCACCGGCGCCAAGGGCGTGATTTGATGCGTCATCAAGGCTACGCGGCATAAAAACCACCTCTACATTTCGCTTATAATAAACGCGATTAAAGTTGAGGCGGAGTTAATCCGCGCGGATTGGCCGGCCGTTGAAGGATTTGTTAACCACGCCACCGTAATGCTTCATAAGAGTAGAGCGTTCGGCTCATATTGGTAAACGAAACTTCAAGTACCGGTAGGGATCATGCGCCGCTGGCTGACCGCGTTATGTTTGGTGACAACCATCTTCCTTGGAAGCTGCGCGCCACGTCAGAACGGCTATGCCGATTTCAAGGCGGATGTCCCTTATACTTTAGCGAGCGGAGACAGGCTCAGGATCATCGTGTTCGGCCAGGACGCCCTCAGCAACACCTATGCGGTCAATAGCTCCGGTCATATTTCGATGCCGTTGATCGGAAGCGTTTCCGCCCAGGGCCTGACCACCGCCGCCCTCGAGCGAGCCGTCGAAGCGAAGCTGCGGCAGGGCTTCATCCGCGAGCCCAAGGTGTCCATCGAGGTCGATGCCTACCGGCCTTTCTTCGTCCTGGGTGAAGTCACCACCGCGGGTCAGTACCCCTACATCAACGGCATGACGGCCGAAACCGCGATCGCTGTCGCCGGCGGTTTCTCGCCGCGCGCCGACAAAAACAAGGTCGACCTGACCCGCGTGGTGAACGGGCGTCCCATCACGGCGACCGTCGATGTGTCACAACCGGTCAAACCGGGCGATACGATCTTCGTCAAGGAACGCTTTTTTTAGACTCGTCAGGCAATGTCGTTCATCATGAGCGACACATCGAGACACGAAACTCGTCCTCTTCGCATCCTTCACGTTTTGAGGGCGCCCCTTGGCGGCTTGTTTCGCCACGTCATCGATCTGACGAAGGAACAAATCGCGCGGGGGCACGACGTCGGACTCGTGGCTGACGAGCTGACCGGCGGCGACCGCGCGCGCGACACGCTCGAAGCCCTATTACCCCAGCTCAAACTCGGCGTCATGCGCCTGCCGATTCGACGCAGCCCGCATCCCAGCGACTTGGTCGCCCAATACAAAGTCCATGCCCATGCCCACCGGCTCGGGGTCGATGTCGTGCATGGTCACGGATCGAAAGGCGGCGTTCTGGCGCGTCTACCGGGTTTCATCCAGCACGGCATCAGCCCCCTGCGCTGCTATACGCCCCACGGCGGAAGCTTCAACTACGTCGCGAACCCGCTCATTCAAGCCGCCTATATGGGCGTCGAAAAACTACTCGCGGCGCGCACCGACGTGTTTTTGTTCGAAAGCGTCTTTATCGCCCAGCGCTTTCATCAAAAAGTCGGCGGCGTCGAAGCCATTATCCGTATTGTCCAAAACGGCATTGGCCTTTCCGAACTCGTCCCCGTCGCGCCACATGCCGACGCGGCGGACTTTCTTTACGTCGGTGAATTGCGTTCGGCGAAGGGAATCGACACGTTGATCGAGGCGACCGCGACGTTGTCGCGCCGCCGGACCAAGCCTTGTAAACTGATCCTCGTGGGGGCCGGACCCGATCAGGCGGAGCTGATGCGCCAAGCCGCGTCGTTGGGTATCGCGGACCAAGTCTCTTTTCCCGGCGCGATGCCGGCGCGCGAAGCATTTGCGCTCGGCCGCACCCTTGTCGTCCCAAGCCGCGCGGAATCGCTCCCCTATATCGTGCTCGAAGCCGCCGGCGCGCAGATGCCCATGATCGCCACGGACGTCGGCGGCATCGGCGAAGTGTTTGGTCCGTTTCGCGATCAACTCATTCCCTGCGACGACGTCGACATCCTCGCCGCGCGGATGGGACATATGCTGGAAATCGAACCCGCGCGGACTCGACAGCAAGCCGAGGACCTCGCCGCCTTCGTCGCGACGCGGTTCACCATCGCGAAAATGGCCGACGCCGTAATCGCGGGATATCGCGATGGTCTCGCGCGCCGCGCCGCGGCGGCCGGACCAGTCAGCCGCTCCTTTGCTATTCCAAACTGATCGCTTTCGAAAGAACGTCCATGGCCGCTTTTTCCGCCCACGACCTCCGCTCGATCGAAACCGGACCGCCGGTCTCGGGGGAAGCTCGCGTCAATCCGCACGCAGGCAAGCTCAACGTCTTGGCGGAGGAAATGGCCAAACACGGCGCGCGCCGCATCATTTCGCCAGTCATTCTCGAAGGTCTTGTTCGGATCTCGGAGTTTCTGATCACGATTGTCACGGGCGCCGTCACCTACTGGACTCAAGCCTACAGCGGAAACGGATTCATCGCGGAAACTCTTCTCGCCGTGCCGCTCATGGCGATCTTGATTACGTTTAGCTTGCAAGCGCTGGGCACCTACCGGCTAATCGCGCTCCGGACCATCGACCGCTCCGGCCCGCGACTGGTTGCCGGTTGGGCCGGGCTTTTCGGCATGCTCTATGCGGCGCTGTACGTGCTGCACCTGGGGACGGCTCCCCGATATAGTTGGATCCTCCACTGGGCTGTCGCGGGTTTAATAATCCTGGCGGCCGAACGTTGCGCCCTGTTCTTCATCACCAATGCCTTGGCGCGGAGTGGGAAACTAAGCCGCCGCACGGCGATTGTCGGCGGCGGCCCCGCGGCGTTTCAATTGCTGCAGGATCTCGCGGAACATGGCAGCGGGGATCTCCATATCACCGGCATTTTCGACGATCGCACCGACGATCGCTCCCCCGACGTCGTCGCGGGCTTCCCGAAACTCGGCAACATCGACGATCTCGTTGGATTTGCGCGCAACACCCCGCTCGATCTCGTGATCTTCACGCTTCCGATCAGCGCGGAGCAACGGCTTCTCGTCATGCTTCGAAAGCTTTGGGTCCTGCCCATCGACATTCGGCTCGCCGCGCATATGAACAAGCTGCGTTTCCGGCCTCGCGCCTATTCCTATATCGGCGCCGTCCCCGTGATCGACGTCTTCGACAAGCCGATCGCGGATTGGGACATCGTCGTCAAGAATATCTTCGACCGGGTTGCGGGCCTCTTATGCCTAATTCTGGCATTGCCCATCATGTTGCTCGTCGCGTTGGCGGTAAAAATCGACTCGCCGGGTCCGATCCTGTTTCGTCAGAAACGCTATGGCTTCAACAACGAACAGATCGAAGTTTTCAAGTTCCGATCGATGTATGTCGAGACGCTTGATTACACCGCCGCCAAGACCGTGACGCGGAACGATCCCCGCGTGACGCGGGTCGGCCGCTTCATCCGCCGTTCGTCCTTCGATGAATTGCCGCAGCTGTTCAACGTCGTGTTCAAGGGTAACCTATCCTTGGTCGGTCCACGTCCCCACGCGATTTACGCCAAGACGGCGGCCGGCCTCTACGACGAAGTCGTCGATGGTTATTTCGCGCGTCATCGCGTTCGTCCAGGCATTACCGGTTGGGCTCAAATCAACGGATGGCGCGGCGAAACGGATACGCCCGAAAAGATCCAAAAGCGTGTCGAACACGACCTCTACTACATCGAGAACTGGTCGATTTTCTTCGACATTTACGTGCTGCTGGCGACGCCGCTGTCCCTCATCACGACGAAAAACGCATTTTAGGACCGAAGTCTCCGGGATGCCATCATCCGATGGCTGCGGTTTCGAAAAGGAGCCGGCATTTTGCGCGCGTGGATGATGAGTTTGGCCGCCCTCGCGGGACTCTTGGGGGCTTCGGGCGTCGGCTTGGCTGCCATCGCGGCCCATCTTTCGGGCGAACCGACGCTCAAGACCGCCGCCGATTTTCTTCTGTTTCACGGCGCCGCCCTGTTGGCCGTTGCCGCGATGATGCGAGGGAACCCGCATCGCGGCCTTCTCGCCGCCGGATCGCTCATTGGTTTTGGAACAATCCTCTTTTGCGGAGATCTGGCCCTGCGCGCCCTCGCGGGCGCCCGCCTCTTCCCCTTTGCGGCGCCCTCGGGCGGGCTGCTTCTGATCGCGGGATGGTTGGTTTGCGCCGCCGCGGCGCCGCTTTCGCTCCGCAACGAAAGGTGAGCGTCGTCGTAGAGACGTGGACTAGACTTTACCGCGCATGCAGGGCAATAATCCCTGACTCTTCATCATGCATGCGTAAGGTTCATGGAAGCCAGCACCGCCACGAATAAGCTGCGCATCCTCATCGTCGAGGACGAACCGTTTATTGCGCTCACCCTCGAAGACCTCCTCGACGAACTCGGTTTCGTCGTGGCCGGCACGGTGTCACGGGTCAGCGACGCACTCGACTTCATAAACCGGGAGGCGATCGACGGCGCGCTTCTCGACGTCAATCTCGGGTCGCAAAAGATCGATCCGGTCGCCGATCTCCTGGATCAACGCGGCTGCTCCTTCATTTTCACGACCGGTTATGGCCGCTCTGGCATTCCCGCCGCCCACGCGCACCGCCCGGTGCTGCAAAAGCCGTTCGGGATGGATCAACTCGCGGCCATCTTGCTCTCCGAAATCCCGCGCGCGAAATAGGTCAAGCGTCTTCGTCGATCGCTGGCACGAGCGGACGCGGCGGATCAAACCAGCCAAACAGCAAAAGGCCCGCAAGGAACCCCCCGACATGGGCTTCCCAGGCCACGACGGCCCCTTCGCCGAGCCCCGGAATCGCGCCAGAGATCCCGAATACGAAATTCAATGCGAACCAGAGTAAAATGAAGGGGAGCGACCGCCGGCTGGTCAGGGTCTGCCTGAGCGTCAAGGCGGGTTGACGAAATTCGTCGTCGCGATCGCCCGCGACAGCCGCGCGGCGCCGCCCGCCAAGCGGGCCGCCGGCCTCAAAAACGAACCGCGACGCCGCCCCCATGGCGCCGGACACGGCGGCGGATGCGCCGACGACCGGTTCGAGATCGGTGAGATGCGTGAAATAATGCACGATCGCGCCGGCAATGGCGCAAACCGCGAGAAGCGCGAGGAACGGCGCCGTCTTGAGCCGCTTGGCGACGGCCCCGCCGAAGGCAACGAGCCAAAGACAATTGAGGCCGACATGGGTCCAACCGCCATGCAAAAAAGCATAGGTCAGGAAGGTCCACCATTGCAGCGAGCCGTCGCCGAGAAATTGCTCGGCAAGCTGTGCGCGCAGCTCGTCGCCTTGCGCAATCTTATTGAAAGCCGCCGAGACCAGGTCGGGATCGAAGGCAAACGTGAACCGGCCGGGCACGAAGGCGAAATGGATGAAGATAAATCCGTAAGTCTCAGGAGAAACGAAGTTTTCTAGAAGTTGAATTGCCAACAGCAGCGCGCAGATCGCCACGACGACACGCGGGATATTAAAGATGGGCTCCCGCGGGGGCCGCGCGTCTTCAAGGCTCATGGACGCGCTTTAATCGACATCGTCCACCACTCCAGCGGCGCCGCCATGGATGCGTTGGGCGAGCGAGGCTTCCAGGAAATCATCGAGATCGCCATCGAGCACGTCATCGGGGCTGCCGGACGTGTGACCGGTGCGCAAATCCTTGACGAGCTGATAGGGCTGCAGCACGTAGGATCGAATCTGATGGCCCCAGCCGATCTCCGTCTTGCTGGCCTCGGTCGCATTGGCCTCGGCCTCGCGCTTGAGCATTTCGGCTTCGTAGAGCCTCGCGCGCAGCATGTTCCAGGCGGTCGCCCGATTCTTGTGCTGCGAGCGCTCGCCCTGGCAGGCCACGACGATTCCGGTGGGGATATGGGTGATCCGCACCGCGGAATCGGTGGTGTTGACGTGCTGGCCGCCGGCGCCCGACGAGCGGTACGTGTCGATCCGGCAATCCGATTCCTTCACGTCGATCTCGATCTTGTCGTCGATGACGGGATAGACCCAGACCGACGCGAAACTGGTATGGCGGCGCGCATTGGAATCGAACGGCGAAATCCGCACGAGCCGGTGAACGCCCGATTCGGTCTTGGCCCATCCATGCGCATTATGACCTTTGATGAGCAGCGTCGCCGATTTGATGCCGGCCTCGTCGCCGGCCGTCTCTTCGATGATTTCGACCTTGAATTTGTGCCGCTCGCCCCAGCGCGCGTACATGCGAAACAGCATCCGCGCCCAATCGCAGCTTTCGGTGCCGCCAGCGCCCGAATGCACTTCGATATAGGTATCGTTGGCGTCGACCTCGCCCGACAGCAGAGCTTCGATCTGACGCCGCTCGGCCTCGACCTTTAGCGCCTTGAGCTGCGCGATCCCCTCGCGCTCGGTCTCGACGTCTTCTTCCATCTCGCCGAGTTCGACAAGCGTGACGGCGTCCTCGAGATCGCGTTCGAATCGCGACAGCGAACCAAGCCGGTCCTCGAGTTCGGTCCGCTCGCGCATCATGTTTTGCGCGGCCTCGGCATCGTTCCAGAGGGCGGGGTCTTCGACCTTGGCGTCGAGTTCGGCTAGGCGGCGCGTCGCGGCATCGACGTCAAAGATGCCTCCTCAGCAATCCCATGGATTGCTTGATGTTTTCGACAAGCGCTTCGGCTTCGGCGCGCATGGTGATGAAATCCTTTGATGTGATCGGCCGCCAGCGCGAAGCGCGGGCTTGTGCTTATGGAAGTACGATGACGCGATGTAAACACCGGCGGCGTTTATCACAAGATCAACGGCGTCACGCGCCGCTCAATAAAGTCCGCCGGTCCCGCTTCCGACCGCGGCGTCCGCGTCTGGACTCACGACGAGGGCCTTGGACATCGCGTCGCCACTCGCATATTCGGGCGGCGCGGTGCCGGGCTTGAAGGCTTCGAGGATCGTCCCCGAGCCCGTCGAACGCTGGCCCGTATGGGCATCGACGGAAATGAGCTTGATGCCGGGCGGCACGCGGAACGGCACGTCGGGTTTGTTCTTGAGCGCCATCATCATGAAATCGCGGAAGATGGGCGCGGTATAGGTCGCGGCCTGCGCGGAATCGCCGAGCGAACGCGGCCGGTCGTATCCCATGAACACGCCGACGGCCAGATCCGGCGAAAAGCCGACGAACCAGAGATCCTTGGCATCGTTGGTCGTTCCGGTCTTGCCCGCGAGATGCTTGCCGACCGCCTTGATCGAGACGCCGGTGCCGCGCTGGATCACGCCCTCCATGATCGAGGTGATCTGATAGGCGGTGAGCGGGTCGAGAACCTGCTCGCGCTTGTCGATCAGTTTCGGCTCGTCCTGATGGTCCCATTTGACCGCGTCGCAGTTTTGGCATTCGCGCTCGTCGTGGCGATAGATCGTGTGACCCCAACGATCCTGGATTCGATCGATCAGCGTCGATTTGATCTTCTTGCCGCCATTCGCGAGCATCGAATAGGCCGTCGTCATCCGCATCAAGGTCGTCTCGCCGGAGCCGAGCGACATCGAGAGATAGGGCGGCAGGTCGTCGTAGATGCCGAAGCGGCGCGCATATTCCGCGATCAGCGGCATGCCGACGTCGCGCGCCAGCCGCACCGTCATTTGATTGATGGAATGTTCGACGCCGTAACGCAGCGTATGCGGTCCGCCGGATTTCCCCTCGAAATTCTCGGGGCGCCAAACCTCGAGACCGGGACCTTGATCGATCTCGATGGGGGCATCGAGCACGATCGAGGACGGCGTGTAGCCGTTGTCCAAGGCGGTGGCATAGACGATCGGCTTGAACGAGGAGCCGGGCTGCCGCATCGCCTGCGTCGCGCGGTTGAATTCCGATTGGTCGAAGGAAAAGCCGCCGACCATCGCGAAGACGCGCCCGGTATAGGGGTCCATGGCGACGATCGCGCCGCCGACCTCGGGAATTTGACGCAGCCGGAACTGCCCCGCTTTTCCCTCGATCGGCTCGACATAGACGACGTCGCCGGTCTGCAGCCCGTTGCGGCCCACGCCCTTCGACCATTTCAGGCCGACGGGAAGCATGGTTCCGGTTTCGCGCTCGGCGCTGACCTGACGGTCGGACTCGTGTTTGGGCTGCAATCCGATCCGCGCCGACGCGTCGGCGACGTCGAGAATCACGGCAAGCTGCCAAGGCTGCACGTCGCCGAGCGCCGGCACTTCCGCGAGCGGCGGCCCCCAATCGCCGGCGATGTCGATATGACGCATGGGGCCGCGATAGCCATGGGCCTCGTCGTACCGCACGAGGCCGTCGACCAACGCCTTGCGCGCGATCAACTGCATTTTCGGATCGAGCGTGGTGCGAACCGATAGACCGCCCTCGTAAAGCTTCTTCTCGCCAAAACGGTCGCCGAGTTCGCGGCGCACTTCCTCGGCAAAGAAACCGGCGGCGTAGGTGTTGGGCGAAAGCACGCGCGAGGTCACGCCGAGCGGCTGGGCCTTGGCGGCGTCCGCGGCGGCGGCGGTGATGTAACCGTTTTCGCGCATCCGGTCGATGACCCAATTGCGCCGCTCGAGCGCGCGCTCCTTTTTGAGGAACGGGTGATAATTGTTCGGCCCCTTCGGCAGGGCCGCGAGGTAAGCCACCTCGGGAATCGTCAGCTCGTGAACCGATTTGCCGAAATAATTCAGCGCGGCCGCCGCGACGCCGTAATTGCCGAGGCCGAGGTAGATTTCGTTCAGATAGAGTTCGAGGATCTTTTCCTTCGAATAGGCCGACTCGATCCGGAAGGAGAGCAACGCTTCCTTGATCTTGCGGTCGAACGTCTGCTCGTTGGTCAGTAGAAAATTCTTCGCGACCTGCTGCGTAATCGTCGAGGCGCCTTGAACGCGCTTGTCGCCGCGGATCATCACGCCGATCGCGCGGACGACGCCCTCGGGATCGATGCCGTTATGGGTGTAGAAATTTTTGTCCTCGGCCGAAATGAACGCCTCTTTCAGCAAGGCCGGGATCGCGGTGCTCGGAAGATAGAGCCGGCGTTCGTGCGAATATTCGGCCAACACCGAGCCATCGCTCGCGTGGACACGCGTCATCACCGGCGGCTCGTAATTCTTGAGCTGCGTGTAATCGGGCAGGTCCTTGTTGTAATTCCAGATGACCAACGCGGTCGCGGCCGCGCCCACGACAAAGACGATCGCGCCCGTCGCGAAAATCAAACCAAAAAGCCGGGCAATGAACCGCATCTGTCAAAGGCCTTTCGGGCAACCGTGGAATCGGCGCCGCCTGCGCGGGGGGAATGGACCAGAATGAGCGCCAGAACCAGCGAAAACAGTTCGGCCCGGCCCGCATCTCCTGAAACTCTTTTATGTCTTGAGTTAGGCACGAGCGAGCGCCCAGGCAAGCGGGGCATCATTGCGAGAGCCATTGTGATCGAGAGATCACGAAATCGGCGAAATGCTGGACCGAAGCACTTTAAATTTTAACGGCCTCAAACTTTAACGGCCTCGCCGAGACGGGATTTCAGGCCTCTATTTGAGCGCGGCGCCCGCCTCCGCCTGGCGGAGCTTGGCGCCGGGGTCCGGGATGGGGATGCCGGCGGCTGCTTTTTCGACCCCATGCCGGTCGGCAAAATAGGCCACGATGGCCTCCGCCATGCGGCTGGTCGCCTTGTCGCGCCACGCGGCAGAGGTCAGCGCGGCCGAATCGCTCGCGTTGGAGAGGTACCCGAGTTCCAGCAGAACCGAGGGCACATCCGGCGCTTTCAACACGATAAAGCCCGCGGCCCGCTGCGGATTCTTGTTGAGCCGGCCCGCGACCTTCCAATAGTTGACGAGCGTGCGCGCGAAGACATGGCTGTAGGCGCGCGTCTCCTGGCGCGTGAGATCGAACAGAATATCGGACACGTCGGCCGCGTCGGCCTGCCCGTCGAGGCCAGCCGACGCATCGGCGGCGTTTTCCTTGGCCGCGAACTTGGCCGACGCGGCATCGGAGGCTTTGTCCGAAACGGTATAGACGGTCGCGCCGCCGACCTCGCCTGATTCGGTCAGCGTATCGGCATGTATCGAAATCATCAGAGCCGCATTCGCGGCGCGCGCGATCCGCACCCGTTCGCTGAGCGGAATGAACAGATCGCTTGCGCGCGTCATGACGACGGAAAAGCCGCCAGCCGTCTCGAGCTTTTTGGCGAGGTCCTGCGCGAAGTCGAGTGCCACGGTCTTTTCGACGACGCCGTTGACCATCGCTCCGGTGTCGGGACCGCCATGGCCGGGATCGAGCACGATCACGGCCTTGCTCACAGGCGCCGCCGTGGGCGAGATCCCGGAGGAGATCACCGCCGCCGGAACCATGGCCGGCAACTGCCGGCCTTGCGCCGCCTGACGGAAACTCGCCCGGTCGGTCTTGGCGAGTTCGATCACGAGACGATACTTATCCCCAGTCTTTTCCACAGCCGAACGGAGGATGCGCGCGGGGAGTCCGAGGTCGATGACGATCCGGGAACGCCCCGGTTCCAACAAGCCGAACCGGAAGGATTCGACCACGGATGCCTGCTTGGCATGTTTCTCCGGCAGCGGCGCGGGCTTGCCGGCATCGGAGCCGAGGTTGAAATCGACCTGCGGCAAATCGACGATGACGCGGTCCGGACCCGTCAATACAAACGCTTCGCTTTCAACGTCTTGGGTCAGGTCGAAAGTGAGCCGCGCCATGTCCGGCGTGGTCACGAGATTCGCGGAACTCGCCTCGGCGAGCGAATACTGTGGCTTGGCCGCGCGCGCGCCGGTCGATCCTTGGGTGGCCGATCCTTGGGTGGCCGATCCTTGGGTGGTCGATCCTTGGGCGGCGGCGGCGCCGATCCCCGTGGTCCCCACGGCCAAAGCCAAGCCACAGACGCGCATCAAACGCCAAGCCGGGCTTGCCAACACGGTTGAAAAACTCCGGTGAAATCTCATCCCGCGTGCCCCACCGCCACCGGCGGCTGCGTTTCGATTCTGCCGCCTGAAACCTGGCGCTTGAAACAGAGCCACAAATCATCTGCTTCGCGACAGCGAGTCTAAGGAGATAAACAGCAGGGGTTAACAGGCGATGAGCAGACCGGCTTGCTATAAACAGGCATGTTGTAAATTTGATACAATATGACAAACTTGCCAACAGCCGCACAATTCCGGTATGCATATTGAGTGTCTGGTTTTGGCGACGACAGCTTCGGCTGTCCGGCTCGCGCACCGTTCTCGGCCAGGAAGAGCTGCGCTTGTCGCGCGGGCATCCTGGCTAGGCGGGCAAGTCGAATCGCCGACGGCGTAGGCCGCTTGCTGGACCCTCCGGACGATACCCCCCGGTGTCGCGTATAGGTTTAGAGGACATGGTCTGTCCTGTTCATATTCGGAAACCTTTTTCAATGGCGCCCGCCAACCGGGTGCCTGCGGAACCCCTGTATCGTATTTTTGGAACGACCGGCCGCGCGGCATCACGTCCGCCGCGTCAACGGCCGTCGCGGACTGGGTCCACCGGCCCATTGCCGTTTTCGACATCATCCTTCATCTCATCTCGCGCCCCACGCCGCCGGCCGTTTCGTCCGCCTCATCCGCTTTTTGCCGGCATGAGCAGCGCAATCGCCGCCCGTCTTGCGCCTCAACGAGTACATAATGGCCAACAAAATGCTTATCGACGCGGCGCATCCGGAGGAAACCCGGGTCGTCGTCATCAGAGGTAGCCGAGTCGAGGAATTCGACTTCGAAGCCGCCAGCAAGAAACAACTGCGCGGCAATATCTATCTTGCCAAAGTCACGCGCGTCGAGCCGTCGCTCCAAGCCGCGTTCGTCGACTACGGCGGCAACCGCCACGGGTTTCTCGCCTTTTCGGAAATTCACCCGGACTACTACCAAATTCCGGTCAGCGATCGGCAGGCCTTGATCGAAGCCGACGCGCAGGAAGAGCCCGAGGAAGAAGAACGCCGCCCCGCGCGCCGCAGCCGGCGTCACCGCCGCGGAGACCGTCCGGCCGCCGCCGATGCTCATCGCAATCGCGAGGATAGCGTCAGCGAACCCGCGGGAACCAGCGAACTCGAGAACGGCGAAGCCCTCGTCGGCGAAGGCGATCAAGTCCCCGCCGGCGAAACGGAGATCGCGCCGGCCGCCGCCGAAGCACGCGAGCCAGCCGATGAGACGGTCGTTCTCGCCGCCCCGGTGGAGCACGACGCCGCGCCCGAGGTCTCGGAAATCGAAGCGGTGACCCAGGCCGAAGACCCAGCGGACGCCGAGGCCGAAGCGCCCGCGGAGGCCGCGGAGGCGGAACCCGCCGAGCCGCACGTCGCCCACCACCATCATGGCGGGGTTCATCACCACCGCCACGAAAAGACCGAGAGCTTGGCACCCGGCGATGCGGCCGGGGACGACGAAGACTCCGAGGACGAAGAGGAAGACGTGTCGGAACACGTCGAGCAGCTTGGCGGCGATGCCATGGAAGAGCTGCCCGTGCGCGCCTATCGCAACCGCCGGCAATATAAAATCCAAGAAGTCATCAAGCGCCGCCAGGTGCTTCTGGTTCAGGTCGTCAAGGAAGAGCGCGGCAATAAGGGCGCGGCGCTGACCACCTATCTGTCGCTCGCCGGGCGCTATTCCGTGCTGATGCCGAACACGGCGAAGGGCGGCGGCATTTCGCGCAAAATCACCGATGCCGGCGATCGCCAGCGCCTGAAATCCATCGCCCAGGACCTCGAGGTGCCGGAAGGCATGGGCGTGATCCTGCGCACGGCGGGCGCCTCGCGCACCAAGCCGGAGGTCAAGCGCGATTTCGAATATCTGATGCGCATGTGGGAAACCGTGCGCGAAAATACGCTCAAATCGCAAGCGCCGACCCTCGTTTACGAGGAAGGCTCGCTGATCAAGCGGTCGATCCGCGATCTCTACAATAAAGATGTCGAAGAGATCATCGTCGCGGGCGAGGCCGGCTATCGCGAGGCGAAGGATTTCATGCGCCTGCTCATGCCGAGCCATGCGCGCAATGTCCAGCCCTGGCACGATCCGCAGCCGCTGTTCACCAAGGCCGGCGCCGAGGCCCAGCTCGACGCGATGTTCTCGAGCCATGTGACGCTGCGCTCCGGCGGGTACATCGTCATCAATCAGACCGAAGCGCTCGTCGCCATCGACGTCAATTCCGGACGGTCCACGCGCGAACACAATATCGAAGATACGGCGCTGCGCACCAATTTGGAGGCGGCGGACGAAGTCGCCCGCCAACTGCGTCTGCGCGATCTCGCCGGTCTCATCGTGGTCGATTTCATCGACATGGAAGAGAACCGCAACAATCGCGCGGTCGAAAAGCGGATCAAGGATGCGCTGAAGAACGATCGCGCGCGCATTCAGGTCGGCCGGATCTCGCATTTCGGCCTGCTCGAAATGTCGCGTCAACGGATCCGGACCGGTGTCCTCGAGGGCTCGACCGTCGTTTGCGCGCATTGCGCCGGCGCCGGCATGGTCCGCTCGACTTCGTCGATCGCGCTCCACGTCCTGCGCGTTCTCGAAGACGCCTTGATCTCCGACGCGTCCTATAACGTGACCGTGCGCACTCGCGCGGCGGTCGCGCTGTATATTCTCAACAACAAACGCCATCATTTGTCGGATATCGAGGCGAGGTTCGGCGTCGCCGTGACCTTCACGGCGGACGAGACCTTGACGGGCACCTCCTATTGCGGCGTCGAACGCGGCGAACCCGCGACGGGCATCCCGCTGCCGCCGAGTCTGCTTCCGAAATACGAGCCCGAGCCGGAATACGAAGACGAAGAAGACGAGGTCGGCGAAGCCGGAGAGGACGAAACCGCCGGCGAGAGCGACGCGCAAGGCGCGCCGGCCGATGGCGCCGAGAGCGAGGGGCAGCGCCGCAAGCGCCGCCGCCGCCGCCGGGGCCGCGATCGCGAAAGTTCGGGCATCACCGAAGATGCGCCGCAGCCCGCCGACGATGCGCTTGCGTTCGTCGCCGATGTGGAAGCCCAGCGCATCGTGGACGAGACTGGTCCGGTCGAAGAGGAGGCGCCCGGCGAAGGGACCGATGTTCCGGGTCGCGAACCGCGCCGCAGCGAAGGCGGACGTCGGCGCCGGTCGCGCCGAGGCGGACGCCGCACCCGCGAGGAAATCGGGGCGGAGCAAGCCGAAGGCGCGCCCACGGAAGCCGATGAATCCGGCGAGGACGATGAAAGCGAGACCGAGAGCCCCGTAGCGGACGCTCCCGCGCCCGAGGCTCGTGAGCCTGTCGTCGCGGCCGCGCCCGCTTCCGTGCCGGAGCCGGCCGCGCCGGAAACCGCGCCAGAAGAGTCCGTGCCGCCGGCGCCTGTCACGTCCGGCCCCAAAGCCGCCGCACCGCCGGAACCGTCACCGGCGGCGGAGGAGCCCGTGCCCGCGGCCAAGAAGCCCGATCTCGTCTCCACGGAAGCCGACCCCGCGCAGCCCAAGCGTTCCGGCTGGTGGCAGCGCGCCAAGGCGACTCTCGGCGGGTAATGTTTCGCGAATCAACCGTGCCCGCGTTGGGCACGGATTTCTCCTTTCGATTGGACAGGCCGACCTGGCGCGTTCAATCGGGAGTGCAAACTGAGCAGCCATGTTTACGAGATAAGCGGGATTGGCTCGAAAAGAGCGGCAAAGCGCGCGGCCTATCCGCGACACGGCAGCCGTCGCGCGACTTGATCTGGTCATGATTACGAAACAAAACTGGCGGGATTGGTGGTATTCCCTGCCCTTCCCGATAGCCCAAAGGATCGAGCCCTTATGATGAGCCTACGTCGCACGATCGCCGCCATCGCGGCCGGATTCCTCGCGATCGTGCCCGTACAGGCCGCCGAGTTTTCGAGCAGCCAGACCACCGAAATCCAATCGATCGTCAAAAGCTATTTGTTGGATCATCCGGAAGTGATCCGCGATGCCATCACCGCCCTCGACGAGAAGGAAAAGGCCGCCGAAGAGGCCGCGCGCAAAAAGACGCTCGCCGACCTCGGCGGCCCGATCTATACGGCCCCCGATGGGTTCGTGATCGGCAATCCCAAGGGCACGGTCACCTTGGTCGAGTTTTTTGATTACAACTGCGGCTATTGCAAGCGGGCGCTCGACGATCTCGATCGCCTCATGAAGACAAACAAAGACCTACGCGTCATCTTGCGCGACTTTCCGATCCTGTCGCCCAACTCGGTCCAAGCCGCGATCATTGCCGTCGCGGCGCATGATCAATTCACCGGCGAGAAGTTCTGGGACTTCCACAGGAAACTATTGTCCACGAAGGGCATGATCGGAAAAGACCAGGCGCTCGAGGTTGCCAAGAGCTTGGGCGCCGACATGGACAAACTGACGAAGGAGGCCGCCAAGCCGGAAATCCGGGCCGCGATTCAAGGTTCGGAGGAGATTGCCAAAAACCTCTCCCTCAACGGCACTCCGTCCTATGTTCTCGCGGACGATGTCCTCATCGGCGCGGTCGGCTTCGACGAACTGAACACCAAGATCGGCAATATCCGCAAATGTGGTAAAGCGCTTTGCTCGTAAGCGCGTCACCAAGGTGTCTAGTCACGCCCCTCAACGAAGCTCTTTTGAAAAATCCCAAATCATTTGGGGACAGTCACGCAAATGAAGCGGGCGTCCGACATCTTGAACGTATCGCGGCTGGACTTCGCGCGCGCGGAGGTGCAAATGGCAACTCACGCGTGAAGTCGACAACCGGCCGGGTTCCCTCCCGGCTGATTTTTTGACAAGGGCAAGCCAGAGAAGTCGGACCTTAACTCCGGCTCCTCATCACGACCTGAATTGAACCGCGCCGCAAGCGCGCCTCGGCGAACGGATTTCTGAACGCATGACGAAAACGCCTCTCAAACCAAGCCTCGCCGAGCCCGTGCTCGAGCAGACCGGACTTGTCGAATCCCTCGCCGATATCGCCAAGCGTCTCGATCTGAGCGAGATCGAATATCAGACCGGCGACCTTAAAATCCGTGTCGCCCGGCAGATGAGCACATCTTATGTGCAGGCTCCCACGGTGACCCATGCCGCCGTCGAGACCGTCAGGGCCGCCGCCGCGCCCGATGCCGTCAAGGCCGAAAGCGCGGGGACGGTCAAATCTCCGATGGTCGGCACGGCCTACCTCCGGCCCGCGCCCGAATCCCCCGCTTTCGTCGAGGTCGGCTCGACCGTCAAGGCCGGCGAGAAAATCCTGCTCGTCGAGGCGATGAAGACGTTCAACGAGATCATCGCGCCGCGCGGCGGCACAGTCACAAGCATTCTGGTTCAGGACGGTCAGCCCGTCGAATACGGCCAGGCGCTGCTGGTGATCGAATAAGAGCCTGAGTTTTTCAATGTCGAGAGCACCCGCATGGCGTCCCCCTTGCCGGAGCAGGGTAAGAGAGCATGTTCGATAAGATCCTGATTGCCAATCGCGGTGAAATCGCGCTGCGCATTCTTCGCGCGGCCAAGGAATTGGGCATCGCGACGGTTGCCGTTCATTCCACCGCCGATGCCGATGCGATGCATGTCAAACTGGCCGATGAATCGGTGTGCCTGGGGCCGCCCGCCGCGCGCGATTCCTATCTCAACATTCCCGCGATCCTAGCGGCCTGCGAAATCACAGGCGCGGAAGCGGTGCATCCGGGCTACGGGTTTCTGTCGGAAAATGCCCGTTTCGCGGAAATTCTCGGGGACCACGGGATCGGGTTCATCGGCCCGAGCGCCGAGCATATTCGCATCATGGGCGACAAAATCGAGGCGAAGAAGACCGCGCTGCGTCTCGGCATCCCCTGCGTGCCCGGTTCGGAAGGCGCGATTACCGAGGATGCCGAGGGGCTGCGCGTCGCCAAGGAAATCGGCTATCCCGTTCTCGTCAAGGCCGCCGCGGGCGGCGGCGGGCGCGGCATGAAGGTCGCGTTGACGGCGGACGATCTGCCGAACGCCTTGGCGGCGGCCCGCAGCGAAGCCAAGGCCGCATTCGGCGACGATTCCGTCTATCTCGAGAAATATCTGCAAAAACCCCGGCATATTGAAATCCAAATCCTCGGCGACGGCCAGGGCCGGGCCGTGCATCTGGGCGAACGCGACTGCTCGCTGCAGCGCCGCCACCAAAAGGTCTGGGAAGAGAGCCCCTCGCCCGCGCTCAACGACGCCGACCGCGCGCGGATCGGCGAAATTTGCGCCTCCGCCATGCGCGATCTCAACTATTCCGGCGCCGGCACGATCGAATTTCTCTACGAGGATGGCGCGTTCTACTTCATCGAAATGAACACGCGAATTCAGGTCGAGCATCCCGTGACCGAAATGATCACCGGCTTTGATCTCGTGAATGAGCAAATCAAGATCGCGGGCGGCTCGCCGCTGTCGATCAAGCAAGAAGATATCGTATTTCGCGGCCATGCGATCGAATGCCGAATCAACGCCGAACATCCCACGACATTCCGGCCCTCGCCAGGCAAAATCACCTATTACCATCCGCCGGGCGGGCTCGGCGTCCGCGTCGATAGCGCGGTCTATGCCGGCTATACGATCCCGCCCTATTACGATTCGCTGGTCGGGAAGCTCATCGTCCATGGCCGGACACGAACGGAAACCTTGATGCGTCTGCGCCGCGCGCTCGACGAATTCATCATCGACGGGATCGAGACGACGCTGCCGCTCTACCGCACCTTGGTCCGTAATACGGATATCCAGAATGGCGATTACGACATTCACTGGCTCGAAAAATTTCTCGCGGCCGGCGGCGGCGATCATATCGCGTAAGAACAAGCGAGGCGTGTTCCCGGCCGTTATGCGGGACTTGACGCCAGCCTAGCCGCGCTGTCCTCTAGCTCATGGCACGCGCGCGAGACCGAACCGAAATCACGCCGGAGATTTTGCTCCGGGCCTATTCGATCGGGCTTTTTCCGATGGCGGAAAGCGCCGAGGATCCAAGCCTGTTCTGGGTCGACCCCGAGGAGCGCGGGATTTTCCCGCTCGATGGCTTCATCGTCTCGCGCAGCCTCGCCAAGACGATCCGCTCGGACCGGTTCGAAGTCCGAATCGACACGGCTTACGATGCCGTGATCGACGGCTGCGCGGCGGCCGCGCCCGGACGCGAGGGCACCTGGATCAACAACCGCATTCGCGAAATCTACCGCACTTTATTCGAGCGAGGCCAGGTCCATACCGTGGAGGCGTGGGCCGGGGGCAAGCTGGTGGGCGGCCTCTATGGCGTGTCGATCGGCGCCGCGTTCTTTGGCGAAAGCATGTTCCATCTCGAGCGCGATGCCTCGAAAGTCGCCTTGGCGCATCTTTTCGCGCGGCTTCGCAAGGGCGGGTTTCGGCTGCTCGATACGCAATTCGTGACGAGCCATCTCGCCTCGCTCGGCGCGATCGCCGTCCCCAAGCAGGCCTATCATCTGCTGCTCGCCGACGCCGTGTCGCGCCAAGCCAGTTTTTGGGCCTGGCCCAAGGGCATGATCGTGACGGGGACGCAAGTGCTCGAGGCGCTGAAAGCCTAGTATAGCCCGCCGGGGTCGCGGCCGCCGGCTTCGTCGGGAAAGAAGCTACGCGAGGGCGGCCGACGATTGGGGTCGCGGCGCGGGACGGTCGCCGTGGTATCCGCGGTGCCGCTCGCGGCCTGCGCCTTGGCATCGGCGTTCCTCGGCTTTCGGTCGGTCTTGACCGGAAGCTTGGCATTTTCGGGCGCGGGCGGCTCGACGCTGGCTGTTTCGGGCGGCGTCGGAATGACTTCGGTGCCGCCCTTACAATCGGTGAGCCAGATATCGTAGACGGGATGTTCGATCCCATGCAGGCCGGGACTCGCGGCGAACATCCAGCCGGAAAACAGTCTCTTGTATTGTTTCTTGGCATCGACCTCGTCGACTTGGACGAAGGTGATCGTCTGCGGCGCCTCGGTCGAAGGCCGCGTGTAGCACGCGCGCTCGGTGATTTGCAGCGAGCCGAATTGCACGGTCTCGTCAGTCGCGACCTCGAAGGAAATGATCCGGCCGGTGATTTTATCGAGACCGGAAAAAACCGCGGTCGGATGGCTGATCTTATCGGCCAAGGCCGACGGCGCGAGAAGCGCGCCGAACGCGGCGAGAGCGAGGCCGGAAAGTTTCAAACGCGTCATCAAGAGATCCAGCCGGCCCCAAGAGCCTGTTGCTCCAGCCGATATGGCCAGCCATCACAAAACTCCGGCCGGAATACGGCCGTTGCTCGCGGTTTGCCCCTATCCCTCCGGCGACCAGGCTTCGTAATCGCCGGTCGCGGCGGGGCGGGCATTGGCGCGCAATGTCGATCCCTGGGGCCGCCAAGCCAGCGGCGTGCCGGTCAGGTTCGGCTGATGCGGCTTTTGCCAGTCCTTCGGCGTGTAATGTTCCTCGGTGGGCGGCGTATCGACGGTGTGATGCAGCCAGCCGTACCAGCCCGGCGGCACGGTGGAGGGTTCGGAATAACCCGGAAAAATAACCCAACGGCGTTGGAAGCCGAGCGCTTTATCGATCGCGCCGTCAATCGTGCGATAATAAAGATTGCCATTCTCGTCGGAACCAACAAGCTCACCGTGACGCCACGTATGGAAGCGTGTGTTCAAAGTCTGGCCGTTCCACCAGGTGAAGACCTTGGTGAGAACGGCGACAGTCTTTTGAAAGAGCGAAGGACCTTTCGTCGCAAGCTTAGTCATGCGGCCATCCCGAATCATTGCCAAATCAGGCGAAATCCTTGCGCGGACGCCCCTATGGCCCGCGCGGCGCGACTATGCCGATGAGCCCCCCTCGTGTCCACAGCCGATTGAGGGCACAAGAGAACCGAACCGCTATTATCAGCCGGCCGCGAAAGGACCAGCCACCATGATTGCCGCCATTGCCGGTCTGCTCCTGTGTCAACTCCTCGGGGAGGTGCTCGTACGCGCCTTGGCGCTGCCGCTGCCTGGGCCCGTCGCGGGCATGGGGCTGATGTTCGCCTTCCTGAGCCTGCGCGGCCGTCGCTTGGGCGAAGAGCCGGGCAAGGTCCCGAATCAGATCGGAACCGTCGCCGACGTCCTGCTCAAGAACCTCTCGCTTCTGTTCATCCCGGCGGCGACCGGAATCGTTCAATATTTCGATCTGCTCAGACAGTTCGGCTGGATCATCGCCGCCTCGATCGCGGTCTCGACCACGGCGGCGCTAATCGTCACGGTCATGGTGTTTCGTCTGACGGCGGTCGCGGGAGCCAAACGATTCGCGCGCTCGGCCGCCCAGGACTCCCCGGCCCAGGAGAATGAGGCGCCATGATTCTCCCGCACCGGGCCAGCGATATCTGGGTCTATCTCTCCGCCAATCCGCTGTTTTGGCTGACGGCCGTGCTCGTCAGCTATCTCTTTTCGGACTGGCTCTCGGAAAAGTCGGGGCGTCACCCGCTCGTCAATACGGTCGCGATCTCGGCCGCGATTCTCTCGGCGCTGATTCTCGCGACCGGCACGAGCTACCAGACGTTTTTCGATGGCGCGCAATTCGTCCACTTTCTGCTCGGGCCGGCGACGGTGGCGCTCGCGATCCCCCTCTATCGCAACCTCGGCCGGGTCCGCGCCAATCTCATGCCCATGGTGTTTGCGCTCACGGCGGGCTCGCTCACGGCCATCGTGACGGCGGTCGCCATCGCCGGCTGGCTCGGCGCGCCGCAGACGATTCTGGCCTCGCTGGCCCCGAAATCGGCGACCACCCCGATCGCGATGAGTCTTGCCGCCACCTATGGCGGAATTCCCTCGCTCTCGGCGGTCTTCGTCCTGATGACGGGCGTTTTTGGGGCCGTCATCGTGAGCCCCTTGATGAACGCGCTCGGCATCCGCGATTTCGCCGCGCGGGGATTCGCGGCGGGTCTTGCCGCGCATGGGCTCGGCACCGCCCGCGCCTTTCAGGTCGACGCCACGGCCGGCGCTTTCGCCGGAATCGCCTTGGGGTTGAATGGCGCGATGACGGCGATCATTATCCCCGTTGTTCTGCCGTTTCTGCTCCATTTGTTTGCGCCGACGGCTTGACTCCGCGAGCGGTTCACGGCGCCCGAAACTTTATCCCCGCTATTCAAGTTATCCCCAGGAGTTTCTATATATAGTGTTCCACAGGTATAAAGCCATCTAGGGTTAGCGTTTGTTAGGAATTTGACGCATAGTCTCCCCAGGCCGCTCCCGCTCGTTCCAAGGACCTACAATGCGCATCGAACGCCGTTTCACCACCGCCGGTCAGTCCCCCTACGCCAGCCTCGAATTTCGCGCCACGAAGAGCGAAATCCGCAATCCGGACGGGTCCGTGGTCTTCTCGCTCGACGGAATCGACGTTCCCGCGAGCTGGAGCCAAGTCGCGGCCGACGTCATCGCGCAGAAATATTTCCGCAAGGCCGGCGTGCCCGCGCGCCTCAAAAAGGTCGAGGAGCACAGCGTCCCCTCGTTCCTGTGGCGCAGCGTGACCGACGAAACCGCCTTGGCCGCTCTGCCGAAGGAGCAGCGTTACGGCTCCGAGATCTCGGCCAAGCAGGTGTTCGACCGTCTCGCCGGCACCTGGACCTATTGGGGCTGGAAGGGCGGCTATTTCGACAGCGAGGAAGACGCGTCCGCGTTCCAGGACGAGCTGCGCTACATGCTGGCGCGCCAGATGGCCGCGCCGAATTCGCCGCAATGGTTCAACACCGGCCTGCATTGGGCCTATGGCATCGACGGGCCGAGCCAGGGCCACCATTTCGTGGATTTCGAGACCGGCGTGCTCCAGGCCTCGACTTCGGCCTACGAGCATCCGCAGCCCCACGCCTGTTTCATCCAATCCGTCTCGGACGACCTCGTGAACGAGGGCGGGATCATGGATCTGTGGGTCCGCGAAGCGCGGTTGTTCAAATACGGCTCCGGCACCGGCTCGAATTTCTCGAAACTGCGCGGCGAGAACGAGAAGCTTTCGGGCGGCGGCAAATCGTCCGGCCTGATGTCCTTCCTCAAGATCGGCGACCGCGCGGCCGGCGCGATCAAGTCGGGCGGCACGACGCGCCGCGCCGCCAAAATGGTGGTGGTGGACGCCGATCACCCCGATATCGAGGCCTATATCGACTGGAAGGTGAAGGAAGAGGAGAAGGTCGCCGCCCTCGTGACGGGCTCCAAGGTCGTGCAAAAGGCGTTGAAGGCGGTTCTACGCGCCTGCGTGAATTGCGACGGCGCCGGCGACGATTGCTTCAACCCGGACAAGAACCCGGCCCTCAAGAAAGAAATCAAGCTCGCGCGCCGCACCTTCGTGCCGGACGCCGCGATCAAGAAGGTCATCCAATATGCCAAGCAAGGCTATAAGGAGATCGAATTCGAGACCTTCACCCTCGACTGGGATTCCGAGGCCTATCTGACCGTCTCGGGCCAGAATTCGAACAATTCGGTCCGCGTCACCGACGACTTTTTGCGCGCGGTCGAGGAGGACGGGGATTGGAACCTGACGCGCCGCATCTCGGGCAAGGTCGCGAAGACGCTGAAGGCGCGCGATCTCTGGGACAAGATCGGCTATGCCGCCTGGGCCTCGGCCGATCCGGGCCTGCAATATCACACGACGATCAACGACTGGCACACCTGCCCGGCGGCGGGGCCGATCGTGGCCTCGAACCCCTGCTCCGAATATATGTTCCTCGACGACACCGCCTGTAACCTCGCGTCGTTGAATCTGCTGCAGTTCCGCGACGCCACCACCAAGAACATCGACCTCGCGGCCTATGAACATGCGGTGCGGCTGTGGACCGTCGTGCTCGAAATCTCGGTGCTGATGGCGCAATTCCCGAGCCGGGAAATCGCCCAGCTCTCCTACGAGTACCGCACGCTCGGCCTCGGCTTCGCCAATATCGGCGGCTTCCTGATGTCCTCGGGCATCGCCTATGATTCCGATGAAGGCCGCGCGATCTGCGGCGCTCTGTCGGCGATCATGACCGGCGTCTGCTATGCCACCTCGGCCGAAATGGCGAAGGAGCGCGGCGCCTTCGCGCGTTACCAAGAAAACGCCGCGAGCATGCTGCGGGTGATGCGCAACCATCGCCGCGCCGCCTATGGCGAGGCCGCGGGCTACGAGGCGCTCTCGATCGCCCCGGTGCCGCTCGACGGCGCGTCGCTGCGCGACAAGGACCTGATCGCCCATGCCAAGACAGCCTGGGACAGAGCGGTCACGCTCGGCGAGACCTACGGCTATCGCAACGCCCAGACCACCGTCGTCGCGCCGACCGGCACGATCGGCCTGGTGATGGATTGCGACACGACCGGCATCGAGCCGGACTTTGCCCTGGTGAAATTCAAGAAATTGGCCGGGGGCGGCTATTTCAAGATCATCAACCGCGCCGTGCCCGAAGGCCTGCGCGCGCTCGGCTATCGCGAAGCCGAGATCGCCGAGATCGAGGCCTATGCGGTCGGCCATGCCTCGCTGCGCCAGGCGCCCGGCATCAACCACACCACCCTCAAGGCCAAGGGGTTCACCGAGGCCAAGCTCGACGAGCTCGAGAAGACGCTGGCCGGCGCCTTCGACATCAAGTTCGTCTTTAACAAATGGACCTTAGGCGCTGATTTCCTTCGCGATAACCTCAAAGTGCCGGCCGAGAAGATCGACGATGCTAATTTCGATCTTCTGACCTGGCTCGGCTTCACCAAGGCCGAGGCCGAGGCCGCCAATGTCCACGTCTGCGGCGCCATGACGGTCGAAGGCGCGCCGCATTTGAAGAAAGAGCATTACGGCGTGTTCGATTGCGCCAATGCCTGCGGACGCACCGGCACGCGCTATCTCTCGGTCGAGAGCCACATTCGCATGATGGCGGCGGCGCAGCCCTTCATCTCGGGCGCGATCTCGAAGACGATCAACATGGCCAACGATGCCAGCGTCGAGGATTGCAAGGAGGCCTACATGCTCTCCTGGCGGCTCGCGCTCAAGGCCAATGCGCTGTACCGCGACGGATCGAAACTCTCGCAGCCGCTCAACAGCCAGTTGATCGAGGACGACGGCGAGGAAGAGGCCGGCGATGCGATCGAGGCGCTCGTCGCCTCCAACGCGCCGGCCCGCGCCAGCGCCGTGGCGGAACGGATCGTCGAACGCGTCGTCGAGCGGATCGAACGGATGCGCGAGCGCGAGCGCCTGCCCGACCGGCGCAAGGGCTATACCCAGAAAGCCGTGGTCGGCGGCCACAAGGTCTATCTGCGCACCGGCGAATATCAGGATGGCCGGATCGGCGAAATCTTCATCGATATGCACAAGGAAGGCGCCGCCTTCCGCAGCTTGATGAACAATTTCGCGATCGCGATCTCGGTCGGCCTGCAATATGGCGTGCCGCTCGACGAATATGTCGACGCCTTCACCTTCACCCGCTTCGAACCGGCGGGATTGGTCCAGGGCAACGACGCGATCAAGAACGCCACGTCGATCCTCGACTACGTCTTCCGCGAACTCGCGATTTCGTATCTCGGCCGCAACGAACTCGCCCATGTCGACCCGAGCGAAATCGGCCATGACGTGCTCGGCGGCGGCGAGACCCAGGGCAAGGCGCCCGCCCCCGTCGGCGAAGTGCCGGCCAGCACCGCGCGTTTCGTCTCCAAGGGCTTCGTGCGCTCCAAGGCCGACAAGCTGATGCTGGTGCAAGGCGGGACGCAGGCCCCGATGCAAGCCCAGGGCTATGCGACCCAAGGCGCGACCGCGCTCAAAAGCGACGTCGAGACGGAGCTGCAAAGCGTCGCGACCGCGCTGCAGGCCGAACTCGGCGAGACCCACGCCGAGCCCACGCCGAGCGCCGCCGAAAAACGCAGCCTCGCCCGGATGAAAGGCTATACCGGCGAAGCCTGCGGCGAATGCGGGAACTTTACGCTCGTGCGGAATGGGACGTGCCTGAAATGCGACACCTGTGGTGGGACGAGCGGGTGTAGTTGAAGGGGCGGAAAGATCCTGGCCAGACGCCCTCGTGTTTCGAGACGCCTGCAAGGGCAGGCTCCTCAACATGAGGGCTTCTGATGGGTTTGCGCAACTTCCACAGCCCCCTCACACGGAGGCTTCATCGCTCTCTATCCCAGGCGGCTCGCAAGGCTCCGCGGGCGATGAAGCCGTCTCGAAATGCGAGGGCTCGCGACGCTTCCGGCTTGCAAGTTCCGACAGCCGCTCGAAGTCG
>JARLIW010000115.1 GCA_031291515.1 Beijerinckiaceae bacterium | reverse complement strand
GAGCAGACCTTCCGCCGCGCGGGCACGCCAGGGTTTGAGCGCGACGCCGCCCAAGGCGAGCCGCGCCTCGGCGATCGTCCCGTTCTCGAACCGGAGGGCCGCCGCCACCGAGACAATGGCGAACGCGTAAGAGGTTCGATCTCGGACCTTGAGATAGCGGGCATGACCCGAAAAACCCGCCGCGCTCGGCGGCAGGCGCACGGCGGTGACGAGATCGCCGGGTTCGAGGACGGTCTCGCGCTCGGGCGTCTCGTCGGGCAGAAGATGAAATGCATCCAAAGGCACTTCGCGCCGGCCGTTCTTGCCCTCGATCTCGACGACGGCATCGAGCGCCGCGAGCGGCACACAGAAATCGGAGGGATGGGTGGCGATACATTGCGCGCTCCAGCCCAGGATCGCGTGGGTCCGGGTAAATCCCCCCACGGCATCGCATCCGGCGCCGGGCGTCCGCTTGTTGCAGGCACTCGCCGTGTCGTAGAAATATTGGCACCGGGTGCGCTGGAGAACGTTGCCAGCTGCCGTCGCGGCGTTGCGCAATTGCGCCGAAGCGCCTGACAACAAGGCCTCCGCCACGGCGGGAAAGCTCTGTGCGAATTTGACGTCATGCGCGAGATCGCTATTGCGCACCAACGCGCCGATCCGCACCGCGCCATCGTTCAGCCATTCGATCGCATCGAGGCCCGGCAGCCGCGTGACATCGACGAGACGCGCGGGACGGCTGATCCCGCCTTTCATCAAATCGAGCAGATTGGTGCCGCCGGCGAGAAAGACGCTGCCCGCGCCCGACGCGGTGGCGACCGCCTCGTCGACGCTGGACGCCCGTTTGTAATCGAACGGAGTCATGCCGCTTCTCCCGCCTTTTGCGACGTGTTTGCCTGCGCTTCCAGAATCGCGTCCGTGATCCCGAGATAGGCGCCACACCGGCACAAATTGCCGCTCATCCCCTCGCGGATACGCTCGGGATCATCGCCCGCCTGGCCCTCCTGGATCAGACCGATCGCGCTCATGATCTGGCCCGGCGTGCAAAAGCCGCACTGAAAACCGTCATGTTCGATAAAGGCCGCCTGCACCGGATGCAGAAGATCGCCGCGCGCGATGCCCTCGATCGTCGTCACATTGGCGCCGTCGAGGCTGATCGCCAGGGTCAAACAGGAATTGATCCGGCGGCCCTCGACCAGAACCGTGCACGCCCCGCACTGGCCGCGATCACAGCCTTTCTTGGCGCCGGTCAAGTCGAGCCGCTCGCGCAGAAGATCGAGCAGCGTGACGCGCGCATCCTCGAGCGGAATGACACGGCGCTCGCCATTGATCGTGAGCGTGACGTCGAAGCCCATGGCAATCCTCCAAAAGACTTTTGTAAAACCCGCCTCGGGACCAGAGGGGAAGGCCGGCCCAGGACGGGCTCGCGCACCCCCCATTGTTTAAAAGGTCTCGCGCTGGCCCGCAATGCGGCGATGCGTCCCCCAGATTCCGGGCCGCGCCGATCTTGCGCGACGCCGCTCCGCGCGGTCGAAAACGAGCGGCAGGCAATTTGCTCCCTTCCCACGTGTCGATGGCCGTTGTGTCAATGAGGGATGCAGATGCAAGAACGAAGAAAAACACATAGAGGGCGCACGTATCTCGGGAGCACGATCGCCTTCAACAACCGGTGCTCCACAATCGACTGCATGGTCCGGAACATGTCCCAAAATGGCGCGAAACTCGTTTTCGCGCATCCGGTGACGTGCCCGGACGAATTCGATCTGATGATCCCGCAGAAAGGCGACAGCCGCCGGGTCCGGATCGTTTGGCGTCAGGAGATGGAAGCCGGCGTGGTGTTTCTAGCCTCGAATGTCGGCACGGTCGTTTCGATCGAAACCGCCCGGCGGATGCGGGCGCTCGAAGCCGAACGCGCCTCTCTTGCACGACGCGTCGCCACGCTCAGCGAGCCCGCGTAGGTGGGCCGTCCGTCAGCAGAATCGAGCCAGAACAACGGCCACGCCTTGCTTGGAGGCCGGCCATGATCAAATGGGCTCTCTCCCTCGTCATCAATCGCCTGATCGTACTGGCGGTGATCCTCTTCGCGATGAACAACTTCATGCGGACGAGTTGCGCGGCCGGAGGGTCGATGCGAGACCAGATTGAACAGATTTTGCCTGGTCTCAAGGAAATTTCGCGGGCCCTCGAGGATCCACGCTGAGCCTGGACGGTGGCGTATCGCGCGACGCGCGGCACGCGGCGGAGAACGAATGTCCAGGGCGGGTTGACGTCGGCCTCGCGTCCATCGAAAAGAGGCGCATTCCCCGACTGACCGGCCTCGTGTCCTAATGACGGGTTCCCCTCACGCGGAGCAGTTTCGCATGGCCAGCTATCCCCTCGCCTCCGACAAGGCCGTCATCGCCCGCGAAGCCGCGAAAATGCTGCTCGAAATCAAGGCGGTCCACTTCTACGAGGACAAGCCCTTCATTCTGACCTCGGGCGGGGCGAGCCCGGTCTATATCGATTGCCGCAAGATCATTTCCTATCCGCGGCTGCGAACCGCGCTCAACGATTTCGCGGCCGCCACGATCCTGCGCGAGATCGGCTACGAATCGCTCGATGTCATCGCGGGCGGGGAAACGGCCGGCATCCCCTTCGCCGCCTGGATTTCCGACCGGCTCGGCCTGCCCATGCAATATGTCCGCAAGAAGCCGAAAGGCTTCGGCCGCAACGCGCGGATCGAAGGGCTCGTGACCGAAGGCGCGCGCACCCTGCTCGTCGAGGATCTCGCCACCGACGGCGGCAGCAAGGCCAATTTCGTGACGGCGCTGCGCGAAGTCGGCGCCGTGGTCGATCATTGTTTCGTTCTGTTCTTCTACGATATTTTTCCCAAGAGCCGCGAACTCATGGACGAGCTCAAGGTCAAGCTGCACTATCTCACGACTTGGTGGGACGTGCTCGAAGCGGCCAAGGCGAGCGGCCATTTCGCGCCCCAGGTTCTGACCGAAGTGGAAGCGTTTTTGAACGCGCCCGAGAAATGGTCGGCGGCCCATGGCGGCGTCGTGAAGGCAGCGACGGCGGAGTAGCGGCTAGGCTTGCGGTCGTAGAAGGAGAAACAGGGCAGTTTGATTTTCCAAACTGGGACGGGAGCTGCCATCGTCGGCTTCGCTCCGCTCCGTGAGCTTGGCGCCGATGACGGTCATTTGGCGAGGCCGAGCTGAATGGGTCAAGCGTCCCTTCGATCGGCGAACTCGACGGCTCGGGACCCGAACGATTGAGTTTGTGCAGCCGTATGTTCAGATTTAGCAACCAAACAACGCGGCAAGCGTCATCGACGAATTACATCGCGCTTTCTTCACCCAAAGTTTGCACGCATGTCGTGGCTGATCTCGCGCGTGACAGTCGTGCAGGATGTCGGCGCCACGAACGGTTTGCGGGCCGCACGCTTCTTTCCATCCTTCCGACTTGCCCCATACGACGGCGCTTTCTCTTGCCCGTCTTCAATTCGAACGAACGCCTCAGCCTATTTCTCCAAAGATGCGCCTTCGACAAAGCTCATATACGACGCGAGGGCGGCGATTTGATCCGGCGACAAAGACCGCGCGACGTGCGGCATTGGTGTCCCCGAAGTGTCATGGCCCTGGCTCCAATCCTCAAGCCGACGCTTGAGATAGTTGTACGAGAGCCCGCCGAGGCGCGGAATTTCGCGCACCCCCTGCGCATCGGGGCCATGGCACGCCTGGCAAGCGGCAATGTTTTCGTTGGGAACGCCGTTTTCAAATATAGCCTTGCCCTCGGCGACGAGTTTGATGTCGCCGTCCTTCGCGGACTCGGGCCGCAGCGCGGAAAAATACACGGCCAGATGACGCGCCGTCGATGGATCGAGATGCGCGGTCGCGTTCCACATATACTTGGTCGAAAGGAGGAACTCATCCCGCTTATGGGTCGAAAAGGCTTCGAGCTGATTTGCCAGATAATCGACCCTCTGGCCGGCCAGTCGCGGCGCCACGGAATAGCCCTGCGCGGACGATCCATGACACCAGGTACAATTGCGAATCTGCAGATCTTCCGCCAGAAGCGGCGCGGCCGTGGCGAGGGAAATCGCAAGAACCGCCATTTGCGTACGGAAGTGCTTCATAATTTAAAGTCTCTTGCGTGACGTGTTCAGACCGATTGGCGCGATATGCGCCGTGATTTTACCTGAGCGCGCTGACATATTCGGCGAGCGCCTCAACCTGTTTCCGGGTTAGGTTCGCCACGGTCGGCCGCATGATCCATGAAATGTCCGGACGCCCGCCCTGGCCGCGTTCGCTGCTCCAGATCGACAGGGTGCCAACCATGTACCAATAGAGTTGGCCCGCGATCCGAGGAATTTCGCGTTGCCCCTTGGCGTCGGGACCGTGGCAGGCGGAACAGGCGGGAACATTCTGATCGGGCAATCCATGCGCAAAGATTTCTTTACCCAAAGCGACATCGCCCCCGGGCGCGCCGCCGACAGGCGGCGGATTCAAGGCGCTCATACGCGCGGCCAAAGCGGGGATCAT
>JARLIW010000114.1 GCA_031291515.1 Beijerinckiaceae bacterium | reverse complement strand
GATATTGAAGAAATGCTGCGCGAGATCGGCGACGTCCTCGATCCGCTCGCGCAACGGCGGCAAGCGCAGCGGCACGACGTTGAGGCGGAAGAACAGATCCTCGCGGAACAGCCCCTGCCCGATCAGGATCCGCAGATCCTTGTTGGTCGCGGCGATGATCCGCACATTGGTCTTGATCGGCGTGCGCCCGCCGACCGTGGTATATTCGCCCTGTTGAAGCACGCGCAGCAGCCTGGTCTGCGCCTCCATCGGCATGTCGCCGATTTCGTCGAGAAACAGCGTGCCGCCCTCGGCCTGCTCGAAACGGCCGGCCGAGCGCTGATTGGCGCCGGTAAAGGCGCCCTTCTCGTGCCCGAACAGCTCGCTTTCGATCAGGTCACGCGGAATCGCCGCCATGTTGATCGCGACGAAAGGCCCTTTCTTGCGCTTGCCGTAATCGTGCAGCGCGCGCGCCACCAATTCCTTGCCGGTGCCGGATTCGCCGGTGATCATGACCGTGAGATCGGTCGCCATCAGGCGGGCCAGCGAGCGATAGATCTCCTGCATGGCGGGCGAGCGGCCCACCAGCGGCATGTCGTCGAGCTCCTCGGGGAGCGAGGTCTTCAACCGGTTCTTCGGCTCTTCGAGCGCGCGGCCGACAATCGCCACCAATTCGCGCAGATCGAACGGTTTCGGCAGATAATCATAGGCCCCGCGCTCCGAGGCCTTGATCGCCGTCATGAAGGTGTTTTGCGCGCTCATGACGATGATCGGCAATTCGGGCCGGAGCTTTTTCATGCGCGGCAAAAGCTCGAAAGCGTTTTCGTCGGGCATGACGACGTCGGTGATCACGAGGTCGCCGTCGCCGGCCTTGACCCAACCCCATAACGTTGCCGCGGTCCCCGTGGTGCGCACGTCGTAACCAGCCCGTGAAAGAGCCTGGCTGAGCACGGTACGGATCGCGGCATCGTCGTCGGCTACGAGAATGTGTCCTGTGTTCATCGTCCGTTTTTCTCCGCCAAGGGCGGCTTCCTATCCAGCCAGATCACCGCGCCCATCGCGGGCCGCGAGCATCGGCATGAGAATTTTGAACGTTGTCCGCCCCGGATGCGAGTCGCACTCGACGATCCCGCCATGGTCGCCAATGATCTTGGAGATCAAAGCAAGTCCAAGGCCAGTTCCCGTCGGCTTGGTGGTCACGAAGGGATCGAAGAGGCGCGGAATGATGTTGTCGGCGACGCCAGGGCCGTTATCGCGCACCGAAAATTCGAGCGGCAGACTCACCGGCATATCCGAGCCGTTGATTTTCAAGCGGAAACCGGGCCGGAACGAGGTGCGCAGCTCGATTTCACCGTCCTGCCGCGTCGGGCCGATCGCCTCGGCGGCATTTTTAACCAAATTGAGAAAAACCTGGATGAGCTGATCGCGGCTGCCGAAGACCGGCGGCAGCGACGGATCATAGAATTCCTTGAAGCGGATGTGCCGGGCAAATCCCGCTTGCGAGACTTTCTTCACGTGGTCGAGGACCGCGTGAATATTGACCTGATCATATTCCTCGGGAACGCCTTGGGAGAACGGCTTCATGCGATCGACGAGCTTCACGATCCGATCGGTTTCGTCGCAGATCAAACGCGTCAACGTGCGATCACTGTCGCTGACCTCGGCCTCGAGCAACTGCGCCGCGCCACGAATGCCCGACAGCGGATTTTTGATTTCATGCGCGAGCATCGAGGCCATGGCCGAGACCGACCGCGCCGCGCCGCGCTGGGCGTGCTGGCGATCGAGCTTCTCGCCGATCGCGCGCTCGCGCAGCATCACGACGACGGTTCGGCTTTGCGGCGCCAGCAACGAGACGAACACATCCACTTGGCGCTCGACACCTTGGCGCGGCAGACCCAGTTCGACGCGGTGCTCCTGGGTCGCGTGACCGGTCGCGCGGACCTGCGCGATCGACGCCAAAAGCGAGGAATCCTTTGGGAGAAGCGACGCGAGCTTTTGACGCCGCGGCGACACGAGGCTCGTGTCGAAGAACACCTCGGCCGCCGAATTGGCCTTCCAGATCACGCCGTCCTCGCGAATGGTCATGATCGGATGCGGCAAGGCTTCGAGAACCTGAATCGCGTCGAGGCCATCGACGGATGAGACCCTATCCGCGCGCTTCGTCACATCCGCTGCCGCCAAGGGCTGAACTTTCAAGGGCTGAACCTTAACCGACCGGCGCGCCGTCATGCGGCCTTCTCCAAATGAGAGGAAACGTCGAGCCCGTCGAACAGGCCGGCGAGCAGCGACCGAACCGTGGCCGGATCGTCGCTGGTGAGAAGCGTCCGCACCGCGCTGGCGTCGGAATCCGCGCCGGCGTGGAACGCATAGGCCGCAAGGTGCTTGCGCGCATGGCGCACGCCTTTGTCCCGGCCGTAGATCGAGAGCAAAAGATCGTAATGTTCGAGCGCCGCGTCTTGGCGCAGGCTTGCGGCGATCGGGGCGCGGCGCGCGCCCGTCGCCAAGGCATGGGCGATATCCCCCACGAGCCAGGGCCGGCCCAACGCCGCGCGGCCGATCATGACGGCATCGGCGCCCGAGCGCTCCAACATCGCCACGGCATCCTCGACGCTCCGGCAATCGCCATTCGCGATCACGGGAATCGAAACCGCGTCCTTGACGGCCTTGATCGCGGCCCAATTCGCGTCGCCCTTGTAGAACTGGCACCGCGTCCGGCCGTGGACGGTCACCATCGCGACGCCCTCCGCTTGCGCCCGGCGCGCCAGTTCGGGCGCGTTGAGCGAGGCCTCGTCCCAGCCCAGGCGCATCTTGACGGTGACGGGGATCGAAACCGCGCCCACCGTGGCCTTGATCAGCGCGATGGCGTGATCGAGATCGCGCATCAAAGCCGAGCCCGCCAAGCCGCCGACCACCTTTTTCGCGGGACATCCCATATTGATATCGACGATATCGGCGCCATGATCCTGGGCCAGCCGAGCCGCTTTGGCGAGACCGGTGGGATCGCAACCCGCGATCTGCACGACATGGCGGGAAATCCCCTCGCCGCTCGCTTTCACGGCACTCGCCGCGTCGCCCGCCGTGTAAAAATCGCTGTCGACCATTTCCGAGACGGTGAGCGAGGCGCCAAACCGCTGCGCCAGCCGCCGCATGCCCAAATCCGTAACGCCCGACATCGGCGCAAGCACGGCCGGTCCAAAGGGAATGCCCGGGCCCGTCGTGTCGGAGCCGGTCGAGGTGCCTAAATCATAAGCAGAATGCAGCATGCCCAGATTGTAATCAATTTGTGCGATGCGGCAAGTGGCTCGCTGCGAAAATAAATAACGTCCTTTCATTTTATGGGCGACAAATGGGTGAAATTGCTCGTCTTCCGGTTTGACCTGGCCGTGGAAACGCCGGAAAAGACGCCCATCATTCCCCGAGAGACGTCTTCCGGCCATGACGCAACACCATTCCACGGTCATTCTCGTGGTCGCCGCCGGGCGCGGCTCGCGCGTCGGCACGACGATCCCGAAGCAATATCTCGCCTTGGCCGGCAAGCCGCTGCTCGCCCACACGCTGCGCGCGCTGTTGGACGCGAGCGGCACCGCGCGGGTGCTGACCGTGATCCATCGCGACGACGCCGATCTTTATGCGGCCAGTCTCGAAGCGCTCGGCGACGCGGGTCGCGACCGTCTGCTGCCGCCGGTCCCAGGCGGCGCCACCCGCCAGGACAGCGTGCGCGCGGGCCTTGCGGCGCTCGCCGACTTGCCCAATGCGCCGGCCGTCGTCTTGATCCATGACGGCGCGCGGCCGTTCGCGACGCCGGGATTGATCGCGCGCGCCGAAGCCGCGGCGCACCGGCACGGCGCCGCGGTGCCCGGCCTCGCCGTCACCGACACGATCAAGACCGTGGACGAGACTGGCAGGATCGTCGAAACGCCGCCACGCGATTCGCTGCGCGCGGTCCAGACTCCGCAGGCCTTCCGCTTCGATCTCATCCATGCCGCGCATCTCGCGGCGGAGGCCGCGGGGGCCCATGGCTTGACGGATGATGCGGCAATCGCTGAATGGGCTGGCCATTCCGTCCATGTTTTCGAAGGAGAAGCCGGCAATATGAAAGTCACGACGAAACAAGACGTCGCCGCCGCCGAAGCCCGGTTGATCCAAGATTGTCCCGACGTCCGCACCGGCCAGGGCTACGACGTCCATGCGTTCGGGCCCGGCGATCATGTCTGGCTCGGCGGTCTCAAGGTGCCGCATACCAAGAGCCTCGTCGGTCATTCCGACGCCGACGTGTTGAGCCACGCGATCACCGACGCGCTGTTCGGCGCGCTCGGGGATGGCGATATCGGCAGCCATTTTCCGCCCTCCGACCCGCAATGGAAGGGCGCGGATTCCAACATCTTCCTGGCCTATGCGGCCGAGGCCGTGCGCAAGCGCGGCGGCATGATCGCCCATATCGACGCGACCGTCGTCTGCGAAACGCCGAAAGTCGGCCCGCATCGCGAGGCGATCCGCGCGCGCATCGCCGAGGTCACGGGGCTCCCGCTCGACCGCGTCGCGGTCAAGGCCACGACGTCCGAGCGCCTCGGCTTCACCGGCCGCGAGGAAGGCATCGCGGCGCTCGCGATCGCGACGATCCGGCTGCCGCTGCCATGTTGACGGGCGCCGGCGTCGCCGAGGCCGAAGCGCTGTTCGCGCTCTACCGCAAGCATCGCCTGACCTTCGCGACGGCGGAATCCTGCACCGGCGGCCTCGTGGCCGCGCTGATTACCGCGATCCCCGGCTCGAGCGCCGTCTTCGATCGCGGCTTCGTGACCTATTCCAACGCGGCCAAGACGGAATGTCTCGGCGTGCCCGCGGACATGATCGCGCATTTTGGCGCCGTCTCGACCGAAGTCGCCTGCGCCATGGCGATCGGAACGCTCGATCACTCGCCCGCCGATGTCGCGGTTTCGATCACCGGCATCGCCGGTCCCGACGGTGGCTCGATCGAAAAGCCGATCGGCCTCGTCCATTTCGCCTGCCTGCGGCGCGGACGCCCGCCCATTGCCGCCGAGCGGCGTTTCGGCCCGATCGGCCGCTCGCAAATCCGGACCGCGGCGGTGTTTCACGCGTTCAAAATGCTGACCGACGCCACGGTTTGAAATGTTTCGGCGGGCAGGCATTCATTTCGCTAGAACCTTGATGCCCTGGCGTGATCACTAGGATTGGGCCGGTGGATTCAGGGAGTGTCGCATGGCGGATCAAGGACTGATGTCACGAAAGTCCGTCGACGACATTATCAGAAGCTCGGAAGACCATCCGCATAAACTCGCCAAGACGCTCGGACCCTACAGCATTACCGCGATGGGGATCGGCGCCATTATCGGCGCGGGCATTTTCGTTTTGACCGGAACGGCCGCCGCGCAATATGCCGGGCCCGCCATCATGCTGTCCTTTATTCTCGGCGGCGTCGCCTGCGCCTTTGTCGGTCTTTGCTATGCCGAACTCGCGGCGATGCTGCCGGTCAGCGGCAGCACCTACAGCTATACTTACGCGACCATGGGCGAAATCTTCGCCTGGATCATCGGCTGGGATTTGATCCTCGAATATGCAATGGGCGCCGCGACAGTGGCGGTGGGCTGGTCCGGTTACATCGTCAGCATTCTGCGCTCGATCGGCATCGTCATTCCCGCCGTCCTGACCACCGCGCCGGGAACGGTGATCACGCTGCCCGACGGCGGCACGGTCCATGGAATCGTCAATTTGCCGGCGGCTTTCATTATCGCGATCCTGACGGCCAGCCTCGTCGCGGGGACCAAGGAATCCTCGCGGCTCAACAATACGATGGTCATCCTCAAACTCGCCGTGGTCGTTGCCTTCATCGGCGTCGGCGCGTTCTATATCCATCCCGAGAACTGGCACCCGTTCATTCCCCCCAATTCGGGCACGACGGGCCATTTCGGTGTGAGCGGCATCTTGCGCGGCTCGGCCGTGGTCTTTTTTGCCTTCATCGGCTTCGACGCCGTCTCCACGGCCGCGCAGGAGGCGCGCGATCCGCAGCGCGACATGCCGATCGGCATTTTGGGTTCGCTCGTGATCAGCACCCTGCTCTACGTCGCCGTGGCGGCGGTCCTGACCGGGCTCGTTCCCTATGGGCAACTCAACGTGCCGGACCCCGTCGCCAAAGGCGTCGATGTGATCGGCCTCGCGTGGTTTTCGTTCCCGATCAAGATCGGAGCGCTGGCCGGTCTCACCACGGTGATTCTGGTGCTGCTCTACGGGCAGAGCCGAATCCTATTCACCATGGCGCAGGACGGGCTGCTGCCGCGGCTGTTCGCGACGACCCATCCGAGACTGCAAACGCCTTACCTGAGCCAGACCTTGACCGGGGTCGTCGTCGCCGCCGTCGCCGCCTTCACGCCGATCGATATTTTGAGCGAAATGGTCAGTATCGGAACGCTGTTCGCCTTCATTCTCGTGTGCGGCGCGGTCATCATGCTGCGCCGAAGCGACGGCGGGGTCCGGCGACCGTTTCGCACCCCTGGCGTTCCCGTCGTGCCGCTCTGCGGCATTGGCTTCTGCCTGCTGCTGATGAGCGCTCTGCCGGGAATCACATGGCTACGTCTCATCGTCTGGCTCGCCGTGGGCCTCGCGATCTACTTTCTCTACGGCTACCGAAAATCCGTCCTGCGGCATCGCCCAAAATAATTCAGAGCATGTCCCGAAAAAGTTGCGGACTTTTTCGATCGAGGACATGCTCTCACTCCTTGGCAAGAGAGCGATTTCCCATCGCTTTGGTGATTCCACCAAAGCGGAAAGCGCTCTACGACCGGCCGTAAACCGCATCGGCGCGCTGCTCGAACGCATCGGCAAAGCGCCGGAACGCGACGTCGAACATGCCGCCCATGAGCGCGCTCAGCATGCGGTTTTTGAACTCGTAATCGATGTGGAAATCGACGTGGCACGACGTGTCGTCGGCGTCGCGGAAGCGCCAGGTGTTTTCGAGATGCTTGAACGGCCCGTCGATGTAATTGACGAGGATTTTGAGCGAAGCCCTGTCGCAAACCACTTTCGTCGTAAAGGTCTCGCGGATGGCCTTGTAGCCGACCTGCATATTCGCGACGAGCGTCTCGCGCTCGCCCTCGGTGGAGCGGCGGATCACGCGAAGCGACTGGCACAGAGGCAAGAATTTCGGATAGTCCTCGACATCCGCGACGAGGGCAAACATTTGCGCGGCCGAATGGTGGACGCGGCGCGACGTCTCGAAACTAGGCATCGCGCCTCTTATCGCAGGCCCGCGCCGGAGTAAAAGAGCCGCGCGCGCCTATCCCCTGGTTTTGTCGCGACATTTCAGCCTATTGGCGCGGCGGCGTCGGCCCGCGCCTGTCGAAGCCGCGCGAAATCCTCGCCCGCGTGATGCGACGAGCGCGTCAACGGCGAGGCCGAGACGACCAGAAACCCCTTGGACAGCGCCAGGCTTTCGAGCGATTTGAACTCCTCGGGCGGCATGAAGCTGATGACCGCATGATGTTTCTTGGTCGGCTGCAAATATTGCCCGACCGTGAGGAAGTCGACGTCGGCGCTGCGCAGATCGTCCATGAGCTGGAGGATTTCCGCCCATTCCTCGCCGAGTCCGACCATGATCCCGGATTTGGTGAAAATCTCGGGATCCAGCTCCTTGACCCGCTGCAACAGGCGCACGGAATGAAAGTAGCGCGCGCCGGGCCGCACCGTCAGATATTTGGACGGCACCGTCTCGAGATTATGGTTGAAGACATCGGGCTTGGCCGCCACCACCACTTCGAGCGCGCCGGGCTTGCGCAGGAAATCGGGCGTCAGCACCTCGATCGTCGTCGCCGGGCTTTTCGCGCGGATCGCCCCGATCACTTGCGCGAAATGCGCCGCGCCGCCGTCGGCGAGATCGTCGCGGTCGACCGAGGTGATCACGACATGGGCCAAGCCGAGCTTGGCCACGGCATCGGCGATCCGCGCCGGCTCGCGCGGATTGAGCGCGCCGGGCATCCCGGTCTTGACGTTGCAGAAAGCGCAGGCGCGCGTGCAGGTATCGCCCATGATCATGAAGGTCGCATGCCGCTTCGACCAGCATTCGCCGATATTCGGACAGCCCGCCTCTTGGCAGACCGTCACCAGACCATGCTGCTTGACGATATCATTCGTCTTGTTGAACTCCGCCGACCCCGGCGCCTTGACGCGGATCCAATCCGGCTTGCGCGCCACCGGCTGATCCGGCCGATGCGCCTTTTCGGGATGGCGGGGGCGGGCGATGGTGTCGTCGAGGGACATGGTTTCCAACTCCGCCAGCATTGGCGTTGAGATCCCTTTCTCCCATTCATGGGAGAAGGTGTCGCGGCATTCATTCGAATGGCTTTTGTAACGTAGCCAACCAAAGATAGGTAGCGTCGCCGCGCATGACAGCCCGGTGAAACGTCATGCCCCCTTGGCGATCTTGTCGCGCGCCGCGCTGGCGATGAACGCCGAACGGGTCAAACCGCGCTCTTTCGCCGCCTCGTCGATCGCCGCCAAAAGCCCGGCATCGATCGAGACATTGGCGCGGGCCGGCCGGCCGGTATCGAGAAGCAACGGGACGGAGACGAAACTCCCGCCCTCCGCCAGGACGCTTTTGACGTCTTCATCCGCCCGAAGAGCGTCCATATCCCGAGGCTCCGGAACAGAATCGCCATCGCCCCTGGCGTCCTCGACCCAGAGCCGCACGGCTTCGACCCCGTTGCGAAAGGCTTCGTCGATGGTCGCGCCCATGGAGGCACAGCCGGGCAGATCGGGGAACACCACGCCATAGGCTCCAGCCGACCCGTCGATGATTCCGATGTAATGCGCCATGCTCGTTACCCCTGCCTAAAGCCAACCGGCCTGTTTCGCGACGACTCGCGCGACACCGACGGAAACCACGCGATGACGGGGGAGAACGATACGCCCAGGCCTGTCCGGATGCTTAAACACATCGTGACCGCCATCCGAGCGGGCAAACCAACCCTCGCGCTGAAGCCGGGCCACAATCTTCGTCCGGTTGGTTTCGATCACTCGAGCTTCCGAACGGCTTCAATGCGCAAATATATGCACAATTCAATGACGTGAGCTAGCAAAAACGCCCGTTGCCAGCTTCTCGAGAAAAACCTTGGACATCGGGAGCATCCGTGACCCTCCCTACTTATGAATCGCCCGCCCATACGCGTCCATCACGCTCTCATGCATCATTTCGCTCAAGGTCGGATGCGGGAACACCGTGTGGATCAGCTCTTCCTCGGTCGTCTCCAAATTCATCGCGACGACGAAGCCCTGGATCAGTTCGGTGACTTCGGCGCCGACCATATGCGCGCCGAGTAGCTTGCCCGTCTTGGCGTCGAACACGGTCTTGATCAGCCCGTCGGGCTCGCCGAGCGCGATCGCCTTGCCGTTGCCGATGAAGGGGAAGCGGCCCACTTTCACCTCGTAGCCGGCCGCCTTGGCCTTGGCTTCGGTGAGGCCCACGGAGGCGATCTGCGGCTGGCAATAGGTACAGCCGGGGATCAGGCCCTTGTCCATGGGATGGGGATGTTTCCCCGCGATCGCCTCGACGCAGATGACGCCTTCGTGCTCGGCCTTGTGCGCGAGCATCGGCGGACCCGCGACATCGCCAATGGCGTAGACGCCGGGAACGTTGGTGCGGCCGAACCCGTCGATCTTGATGACCCCGCGCTCGATCGCGACCCCGAGTTGTTCGAGGCCGATCCCCTCGATATTGCCGACGACGCCGACCGCCGAGATCATCCGCTCCGCCGTGATCGTCTGCGCCTTGCCGCTGGCATCCTCGAGCGTGGCCGTGACGCTGTCGGCTCCCTTTTCGACCTTGCTGACTTTCGTCGCGGTCAGGATTTTGATGCCCTGTTTCTCGAAGCGCTTGCGCGCCAACGCCGCGATCTCCTCGTCCTCGACGGGAAGGATTTGCGGCAGCACCTCGACGACCGTCACCTCGCTGCCCATCGTGCGGTAGAACGAGGCAAATTCGATCCCGATCGCGCCCGAGCCCATCACGACGAGCGATTTCGGGAAGGTCTTCGGCACCATGGCCTCGAAATAGGTCCAGATCAGCTTTTGATCGGGCTCGATCCCCGGCAGCACGCGCGGCCGCGCGCCGGTCGCGATGACGATATGCTTGGCCTTGTACGTCCCTTCGCCCAGCGTGCCCTTCGGCGGCGGATTTTGCGGCTGCACGGCGGGCTTCTTGGGCTTGGAGACCACGACGTCGCCCGGCTTCGGGATGAAGGCCTCGCCCCAGATCACATCGACCTTGTTCTTCTTGAGCAGAAAGGCGACGCCGCCGGTGAGCTGCTGCGAGACCCCGCGCGAGCGCGCGACCACCGCGGAGGGATCGAACCCGACCTTGCCCTCGACGGTCAGGCCGTAGTCCTTGGGATGTTCGAGATAATGGAAAATCTCGGCCGAGCGCAGCAGCGCCTTGGTCGGAATGCAGCCCCAGTTCAGGCAAATGCCGCCGAGGTGCTCGCGTTCCACCACCGCCGTCTTGAGCCCGAGCTGCGCCGCGCGGATCGCCGCGACATAGCCGCCCGGCCCGCCGCCGATGACGATGAGATCGTAGGTGTCAGCCATGGGATGAGATCTCCTCTCCAGCGGCGGGCGCGGAGGTTTGGGGCGATGAGAGGTGAACGAGGACAGTCTCGAGAACGGCGTCTATCGAGCCGTTGATATCCTCATTGGCAAAGCGGAGGACATGGAAGCCTTGATTTTCGAGCGCTTGGGTCCGGGCGGCATCCCGCCGGCGGCTTTCATCGGTTCCGTGTTGGTTGCCATCGGCTTCGACAATCAATTTCGCGGCCAGGCAGCAAAAATCGACGATATAGGGCCCGATCGGCACCGGCCGCCGGAAGTGTGTATTCGCCGTCGGCATGTGCCAGCGCATCGCCTTCCAGAGCTTGCGTTCCGGCCCGGTCATCGCGAGCCGCATCGCTTTAGCGTGCTTGACCCGAGACGGCGGCACAGGCCGATGCGTCGCGTATTTCACCGGGGCCTCCCAAGCCGACGATTGAAGCTAACCGGTAAAACCGCGACAATACCAACGCTCTTCCTCTCCCCCTTGTGGGGAGGGGAAGCAAATGCCAGAGACCGCGGTGAAATCAGACGCTTCATTTTCGACGCCTTAAATCACACCAACATCCCTATCGGCGCTTCGATCAGCTTTTTGAACGCGGAAATCAGTTCCGCCCCAAGCGCGCCGTCGACGGCGCGGTGGTCGGTGGAGAGCGTGACGCTCATCACGGTGGCTACCGCCGGGGCGCCGTTCTTCACGATCACCCGCTGTTCGCCGGCGCCGACGGCCAGGATGGTGGCGTGCGGCGGGTTGATCACGGCGGAGAAATTCTTGATGCCGAACATGCCGAGGTTCGAGACCGCCGTCGTCCCCCCCTCATATTCACTGGGCTTTAGCTTGCGGGCCTTGGCGCGGGCGGCATAATCCTTCATTTCGTTGGAAATGATCGGCAAGGACTTGGTTTCGGCCTTGCGGATGACCGGCGTGATCAGACCGCCGGGGATCGAGACGGCCACGCCGACGTCGGAATGACGGTGCTTCAGCATCGCCGCCTCGGTCCAGGTGGCATTGGCGTCGGGCACGCGCTGCAACGCCACCGCGAGCGCCTTGATGATGAAATCATTGACCGAAATCTTGAAGAGCGGCTTGCCCTCCTTGCTCAACGGCGCGCTCTTGTTGATCTGCTCGCGCAGCGACAACAGAGCATCGAGTTCGCAGTCGACGCTCAGATAGAAATGCGGGATCGTCTGTTTCGCCTCGACGAGACGCCGCGCGATGGTCTTGCGCATGCCGTCGTGCGGCACTTCCTCGTAGCTGCCCGGTTCGAAGAACTTTTTGACCGTCTCGTCCGACATGCCAACCGGCGCGACGGCGGCGCTGGCGGCCGCGGGTTTGACTTGCGGCCCGGCTTTTTCGGCGGCCCGGACGTCGCGCTCGATAATCCGGCCGCGCGGTCCGCTGCCCGAAATCAGCGCGAGATCGAGCCCGGCTTGCTTGGCGAGGCGGCGCGCGAGCGGCGACGCGAAGAGTTTTCCGGCGGGCGCCGCGCCATTTGGCTTTGATGCGAGAGGGGTCGGGGCGGCGGCGGCGGCTTGGCTCGGCACAGGCGCGGCGGCGACGGGTTTCGCGGCGGCGGGCGCCTTGATCGACGAGGCGTCCTCACCCTCTTGGGTGATGATCCCGATCACCTGATTGACCGGCACGTCGGCCGACCCGTCCGGCACGAGGATTTTGGCCAGCACGCCTTCGTCGACGGCCTCGACCTCCATCGTCGCCTTGTCGGTTTCGATCTCGGCCAGCACGTCGCCGGATTTGATCGTATCGCCTTCCTTCTTCAACCACTTGGCAAGGTTTCCCTTTTCCATCGTGGGCGAAAGCGCGGGCATCAGGATGTCGACGGGCATTGTTCTCGCCTTGCGCGTTTCATTGGGTTATCCGGCCGGCCGGAAGCACGTGTTTCAATCCGCCTTATTTGTAACAAACCGCCTTGACCGCCTGCACGACGTCGGCCGCGGTCGGCAGCGCGAGCTTTTCGAGATTCGCGGCATAGGGCATCGGCACGTCCTTGCCGGTCACGCGGATAACCGGCGCGTCGAGATAGTCGAACGCGCCTTCCATCACCCGGGCGATGATTTCGGCGCCGATCCCCGATTGCGCCCAGCCCTCTTCGACGGTCACGCAGCGGCCGGTCTTCTTGACCGAGGCGAGGATCGTGTCCGTATCCATCGGGCGAAGCGTCCGCAGGTCGATCACCTCGGCCTCGATCCCCTCGGCTTGCAGAAGTTCGGCGGCCTTGAGGGCGTAGGTCATGCCGATCGAGAACGAGACGATGGTCACGTCTGTGCCCGCGCGCGCGACCCGCGCCTTGCCGATCGGCACGGTGAAGTCCTCCAACTGCGGCACATCGAAATGCTGGCCGTAGAGGATTTCGTTTTCGAGGAAGATCACGGGGTTCGGATCGCGGATGGCGCTCTTCAACAGGCCCTTGGCGTCGGCGGCCGTATAGGGCGCGACGACCTTGAGGCCGGGGACGCTCGAATACCAGGCCGAATAATCCTGGCTATGCTGCGCGCCGACACGGGCAGCGGCGCCGTTGGGGCCGCGAAAAACGATCGGACAGCCCATCTGCCCGCCCGACATGTAAAGCGTCTTGGCGGCGGAATTGATGATCTGATCCATCGCCTGCATCGCGAAATTGAAGGTCATGAATTCGACGATCGGTTTCAGCCCGGCCATGGCCGCGCCAGCGCCGAGACCAGCAAACCCATGTTCGGTGATCGGCGTGTCGACGACACGGCGGTCGCCGAATTCCTGCAACAGCCCTTGGGTGATTTTATAGGCGCCCTGATATTCCGCGACTTCCTCGCCCATCACGAAGACGTCGCCGTCGCGGCGCATTTCCTCGGCCATCGCGTCGCGCAGCGCCTCGCGAACGGTGGTGCTGACCATCGGCGTCCCGTCGGGGAATTCGAGTGCGGCGGCGGGGGCCGAGGCCACTGGAGCCGCGGGCGCGGCCGGCGCGGGAGCCTGCGCCACCGGCGCGGCCGATGCCGTTGACGTTGCCCGAGCCGCGCTCGCCGTCGCCGCGGCAGCCGCCTAGGTCGGCGCGGCCGCGCCGGCGTCCTTGGCGAGGTCGGCGGCACTCTCGCCCTCGCCGGTGATGACGGCGATCGGCGTATTCACCTTGACGTTTTCGGTGCCGCCGGGAACCAGGATGCGTGCGAGCGTCCCCTCGTCGACCGCTTCGACCTCCATGGTCGCCTTGTCGGTCTCGATCTCGGCGATCACGTCGCCAGACTTGACGCTATCGCCTTCCTTTTTCAACCATTTCGCCAGCTTGCCTTCCTCCATGGTCGGAGAAAGCGCGGGCATCAGGATATTGATCGCCATGAACTCTGCCTCAGATGCCTCGCCAGCGCCACATCAAACGATAAAACGCTTAGAGTAGAATTGGTTATAGACCTAATCCGAAGTCTTGCATTAAGTCGACGCAAGGTCAGTTCAAAATGTCCGTCCAGAGTTCGGACGCCTCCGGCTCGGGATCCTGCGTCGCGAAATCAGCGGCATCGGCCACGACCGCGCGGACATCGGCGTCGATCTTCTTGAGCTCGTCCTCGCTCGCGCCGCCGGTTTTGAGCAGGCGCTGTTTGACCTGCTCGATCGGGTCGTGCTCGTCGCGCATCTTCTGCACCTCGTCCTTGGTGCGGTATTTCGCGGGGTCGGACATCGAATGGCCGCGGTAGCGGTAGGTCTGCATTTCGAGGATCATCGGGCCATGGCCGGCGCGGCACCATTCGAGCGCGAGATCGCCCGCCGCCTTGACGGCCCGCACGTCCATGCCGTCGACCTGAAGACCCGGGATGTTAAAGCTCTGCCCGCGCTTGGAAAGATCGACCAGCGCCGAGGACCGCGTCACCGACGTGCCCATGGCGTAGCGGTTGTTTTCGATGACATAGATGACCGGCAGCTTCCAAAGCTCGGCCATGTTGAAGGCCTCGTAGACCTGCCCCTGATTCGACGCGCCATCGCCGAAATAGACGAACGAGACATTGTCGTTGCCGCGATAGCGGTTGGCGAACGCGAGCCCGGTGCCGAGCGGCACTTGCGCCCCGACGATTCCATGGCCGCCGTAGAAATGCTTCTCCTTGGAGAACATGTGCATCGAGCCGCCCTTTCCCTTGGAAAGGCCATGCGAGCGGCCGGTCAATTCGGCCATGACGCCCCTGGGATCGAGTCCGCAGGCGAGCATATGGCCGTGATCGCGGTACCCGGTGATCGTCTGGTCGCCGAGCTTGGCGCCCATCATCAGGCCGGTCACCACCGCCTCTTGGCCGATGTAGAGATGACAAAAGCCGCCGATCAGGCCCATGCCATACATCTGGCCGGCCTTCTCCTCGAAGCGGCGGATCAGCAGCATCCCCCGATAGGCCTTCAGTTCCTCGTCTTGCGTGAAGGCCACCGGATCGGGTGGCGCGACGGCGTGGACATCGCCATGGGTTGCGGGAGCCGAATCCACCGAGGCCATGCCCAACTCCTTCGCGAATGCGTCACCAATGACGGCCTTACAGCTAGACCAGCCCGGTCCGGAAATCGAGCCATCCAGACGGCCAATCAACTGCTTCGTTTTGCTTTATGCACGAAGAGGTTGGGAACCGCATCAACCTTTGGACATAGCTGGCCTGCAAACAAGGCTATCCGCCGTTGGAGGGAGGCCGGGAGCGTCCGCGCTCGAACGCCGGCTCTTGCGAGGAGCCGCCTCTAGCGTTGCGATGGGAGATAAACGACGAGATCGTTTTTATGGACACGGTCGAGAACGACGCGCGCCTCCTCCTCGAGCAGATCGCGATCGATCGTTTCGCCGCTCAACAATTCGATGCGGTGCCGCCAGAGGTCTTTTTCGCGCCGGGCGGCTGTTAGCTGCGCCGTCAGGGCGGCGATCTTGAGCTGGTATTCGTCGTTGGTCTTGAGCCCGCGCTCGCCATTGATCGCGTGCCAAACGAAATAGCTGCCGATGCCGCTCGCGACGCAGTAAAGCATCAGCGGGAAAAGAATACTGCGAAGGCGCGTGCGGATAACCATGCGGCAAGTCTGGCAGATGGTGGTTAGCGCCGTGTTAAGGGGCGCTTTGGCGGCTGGGGACCGAATGGATGGTCAAGACGGCACCGGCGCAAAAAAGCGCCTCCCCCGCGGCTTAAGAGGGAGGCGCTTTCATAAGCGAACAATCCGAGTCGCGGTTACGCGAGCGCCTTCAAGGCCGAGCGGCCGGCGAAGATCGCTTGCGAGCCGAGTTCTTCCTCGATGCGGATCAATTGGTTGTACTTCGCGATCCGATCGGAGCGCGACAGCGAGCCGGTCTTGATCTGCCCGCAATTGGTCGCCACCGCGAGATCGGCGATGGTCGAATCCTCGGTCTCGCCCGAGCGGTGCGACATCACGGCGGTATAGCCCGCGCGATGCGCCATATCGACAGCCGCGATGGTTTCCGTCAGCGTGCCGATCTGGTTGACCTTGATCAGAATCGAATTGGCGACGCCGAGCTTGATGCCCTTGGCGAGCCGGGTCGTGTTGGTGACGAACAGATCGTCGCCGACGACTTGCACTTTCTTGCCGATCTTGTCGGTCAGGAGTTTCCAGCCCTCCCAATCGTCCTCGGCCATGCCGTCCTCGATCGAGACGATCGGATAAGCGTCGACGAGCTTGTCGAGATATTCGACCTGCTCCGCGATCGAGCGCACCTTGCCCTCGCCCTCGTAGTGATAGGCGCCGTTCTTGAACCAGTCGGTCACGGCGCAATCGAGGCCGAGCGCGATGTCCTGGCCCGGCTTGAACCCGGCGGCCTCGATCGCCTTGAGGCAGAAATCGAGCGCGGACTCGGCCGAGGGCAAGTTCGGGGCGAAGCCGCCTTCGTCGCCGACATTGGTATTGTGACCGGCTTTTTTGAGCGCGCTCTTGAGGGCATGGAACACTTCGGCGCCATAGCGCACGGCTTCGGCGAGCGACGGCGCGCCAACGGGCAGGATCATGAATTCCTGGAAATCGATCGGGTTGTCGGCATGGGCGCCGCCATTGATGATGTTCATCATCGGCAGCGGCAGAACGCGGGTCTGCGTTCCCCCGATATAGCGGTAGAGCGGCAGCCCCACGACGTCGGCCGCGGCCTTGGCCACCGCGAGCGAAACGCCGAGGATCGCATTGGCGCCGAGCCGCGACTTGTTCTCCGTCCCGTCGAGCGCGATCAAGGTCTCGTCGATATGGACCTGATCTTCCGCGTCGAAGCCGCCGATGGCGTCGAAAATATCGCGATTGACGCTGTCGATCGCCTTATGCACGCCCTTGCCGCCATAGCGGCTCTTGTCGCCGTCGCGCAGCTCCACCGCCTCGTGCGCGCCGGTCGAAGCGCCCGAGGGAACGGCGGCGCGGCCGAGCGAACCATCTTCGAGCGTGACATCGACTTCGATGGTCGGATTGCCCCGGCTATCGAGAATTTCACGAGCGGTAATATCGACGATGGCGGTC
>JARLIW010000019.1 GCA_031291515.1 Beijerinckiaceae bacterium | reverse complement strand
GGTCGTGTATCCCGCCAATATGCAACGAAATCTCGACCGTCTCGGCGGGCTCGTGCATTCGCAGCGCGTGTTGCTCGCACTGACGCAAAAGGGCGTGAGCCGCGAGGACGCCTATGCGCTGGTCCAGCGCAACGCCATGCCTGTCTGGCGCGGCGAGGGCGAGTTTTTGACGCTGTTGAAAGCGGACCCGGATGTGTCGAAGGCGCTCAGCGCGGCGGAGCTGGAGGATCTGTTCGATCTCGGGTATCATTTGAAGAATGTGGACGCGATTTTTGCGCGGGTGTTTGGAGCGTAGGGACCGTTCTCCCGAAGGGCGAGCTGTATCGTTTGGTGCTATTCAATCTTCAATAATGGTATCTGCACTGTGCGATGAGTAGTCCGTCTTCGAGCACGCGGTAAACCAATCGGTGCTCTTGGGTCATTCGGCGTGACCACCAGCCTGACAAGGGGCCGCGCAGCGGCTCCGGCTTGCCGATGCCGATGAAAGGCGACCGCATGCAATCCTTGATGAGCTCATTGATCCGTTTGACGAGTTTGGGATCGGCGGATTGCCAATAGAGATAATCGTCCCAGGTTTTTTCGCTGAAAATCAGCCTCACTCGCTCAGCGTCTTTTCAATTCCGCCACCGCCTTCGAGTTCGGCAACGGAGTCCAACAGACGCTCGGCATTCCGAGGGCTTTTCAGGAGATATCGGCTCTCCTCGTAGGACGCAAAATCGTCGAGGGACATCAAAACAGCCGCTGGCTTGCCCTTGTCGCGCGTGATGACGACCGGCTCGTGGTCGGCGACGACGCCATCGATCATGCTGGCGAGGTTGCGGCGGAGTTCACTGTAGGATGCAATTTTCATAACGTCTTGTACCATATTACGTACAAGAAGAGAAGCGCAGTCCTAACCTTCCACCCGATACCGCGCCGCGAGCCGCCCAATCGTCGCGCCTTGAACCAGGACCGAGAAGAATACCGCCGCATAGGTCGAGGCCAGGATCAGCTCGCGGTAGGGGCCGCTGGGGATCGAGAGGGCCAGCGCGATCGAGATGCCGCCGCGCAGGCCACCCCACCAGAGCAGGGGCAGCGCGCCTTTGCCGATGCTCTGGAACGGATGCAGAAGCGCCAGGGGCACGGCGACCGAGATCAAGCGGGCGGCGAGTACGATCGGGATCGTGGCGGCCGCGATCAGCATGGTGCGGCTCTCGTTCCAGACGGAAATGGCTTCGAGGCCGATGAGCAGGAACAGCACGGCGTTCAAGATCTCGTCGATCAGCTCCCAGAATTTGACGACGTAATCCCTGGACCTCTCGCTCAGCGCATAGTCGCGGCCATGGTTGCCCATGATCAGCCCGGCGACCGCCATCGCCACGGGGCCGCTGACGCCGGCCGCTTGCGCGATCGCATAGCCGCCCATGACGGCGGCGAGCGTGATCAGCAGTTCGACGCCGTATTCGTCGATCCCGCTGATCGCGTAAAAGGAGATGGCGCCGGTTACGATGCCAAAGGCGACGCCGCCGCCGGCCTGCATCGCAAACAGGCCTCCGGCATGAGAAATCGATAGGCCACCGTCGCCGTTCGCGGCGGCGAAGAGGATCGAAAACAAAACCACGCCGACACCGTCGTTGAACAGGCTTTCCGCGGCGATGGTCGCTTGAATGGTCTCCGGCAAGACCGCCTTGCGTAGAATGGCGATCACCGCGACGGGATCGGTCGGGCTGATGATCGCCCCGAACACGAGGCACCAGATCAGGGGCACGTCGGGACCGCTGAAGGTCAAAAGCAGCTTGAGGCCAAAGCCGGTAATGACGGTCGAAAGCACCGTGCCGAGGATCGACAGGATCAGAATGGTCCAACGCCCGTCCCGCATATCGCGGAGGTTGATTTGGAAGGCCCCCGCGAACAACAGAAACGACAGCATGCCGTCGAGCAGAGTGGCGCGGAAATCGAGCCCATCCACAAAGGCGCGGGTCATGTGAATGAGGCCGAGGCTTGGAAACAGACGCCCCGTGACAATGATCAGGGCGGAGAGAATCGCGCCCATGATCGTCAGGCCGATCGTCTGCGGCAGCCTGACGTAGCGGGCGTTGATGGTGCTGAGCACGGCCGCCAACACGACGATGATCGCGGCGGCATCGAAGGGAGAGAATTTCGGGACGGTCACGGTCTGTCCGCTGGGTGGAGAGGCAGTTGCCCCCTTCTTTACGCGGAGACGACGTTATCGCGAGCGATAATCGCGAAAAAGGTCCGCCTCGGAGAAAATCGGTCTTACGTCTTTGACCAAGCGCGCGCTGCTGCTAAACGTGGCGTCATGCGAATTGCGGAAGCCGACATTTTCATCGTCCCAGGCCTGAGCGGCGGGACGGAAGACCATTGGTACAGCCGGTGGGCGGCCAAGCTCCCCACCGCGCGTCGGGTGCAGCAGGCGGATTGGCACAATCCCAATCTCGAAGCCTGGACGGAACGTTTGATCGCGACGGTCCGCGAGGCGAGGCGCCCGGCGATTGTTGTCGCTCATAGCCTTGGATGTATCACCGTCGCCCATGCGGCGCCCGAACTCGCGGCGAAGGTTGCCGGCGCTTTTCTCGTGGCGCCGCCGTCGCGCGAGGCGATGCTGTTGATCTCGGAGATCGACCCGGCCTTCGCCGACGTCCCGCGCAATCCATTGCCGTTTCCCGCGGTGTTGATCGCGAGCCGCGACGACAGCTTCGCGCATTACCTCGAGAGCGAGAAGCTTGCCCAGGATTGGCAGGCCGAGCTCGTCGACGCGGGCGCGTCGGGGCATATCAATGACGAAAGTGGCCATGGGCCTTGGCCCGAAGGGTTGATGCGCTTCGCGGGGTTCTTAAAGACGCTATAAATCGGATCTATCGATGGTCGGCGCCGACTGTTTTTCGCGCCGGCATGATTCGCGGCGAGCGGATACCGATGGTTTCGGAGGATGGTGTGGCGGAACGATATTTGCTCGCCTGGGCCGGCGGATCCTTCGTGTTGTTTTGCGTCCTTCCGCTCCCGCCGAGAAAATGGCTTCGAGAGAAATGACATTGAGAAACCGAGGCGTCCGGCCTTTCCGGGTGGTGCGATGACCAGTGTGGATCTAGGGCCCTTTCCCGATGTCGCGGGCTTTTCGGGCGAACGGCTGTTGCGCCTCGATGCGGCCATGCGGATCGAGGTCGAGACGGGGCGGATCCCCGGCGCCATGCTTTTGATCGAACGCCACGGCGAGACCGTGTTGAAACGGGCCTGGGGCTATCGCGATCGGCAAGCGGGCACGATCATGACGGCTGATACGATTTTCCGCATTTATTCGATGACCAAACCGATTGTTTCCGTCGCGGCGATGATGCTGGCGGCGGAGGGGTGGCTCCACCTTGGTCAGCCCATCAGCGATTTCATTCCGGCCTTTGCCAACACCAAGGTTTTTCGCGATGGCGTCCTGGCGGAGCCGTCGACGATGCCCACCGTCCAGGATTTGCTGCGCCACACGTCAGGCCTGACCTATCAGTCCAATGGCGGCGCGGTGGGGGATCTGTATGGCCAGGCCGACCTGTTTTCGGCCGATGTGACCAACGAGGAATTCGCCGACCGACTCGCCACGCTTCCGTTCGCGCACGAGCCCGGGCGCGTTTGGGAATATGGCCATTCCACCGATATTCTCGGCAGGGTGATCGAAGTGGCCT
>JARLIW010000113.1 GCA_031291515.1 Beijerinckiaceae bacterium | reverse complement strand
CCTTGCTCCCCCCGGATTTTGCTGCGTTTGCGTCCGGCCCGACATCGAAATGGGATAGCCGGAATGGTCGATGATGAAGCGGCGGCGACCGTAACCGGCTCCGGGGAACACGTCGTCATTCGAAAGCTGACGACCGACGATCTCGTGACGAGTCTCGGCCTGGGACTCCGCGACTTCAAATCCGCGCCGCGCATCGGTCTGCTTTTTGGGGGCGTGTACGCCGTTGGCGGAATGGTCGTGGTGGCCCTCATCGTCGCGCTCGGGATGCCCTATCTCGGTTATCCCCTGACGATGGGTTTTGCCCTGATCGCGCCATTCATCTGCGCCGGAACGTATGAGGTTTCGCGGCGCCGCGAACGCGGCGCGCCGGTGACTTGGGACACCGTCGTGGGCGCGGTCTGGCGCCGGCGCGGCAAGGATCTGGGGTGGCTCGCCCTCGTGACCGCGTTCACGCTGATCATTTGGGTTGACTTCGCCGTCTTCCTGTTTCTGTTGTTTTACGGCTTGCATATTCCGTCGATCCCCGAACTCGTCGTCAGTATTTTCACGACGACGCAAGGCTTTGCCTTCGCGGTGATCGGCAACCTGGCCGGGGCGGTGATCGCCTTTTTCGTCTTCTCGATCACCGTCGTGTCGGTGCCGATGCTCACCGATCGCGACGTCGATTTCATCACCGCCATGACGACGAGCGTACGCTGCGTCATCGCCAATCCGTTCGTCATGATGGTTTGGGCGGCCTTGATCGGTTTTCTGCTTGGGCTTTCGATCCTGTCGGGATTGATCGGCCTGTTCGTGATTTTGCCGGTGCTCGGTCACGCCTCTTGGCATCTCTACCGGCGCGTCGTGGGCGGTCTCGACCCGGCCTTGGCCACTTCCCCGCCGTCGAGCTAGGCAACGCCTCGCGAGACGGATGGCGCGTCCTGTTCAGCGGAACTGGTCTCGTCCCGCGCCACCCGGCAATTCGCCCCGGTGCGCGGCCGCCCCGATCTCGAGACTCTTGGCGATGCGCTGGGCCTTTTCGATCAGGAGCTCGGCGCCCGCGGCGGGGCAGATATCGCGCGCCGCGCGCTCGAACAGGTCGAGCCAGCGCGCGAAATGGCGCGGTTTCAAATCGAGCGGCAGATGCGCCGCGAGCGGTCTCCCGCTATAGCTGCCCGTCGCGAGCGCCGCCGAAGACCAGAATGCCGTGATCGCGGCAATATGCGCGTCCCAGTCCGAAACGTGGTCGAACGAGGGTCCGAGAACGTCGTCCTGGCGCGCCGCGCCGTAAAAGGCGCGCACCAGCCGTTCCAACATCGCCACGTCGAGACCGGTGGCCGCTTGAATCTGGCGCGTGCTCTCGGCGCGGCGTTCGGCGATCTCCGCCGTGCCTTGGTTCAAATTATCGGTCACGGTCCCGGTTCCGGTGCGGCGAAGCGGCTTTGGCCTGAAACACCAGTCGTCATCCGCTCGTGTCCGGCGACCATGTCACGTGAGTCTGCCGCTGTTTTTTGAGACGCGCGTAGCACTCGCATGAATGGCTCAGGAGCGTGTCGCGATTCGAGACGGTCAGTTGGCCGCGCGTATACAGGATCGCGCCGGAATTCATGAGGCCACTGCACACGCCGTTGACCGTCGGTCGTCCCAGGCCGAGTATTTCCGAAAGAGACGCTTGGGTAACTTGAAACGTGTCGCCGACCATCCGGTCGTGGGCATCGAGGAGCCAGCGGCTGATCCTCTGTTCCGCGGTATGAAAACTGACGCAGGCCACCGTGCTGGCAAATTGCGTAATGAGATATTTCGCATAGCTCATCATGGCGGTCCGCACGCAGGGAAACGCCTCGATCGCTTCGTCGAGGTCCGTGATCGATATCCAAGACGCATAGCCTGGCACATGCACGATCGATCGATTGGCCGCCTTGCCGCCGCCCATGATCAACGTGAATCCGACAAAGCCCTCACGGCCGACGCATCCGACCCCAACCTCGCGTCCGTCCTTCATCTCCGCCGTATAGGAGACGACGCCGTCATGGGGAAAGATCGCGTGGGTGACTTCTTCGCCTTCGTCATAGAGGCGCTGACCAAGCGACAAGCGTTTGATGACGAGGCGGGACTTGAGGAAAGCCTGGGCGTCGGGCCGCAGAGAGAGAAGTATCTGGTTTCGCGCCTCGAAATCACTTTTCAAACTAGACCCTAACCATTTTACGGCCAAGTTAAAAAACTCTGTTTCGAAGGGAGTTTTTAACTCTTTGCTAGCAATCCTGCTATGTACTGTACCAAACACTAGTAGTTTGGTATCGATCATACCGGGATCGATGCCGAATGCACGCACTTGGGTGAGAGATAAGCAAATACATAGGAAATGCTAACGGAGCTATACGCCATGTGTCTACATAATTCAGTGTGCGCTGGCGACGATTCAACAAGCGAATTCCGGCGGGATATGGCCCCGGGGCCGCGGACACCCGCTTTAAGAAGCTCGCACCCGGGATCGACGGAGATCGCCAATGTGTCGTTCAAGCCAATGCATGTCGAATTAGACGCCTATAAAGCCGCGCTCGACCAAAATGCGATTGTCGCGATCACCGGGCGCACCGGTATCATCATTTATGTCAATGACTACTTTTGTAAGGTCAGCGGCTATTCGCGCGACGAGCTGGTTGGCCGCAAACACAACATCGTCAATTCGGGCCATCACCCAAAGGCGTTCTTCGCTGGGATGTGGCAAACGATTTCCGGCGGATTCCCTTGGCACGACGAAATATGTAACCGCGCCAAGAACGGCTCGTTCTATTGGGTGGATACGACGATCGTGCCGATGCGCAACGAATCCGGACAAATCACCGAATATGTCTCGATCCGGTTCGACATCACGACGCGAAAAAACGCCGAAGCGGCGTTGAACGAGGAAAACGCCAAGCGCCAGAAGGCCGATGCGCTCTTGCATGACTTTCAGGAGGCGATCCCGCATGGCGTCGTCGGGTTCGATAAATCCGGCCGCGTCACCTACTGCAACAAAGCCTATCGAATATTCTTCAACATTCCCGAGGACGCCGCCTTGGAGGGAATGAGCTACGCCAAGTTTCTTGAATGCGAGACCGATTATGCCAAGTTCGGGCAGCCTGGCGATAGTACCGCGGCCCGCGCGGAAAAGCCCGATTTTTCCGCGATCGAGCCGTGGATTCAAAGACCCCCGGTCATTCAGCAGCTCCTCGACAGTCGATGGGTTCAAGTGCAGGAGCGCCGCTCGAAGGACGGCAACATCGTGCGCATCTGCACGGATATAACAGAAATCAAGCGATCCGAAGGGACCATCAAGTATCAGGCGGAACACGATCCCCTGACCGGACTGTTCAATCGAGCGGTCCTCCTCGATCGATTGTCGAAGGCTCTGTCGAGTCGTCGGCGCGTCGAACTGTCGGGCGCTCTCGTGCTGATCGATCTGGATAATTTCAAGGACGTCAACGATACGCTCGGCCACGACGCCGGCGATGAACTTCTGGTCGGGCTTGCCCGCCGGTTCACCGGCGCCTTGCGCAAGTCGGACACGGTTGCGCGAATCGGCGGTGACGAATTCGCGGTCGTCTTGCCGAATGTCGTCACCGTGCGCGATGCCGAGGAGGTCATCGGCAAGCTTGTCGCGCGCGCCGATGAACCAATGGTCCTTGGCCATCGAACGATCCGTCCGCGATGCAGTCTCGGGGTGACGTTCTTCCCGATGGATGGTCAGACGCCAAAGGATCTTCTGAAGAACGCGGACATTGCATTATATCAAGCCAAGGCGCGAGGCCGTGGCCGCTGTTGCTTTTTCGATTCGACGCTTCGAGAGAGCTTGGAACGTTCGCAGGCTGTCGCCGACGCCTTGCGTCTCGCCCTCGCGAACGACGAAATCGAGATTGCGTTCCAGCCGCAGATCGAATTCGAGAGCGGCCGCCATACGGGCTTCGAAGGGCTGGCGCGATGGACCTATCAAGGGCTTCCGGTTCCGCCCGCCGAGTTCATCCCGATCGCCGAAGAAACCGGCCTGATCATTCCGATCGGCTATCGCATCCTCGATCGATGTTTGCAATTGATCCGCAATCTGCGCGCCGGAGGCTTTGATCCCGGACGGATCGCCGTCAACGTCGCGGCCTCCCAACTCAAGCAAGAAGATTTCGTCAAAAATGTTCAAGCCCTGCTCGCCAGCCACGACGTCGAGCCGCGGCAATTAGAGTTCGAGGTGACGGAAAACATCCTGCTCGATCGCGATAGCGGCCGGGTTTCCCAGTGCCTTCATAGTTTGAAGCGCTTGGGTGTTTCGATCGCGCTCGATGATTTCGGGACGGGCTATGCGTCGCTCTCGCATCTCAAGCGATTTCCGGTCGATCGGTTGAAGATCGATCGGTCGTTCGTGCACGAAATCGAGTCGCGGTCGGAGGATGCCATCATCGTTCGCGCCATCATCAATCTCGCCCATAACCTCGGGATGCAGGTCGTCGCGGAGGGCATCGAGACAAACGCGCAATTCGAATTCCTCCGGGCCCAGGGATGCGACATCGCGCAAGGCTACTTCGTCGGCCGTCCCATGAGCGTGGCCGCGCTGAAAGCTTATTGCGCCTGTATGCAAAAACTCGCGGAAATCCGAAGCCGTGAACCGGGGGAGCTGGCCTAAGGAAGCGGCGCCGTCCTGTCCTGATTTTCGTGACGTCGAGAAATCCCGTCTCCGGGCCACCCGGAGCAGACCTGGGAATCGGCGCTCCACGTTATTCCATTTCAAATGAGAGAACTTATCGCGGGATTTTCAAATGACCGACCCAAATCACAGTCAAAACAATATCGTCGAGCGTCTCGATTTCATCGGATTGGATCAGGAGGCGCGAACGGCGCTTCGGAACCTGCAGCCGCTCGTCGGCCGGGCCATTGGGCCAGCGCTGGCGGTCTTCTACGATAAGGTCAGGGGGACGCCCGCCACGCGCAAGTTCTTCGGCGACGAGCGCCACATGGCTGGCGCCAAGAATGCCCAAGAACGGCATTGGGCGCTCATTACCGAGGCCGAATTCACCGATGATTATGCCGGCGCTGTCCGCAAGATCGGCAAAACCCATGCGCGTATCGGCTTGGAGCCGCGCTGGTATATCGGCGGCTACGCGGTCGTCGTCGAGCAACTGATTCATGCCGTCGTCAAGGAACAATGGCCACGCCTTTTGCAACGGGCCAGACACCGTCCCGAAGGGGTCGCGAAGGCCATATCAAGCCTCGTCAAGGCGGCGATGCTCGATATGGATGTCGCGATATCGGTCTATCTAGAAACCCTTGCCGACGAGCGGCATAAGGTTGAGGAAGCCGGCAAGGACACCTTGCGGCAAGAACGGGAGATCGTCGCCGCCTCGATCGGCGTGGGCTTGAAGAAACTCGCGGCCAAGGACCTGACCTACCGCATGACGGGTGAAATACCCGATGCTTATCGCCAACTGCAAACGGACTTCAACGAGGTGGCCATTCACCTTGAAGACGCGATGACGAGCGTTTCTGAAAGCACAAACCTCATGTCGTCCGGCTCGCGCGAGATTTCGACGGCGGCCGACGATTTGGCGCGGCGCACCGAGCAGCAGGCCGCGAGCCTCGAGGAAACCGCCGCCGCGCTCGGCGCGATCACCGAAACGGTCAAGAAATCGGCCGCCGGCGCGAGCCATGCGCGCGAGAT
>JARLIW010000112.1 GCA_031291515.1 Beijerinckiaceae bacterium | reverse complement strand
TATTGCGCTGTTCATCGGGGATTATTTTGCGCGCGAGTCCAAGCGCAGCGGCGCCTGGATGAGTTCGTTCCGCTCGCAGCAGCGTCTCGACGGCGGGGTTCTGCCCGTCGTCGTCAATGTGATGAATTTCGCCAAGGCGCCAGCGGGCGAGGCGAGCCTTCTGAGCTTCGATGACGCGCGCACCTTGTTTCACGAATTCGGGCATGGCCTGCACGGCATGTTGTCGGATGTGACTTATCCGTTGTTGTCGGGCACTAGCGTCTCGCGCGATTTCGTCGAATTCCCCTCGCAGCTCTACGAACATTGGCTCGAGGAGCCGGCGTTGCTGCGCCGCTTCGCCTTGCACCGGGACACGGGCGAGCCGATGCCGGAGGCGTTGCTGCGCCGTCTGCTCGACGCGCGCAATTACAATCAAGGCTTCGCCACGGTGGAATATACCGCCTCCGCCCTCGTCGATCTCGATTTGCACGAACAAGCGAGCGCCGGCCCGGTCGATGTGGCCGCGTTCGAACGCGAGACGCTGGACAGACTGGGCATGCCCAGGGGCATCATCATGCGGCATCGGACGCCGCATTTTCAGCATGTCTTTTCCGGCGACGGCTATTCCGCGAGCTATTACGCCTATCTCTGGTCCGAAGTGCTCGACGCGGACGGGTTCGATGCCTTTCGCGAAGCCGGCGATATTTTCGACGCGGCGACGGCCAAGCGGCTGCGCGATCACGTCTATGGCGCGGGCAACAAAGCCGATCCCGAGGCCGCTTACCGCGCCTTCCGCGGCCGCGATCCCTCGTCCGAGGCGCTGCTGCGCAAGCGCGGGTTGGTGGGAGAGGCGGCGTAATCCGAGGGCTAACGTGATCCGGCCGGAACAGCGCGGGGCTTCACTCGATCTAGGAACGAAGGAGGCTCGTCAGCTTCACATTCAGCGACGTTGGGACACCATGCGTCGCGGGTATCGAAGGCTCCTGGCGGACGAAAAGAACGGTGGCGGTTGAAAACGCAATATGATTCTTTTGGTCCGAGCATGTCCCGAAAAGCCGAGGACTTTTTCGATCGATGACATGCTCTGACTTATCACTTGGGTGGTTCCACCCAAGTGGGGGAGCGCTCTGGAATCGAGTCGCGGCGTCACCGGCAAGCCGAGGCTTCTGACGCCGCGAACAACGAAACATCAATTGTTTCCGAATTCTTAGATTACCGGCTGTCAGGTCAAGAGGTGCTTAGATATGGAAGCGCCAAGCGTATATTTGGGATCGACCATGTTCCCGACCCTAAGGCGTCCCGCTTGGGTCAAAAGCATGTAGGCGTCGAGTTCATCGAAACCATATTCGGACGCCATCCAACGAACGAGTTCCCGGTAAGCGATCCGGGCGGCGTCTTCCATCGGCCTGCCCGATCCAATCGTCATGATTTGACGCTCATTTTCAAGACGGGGCCAGCGGAAGGTCCATCCCTTGATCAAGTCGACTTGAATCGTCGTAACCGTCGGATGTTCGATTGCAAATCCACAGAGCTCGCCGTCGCCTTGCGTTGCATGGCAGTCTCCAAGGTAAAGTAACGCGCCCGGCGCGTGGACGGGTAAATAAATTATGGAATCTTGATTGACGTCTGGAAGATCCATGTTGCCCCCATAATAGTCCGGGTGCAGCGACGAGATGGCCTCGATCTCGGGAGATGTTCCAATCGTTCCAATAAACGGCTCGTAGGGAAGTGTAATCTTGTCATTCCATTTGACGCCTTCAACGGCGTCCACATGGAGTTTTTTGACGATTTCGGGGAGAGGCTCGTTGAGCATGGCGGTATCGCCCGTTCCAACAAGTCCGCCAAACTCCTTCATGAGGCACGTCGTGCCAACGGGCTGCGGTCCGCGCGGGACAATTTTCTTGATATGCACGGCAAGGCAGTCGCCCTTCACCGCGCCGTTGACATAAATCGGACCGTTTTGCGGGTTGAGGAACGGCAGCTTGAGAATCTCGCTTGGGCGGTCGGATTCGCTTTTAATCCGCCCTTCCATCGCATCGTGCGTCTCCACCGAAATCTCGGCCCCGGGATCGACGGTCAAGACCGGGGCGGCGTATGGACCGTAGACGTAATGATATTTGCCCTGTGAACCTTCCGTAATCGAATGGACCGAGGTTTGTTTTCCCCTGGCGATGGCCTTGCGCGCCATGATGGAGTTTTCGAGCCAAGACGTCGTCATTTTGATGCTTCCTTTGAAAGATGCGGTGCGTTTTGGAAGCCGGCTCAATTGGCGGCAAAAGTCTCTAAGTCCTCCCGTGGCGCAGGAACGCAGCGAAAGGATCCCGAGCCATGGAGTGATTTAGGATCGTCTCGACTAGGGACCGGCGATGATCCGAGTCGGTGATTGATCCAAGGTCGTCGTTGACCGGCAGTTCACGTAATCTTCGCAATAGTCTTCGAGACTACGGCGGGCTCTCATGCTGTCTCGACGAAGCTGCGCGTACGCCTCCTCGTCGTCTAAGCCACCCTGCTGCATGAGAATGATAATCGCTTTGACAACGATACGGCGTCGGCTGCGGCGTCGCTGATGCTCTTCAAGTCGGCATTCGAGGTCCCGGCGCGCCATGAATGCGTTAATGCCAAGGAACAACGCCGTGTAGATCGCTCCGGAGTGAACGGGTTTGCGAAGCAGAGCGCTCGCGCCAAGATTCATCAGAGCCTTCAGCCTGCCCGGTGTTTCGATGCCGACGAGTCCAATGATTGGGACCGAGCGCAGCACCGTGAGATGACCATTGAGGCATGCGGTGACGTCAAGGTCGCCATCGACGAAAATGATGTCGGTTTCAACGTGCAAAGCGGGCATCGCCACGATGGACTGCCCCTCTGGAATCCGTTGACGTTCAACGCTGATCCCCAGTTTGTGCAACGTCGTGTCCAGGACATCGATGATACCGCCGTCCGGCGCGAATATCACGGCGCGGCCGCCTCGAAAGTTCTGAACGATCCGCGGCGCCATTAGCTCGCCACCCATAAATGTTCGCGCGAGCTTGGCGCCCCGTAACGGGGGCCCGATCGGACGAGGTATGGATCGGGGGGAATAGGTGTCTTTTCCTCCATGATGACGTCGAAGGTCGCGCCCCGCTTCGAACGGCCAATCCGCGGCGTCAGATAGGAATGCATCGTGGCCGGATCGATCATGACATGTCCCTGTGGCGCCTCGAACCAGCGACCAGCTACCGCGACCTTGACCGCCCCGACCTCGTCCGTTCTCGCGTCCGAGACCGCCGCGCCAAGCAATTTGGCGGCTATATATGATGCTTCGGCATCGGCGGACGTCAACGGCCGGTCCGGAAATCTTTCCGCGTAGTTTGCGACAAATGCTTTGTTGCAGCTGTTCTGTAGTGACGAGAAATAGACGCTCGAACTGAGGTGTCCATCGACGGCATCTTCGCCGATCTCGGCGAGTTCCGGTTCGGATAGGTTGCAGCTCGCAACGGGGATCTGGTTCGGCTGGTCGATGCCACGCGATAGACAGGCCGCGCGGAACTTGCGGAAGAACAAGTAAGCGCTAACGCCAATCAACGAACTGAAGACGAAACTCGGCCGCGCATCTAGGATCGCGTCGATCATTTGGTCGAGCTCGGTGTCGCCAATCGCCAGGTAACGTTCCGCCAAAACGGAGCCGCCTTGCGCCATAATCGTCTCGCGCAAGATCCGATTGTTCTCCCACGCCCAAATATAGTTTGACCCAATACAAAAGGCATGCGGTCCAAAATTCGTCACAAGGTGATCAATGAGAGGGAGGATATGCTGATTAGGAGCGGCGCCCGTGTAAATGACATTCGTCGAGCTTTCGAATCCCTCATAATGAGAGGGGTACCACAGCAGCCCATCGTATTTTTCGAAACAAGGGATAACTTCTTTTCGGCTCGACGATGTGTAGCAACCGATAACATGGCGAACCCCCGATTTTAGAAGCTCGGCGCTGCGAAGCGAGTAATTTTGGAGACTCCCGCCAGGATCGACAACGACCGGATCGAAACTGACTTCGCCGCCGGAATGATTCATTTCTTCAAGCGCAAGCAAAGCCCCGTTCAACATAGAATCGGCGACGATGCTGTAGGGCCCTGTAGTGGAGAACATTAGCCCGACACGAAACCTGTTTTTTACCATGCCGACCGCCAAAAACACGAACGCCCTCGAGCTACGAATAGCTGAGGGCGACACTGCCAACTGTCGTGCGAACACGACGTCTATATAACATCTTTAAAACGCCAACCGGGCAGCTTTGCCCTATAGCTGTCTTCAAGGTCTATCTAAAAGCAAAAGGTGTCAAGCCGAACAAAAGTGCTATGCGCCTAAATAGAGGACACCCCGCTAGCGATATAGGCAACTCGCGATTTTTTCGGTTTTTGAGAAAAAACCCATTGACGAGATTTCAAACGTAGCGCATTTTTTCGCGGTCGCCGAGCATCGTAGCTCCTCAAGGCGCCTCCATCCCGCACATCGAAGTAGGCAACGCCGCCCGCAGCAATATTGCTGGGAGATGATCGCGTCAGGCCGACGATTTGATTCCGCGCAATTTCAGCCGTGTCCTTACTTCCATTGTTGTTGGTCAAAACGAGCGCGCGTGCCGCAAACGGAATTTCGCGCTTTCGAAAGCTACGCCAGACGCAATAGCCAGGCCTTCCGCCGTTTGCGTGTAAACCGTTAAGATGGAGATCGTAATGAAAGTCCAACATTTCCTCGGGGGCATAGAAAACCTCGGACCCGTCAATGTCGAGAAACGCGTTTTTGTGGAACCGTGGGAAGCACAGTTGTTTGCCGTCCATACGGCTATGATGGGAACGAATATCTGGGCATGGCCCGATTTGCGGGTTCTCGCGGAGGGAATGAATCCGCTCGATTACTTCAAATACAGATATTATATCAAGTGGCTCGGTGGGATCTGCAAGTTTCTCATCGACAAGGGTTATATCTCAGAGAAAGAGCTTCAGGAAAGGACCGAGGCGTTTTTGAAGGACCCCGACGCGCCGCTACCGGCCACCGGCAATCCCGAAATTACCCAGCGCGTCGTCGACTACTTCTACCGGGGAGCCAATCCCTATCGCGACATCGTCGTCAATCCGATGTTCAAGGCCGGCCAAAAAGTCCGGGTCAAGGATATGCCGCCCGTGGTCCATACGCGTCTGCCCGGCTATCTGCGCAACAAGATCGGCGTCGTGGATGTCGTATACAAGGGCGCATATCTCTACGCCGACAATGTTCCGACCGACGGACTGGCGACGCCACAGCCGGTCTACTTGGTCAAGTTCGACACCCGCGACATCTGGTCGGATATTCCCGATAGCAAGGACGTCCTGTACAACGATTTCTGGGAAGTATACCTAGAAGCAGCTTAATAACGACTGCTTTTACTTGTAAACATAATTCTCACGATCAAGAGAGATAGCAATGACAAAAGAAAACCACGGCGATCACGAGCATCACAACCACCTCCGGGAAAGCGAAACGTATTACGCGGCGCGCACGAAGGCTTTGGAATCCCTCTTCCGGGAAAAAGGCTTGATTGGAATCGACACGGTCGATCGCGTCATCCGGTTTTTCGAGCACGACATGGGGCCGTTCAACGGCGCGAAAGTTGTGGCGAAGGCTTGGTCCGATCCGGCCTTCAAGGCGCGCTTGATGGCGGATGCGAACGCTGGAATTGCGGAGCTCGGCCTCAAGGACGGGATCGAAGGCGAGAACCTCCGCGTCGTCGAAAACACGGCGACGGTTCACAACGTGGTATGTTGCACGTTGTGTTCCTGCTGGCCTTGGCCGCTCCTTGGTTTGCCGCCATACTGGTTCAAGGATCCCGTGTTCCGCGCGCGTATCGTCCGCGAGCCGCGGGCCGTTCTCTTGGACTTCGGCGTGACGCTTCCGAAAGAAAAGAAGATCGAAATTTGGGACAGCAGCGCGCAGGTTCGCTACTTCGTCATTCCGGAGCGCCCGGCGGGAACCGAAAATTGGTCCGAGGAACAACTCGCGAAGCTCGTTTCGACCGAAGCAATGCAAGGGTTGGACCTCGTCAAGGCCTAAGGGAAAGGGCAAAACCATGTTGGCAGAAAACTACGTCGAAGACATGAAGGGTGGGCGTGATGCCCTCCCTCGCAATTGCGAGAGCCTTCTTTTCGAAGAGCCTTGGCAAGGCCGCGCGTTCGGGATGGCTTTGGCTCTCGCCAACGCCAAAGCCTATCAATGGGAGTCGTTTCGTCAGAGCCTGATCAGCACGATTGGGAATTGGGATCAAACGCATGAAGCGAGCGACCCGACCTGGAACTACTACGAACAATGGCTCTCCGCCTTTGAAAAGCTCGTGTTGGGCTCCGGCTTGATTTCGCCCGAGGAGCTCGATCGTCGGACGGAGGAGTTTCGCACGCGCACGCGCGAAGAAGTCATTTAAAAACGCAATCTCCGTATTGCAGTTCCGTTTTAGAGTCGTCCCCGCAACAAACGGCGGGGACGGGAGGGCTTCGTTTATTCCACTTTTAGGGGATTCGATCATGATTGTTGCACTTGCTATTAGCGTGAGCCTCTTCGGGGGGCTAGCCACCTGGCTCTTTATGACGACAGGCGCATTTTTCATCTGGGCGGCTTTTGTCGCTTGGGCTTGCTTCTTCCAATCCGGAGGCGATGCGAACGCCTTCAAGACGACGATCATTTCCAATGCCTTCGGCGTGTTCGTCGCGTGGGCTACCGCTCTTGCGATCGCGACGATTGGCGGCGGTCCGATCGTCGGCGCGAGCGTGGTCGCGGTATCGATCGCGCTTTACATTCTCGCCGCACATTTGAAGCCGTTCGCGTCAATACCGGCGGTAACATACGGATATGCCTGCACGTTTGCCTACGTCACCCAAAATGCCGACGCCTTTGTCCCGAAGGTGCTGCTTTCACTCTCGATGCGGAATGCCTTGTGGGTGATTCCTTGGTCGATGATTATCGGCGCCTGTTTCGCCTATGCCTCCGCCACCTTTGCTAGTTGGCTTCAAAACAAGGCTCTCGGCCCACGGATGGAGCCAGTCTAACAGAGCCGGCTTTCCGTCCAGCCGGGCATGCGGTCATCATCGAATTCAGGAGAATTGCTATGTTGAGAACGGCAAGACGACTCTTTGACTCGGGAGACTCCGAACTGAAAGGGCGCCTGGTGGCGATCTACACAGTTCTGATCGGAGCCAATCTCCTTGTTTGGCTCTGGGCATTCGCGGCCTTGCACGAGCATCCGATTTTACTTGGAACCGCGTTGCTCGCCTATACATTCGGGATGCGGCACGCGGTCGACGCGGACCATATTGCCGCGATCGACAATGTTACGCGCAAGCTGATGCAGGACGGTCAAAAGCCCGTGAGCGTCGGTTTGTTTTTTTCGCTAGGCCATTCCGCGGTGGTCTGCGTGATGTCTCTCGTCGTCTCTTTCGCGGCGTCGGCGATGACCACGCGCTTTGAATCGATGAAAGCAGTTGGCGGCATCATCAGCACGAGCGCCTCGGCGCTCTTTCTCTTTGCCCTCGCCTTGATGAATGTCGTCGTGCTCGCTGGCGTGTACCGCACATTCAAGGCGGTCAAGGCGGGCGAGCCATTCGTGCCCGACGATTTCGACATTCTTCTCAATAGCCGAGGCCTTCTATCGCGGATCTTTAGACCGCTATTTCGTTTGGTCACGAAGAGCTGGCATCTTTTTTTCATTGGCCTTTTGTTCGGTCTGGGCTTCGACACGGCGACCGAGGTCGCGCTCTTTGGCATATCCAGCTCGCAGGCGGCCAGCGGTGTTTCGATAGGGACCATCATGGTCTTTCCCGCATTGTTCACGGTGGGCATGTCCCTGGTGGATACGACCGATGGGATTTTGATGTTGGGCGCCTATGGCTGGGCTTTCGACAAGCCGATCCGCAAACTTTACTACAACATGACGATTACGGCCGTATCGGTCGTGGTCGCCGTGCTCATCGGAGGGATCGAGACCCTTGGACTCATCGGCGGTCAATTCAAAATGGAAGGACAGTTTTGGGCGTTCGTTGGGAATCTCAACGATAATTTCGGGTTGCTTGGCTATGTCATCATTGGCGTCTTTGTCGCGAGCTGGCTGGCCTCGGTGCTGATCTATCGTTTTAATCGTTACGATGACTTGGAAGTTCGCATCAACGCGGCTTAAAAGTCGTTTGCGATCCGATCCGCGGAAACTGGAGCTTTGGAAGCTGGAGTTTTCCGCGACATCCCATGGCTGGGAGGAGCGGAAACGATGAAGGCATCGAAGCTCCACGGCGGGCGGACCAGTATTATGTCAATTTAGCATTGGCCGGAGCGTGAGGACGGCTCTGGTCTGGCTCGGTTCCGCGCATATTCGCGCGACGTCCCGGTACAATGGGCCGGCGGCTTTTTGCGTTCCGGGCTTGAGATCAGAGGCCAATGAGTCCGCTGGCCATGGCAATCGCCACGGCGTGTGTCTTGTTCTTGGCGTTCAATTTTCGCATTGCACATCCAGAATGGAAGACGACGGTGCGCTCGCTGAGATTCAAAAGGATCGCAATCTCGGAGGCCGAATGTCCCGACGCCGATAGAGCCAAGATTTGCCGTTCCCGTTCCGTCAAGACGGGGATCGCCCGCTCGGTCATGCCGAACTCCGGCATGATGGCAATTGAAGGCTGCGAATGACGAACATTGTGGAACCGCCGATAAAAAGTGTTCTTGGCTATCAGGTCCGCTGGCCGTGCGATCTCCCCATTTCTTGGGAGATCAAATTGCTATCTCACCGAGCCGAAGCGCCTGAACGACCGCATGGGTCCGGCGCGTGGAATTCAGCTTCGATTTCGAATTGTTGACGTGGGTGGTCACGGTTTCGCGTTGGATATTGAGAATGGTGGCAATTTCATCGTCGGTCTTGCCGGCCGCGACCCAGGTCATGATTTCGCGTTCGCGTTTTGTCAGGATGGGTTGAGGCAACGGCTCGTGTCTTGAAGCGCGGGCGGCTCGCTGCAAGAGCTGGTGGCTGTAGATGCCGACGATTTCCATCGCGCTTCGCGCGCGTTTGGACACGTCGGGCTGGTCTCCGCTGGCGCTAAAGATCGATATCGAGCCCGACGCTGTCACGATCGGAACGACAAAGCCATTATTCGCTCCACTCTCATGCGCTTCATGAAAAATCTTCGCGGCTTCCTTACTGATCGCCGTTACCGGAATATCCGACCATGCTACAGGCTTCAGCGTGTGACGAACGGCGCGAACGAGGGGATCGATCGCGATATAGTTGTTCTTTGCGTATTGTTCGGAATATTCGCGCGGCCTCGAATTGAACAAAAAACAATTTCGGATGGAATCGCCAAGTTTCGGCATGTTCCAAACAGTAACGAAGGAATAGCCTAACAAATTGATTTCGCGCGTCATCCGGCGGCAAATTTCAGCATGATCCTCGACGTTTCGCATCTCATCGATGAAATCGAGGACGCGATTGCCAAAGTCTTCACGGGATTCTAGCATGCGAAAATACCCAACGTTCGAGCGAAATAACCTGCGAACCCTCGGCGGGGGGCACTCGAGCTCTCGTGACGCGATGCCGTTCTTTCGAGGCTCCGGTTTTTGCAAGGACCGGCCTTTATTAAGAAAATAATGTTGAGTTCGTCAATATGACCTAGCGCAAAATTTTCGTTCGCAACAGAAAAGTTATTTAACTCGTTTAATCGTATAGTTTTATCGCCCAAACTGATCACGCAAGGCGTATTAAAAGATATGTTGCTATATTTACTTGTCGTATTCGGCATTTTTGGCATAGAGCGCGCGGGTTGGGTGCGGGGCTCGCGGAATTATGTTGTTTTCGCTGGTCCTCGTCTCAAATAGAGCCCGTCCCAGACTCTCGGCCGCTCGCGGCGTGGCTCGACAAAGAAGCGGGGTGCGGCGAATAAGGCACATGCGGCCGCAAAAGCTACGCCGCTGAAATTTGCGAAAGTTTCGCCGCCGTTTTGTAATTTCTTACAGTAGCGCCTCGGATTTATGTCTCGTACGTCTGCGATGTCGTCAATTCGACTCCGCAGGCCGATCGCTCTTAATCGTTATCTTACGTTTGCATAAACTTATGGTTGTCCGGGGTGTAAAATTTCGTGCATTACAGGAATTGAATAGTGCGACAAGTTCTTTTCGCGAATCGTTTCTGGGGCGCCGCGCTTCGCAGTGCGTTGGCCGTTAGCTCCGTTTGCCTTTTCATCCCTCATTTGGCCCATGCCCAGACGGCGTCGCAAATAACCCCGAAGACATTCGCGCCGCCGACGGTCGCGGCGCCGGGGGGCGGGCTGGCGATTGGAGGGGCGGCGGGGCTCGAGACCCCGGCCGGGGCCGAGAAGCTTTCGGTGACGCTCTCGGGCGTG
>JARLIW010000002.1 GCA_031291515.1 Beijerinckiaceae bacterium | reverse complement strand
TTCACCACGCCGTTCAACAATTACGCGATCGGCTTCGACGCCTCGTGGGAACTCGATCTCTGGGGCCATGTCCGCCGCCAGATCGAATCCGCCGATGCCACGCTCGACGCCAATGCCGAAGCGCGCCGCGACACGCTCGTCTCGTCGCTCGCCGAAGTCGCCCGCGATTATGTACAACTCCGCGCCACGCAGGAGCTTATCCGCATTGCCCAAGAGAATCTCGAGGTCGGCCAAGAGATCCTCGGCGTCACCAAGGTCCGGCAAGAAAAAGGCCTGACGACGGGTCTCGATACCGAGAGCGCGGCGGCCCAAGTCGCCTCGATCCAGGCGCAACTGCCGCAACTGCATCAGCAGGAAGTCCAGGAAATCAATGCGATCAGTCTGCTGCTCGACGAGCCCCCGCTCGGGCTGAGCAGCGAATTGATCAAGCCGAGACACTTGCCGGCCAATCCGCCCCGCGTGCCCGTGGGCATCCCCTCGGAACTCGCGCGCCGCCGTCCCGACATCCGGCGGGCGGAGGCAGAGCTTCATGCGGCCACCGCCAATATCGGCGTCGCGGTCGCGGAATTTTACCCGTCGGTCCGGCTCAATGGACAGCCGACCTTGCAGGCGCTCGACGGCAACAATCTCTTCAAGGGATCGTCGCTGCAATATGTGATCGGTCCGAGCGTCACCTTGCCGATCTTCGAGGGCGGACGTCTGAAATCGACCTTGGTTTTGCGCGAGCGTCAACAGCAGGAAGCCGCGCTGACCTACCACAAGACCGTGCTGCAAGCCTGGCACGATGTGGTCAACGCGATGACCTCGTACCGCAGCGAGATCGACCGCCGCGCGAGGCTGCGAGAGCAAGTCGAGCATGCCCGCGCCGCCTTGACGCTCGCGCGCTCGCGCTATGCCGAGGGCGTCGCCGAATTCACCACCGTGCTCGACGACGCGCGGACCGTGCTGCAAGCCGAACAGGAACTGGCGCAGAGCACGGCCAATGTGTCGATCGATCTGATCGCGCTCTACAAGGCGCTCGGTGGCGGCTGGGAGCTGACCTATCCCGACCCGACGGCGGCGCCGCTTTATGTCGCCGACGACAAGCCGGCGCTTTCGCCGCTCATCGAGGCGTTCAAGCCGTAAAATCAGCTGCCGGGGCGGTATCGATGCGAAACGCGGCGGCGAACAGCTCTCGCGTGTAAGGGTCTTTCGGCGCGGCGAAAATATCCGTCGCGGCGCCGGATTCCACGACCTTGCCGTAACGCATCACAATGATATCGCTTGCGAGCGCGCGCACGACTCTGAGATCGTGGCTGATGAAGAGATAGGCAAGACCGCGCTTGATCTGCAAATCGCGCAGCAAGTCGACAATCTGCGCTTGGACCGACATGTCGAGAGCGGATGTCGGCTCGTCCAGCACGACGAATTTTGGTTCGAGCACCATGGCGCGGGCAATCGCGATGCGCTGGCGCTGGCCCCCAGAGAATTCGTGGGGGTACCGATCCATCACGGCGGGATCGAGCCCGACGTCGACCATGGCGCGGGCCACCGCCTCGCGCCGGTCGAGATAGCCGAGCTTCGCCTTGTGCAGCACCAATCCCTCGCCGATAATATCGACGATGGACAGACGCGGCGACAATGAGCCGTACGGATCCTGGAACACGATCTGCATGTGACGGCGCAACGGCCGCATCTCGTGAAAGCCGAAAGATTCGATGGGCTTGCCGAGATAGGCGATGCGCCCTTGCGACGAGATCAACCGCAGGATGGCAAGGCCCAAGGTGGTCTTGCCCGAGCCCGATTCGCCAACGACGCCGACGGTCTGCCCCTCGCGCACGACCATGCTGACGCCATCGACGGCCTTCACCGCGCCCACCGTCTTGCGAAACAGGCCCTTCTTGATCGGAAACCAGACTTTGACGTCCTCGACGCTCACGACCGGCGTGGCGGCGGGGTCGGCGGCGGGCGCCAGGCCCTTGGGTTCGGCGGCAAGCAGCGCCTGGGTATAGGGATGGGCCGGCGCCGCGAAAATGGTCCGCGCGTGCCCCGCCTCGACGATGCGGCCTTTTTGCATGACGGCGACATCGTCGGCGAGGCGCCGGACGATTCCAAGATCATGGGTGATGAACAGCATGGCCATGCCGTAGCGGCTCTGGAGCCCCTTGAGCAGGGTCAGAATCTGAGCCTGGACCGTGACGTCGAGCGCCGTCGTCGGCTCGTCCGCGATGAACAGATCGGGGCGGTTGGCGAGCGCCATTGCGATCATCACGCGCTGCCGCTGGCCACCGGACAACTGATGCGGATAGCTGCCGAGACGTTCGGCGGGATCGCGGATGCCGACCTCCTCCAAAAGCTCGACCGTGCGCGCGCGGATCGCCTTGGCGCCATGGGTGCCGTGGATCGAGAGAATCTCGCCAATCTGCCGCTCGATCGAATGAAGCGGGTTGAGCGAGGTCATCGGCTCCTGGAACACCATGGTGATGGCGGAGCCACGCAGCGCCCGCAGGCTCTTCTCATTGGCCGTCAGCAAGTCCTGCCCGCGAAATATCACGCGGCCGCCGATATGCGTGCCGGGCGGCAAGAGCCGCGGGATCGACAGAGCGGTGACCGATTTTCCCGAGCCCGATTCCCCGACCAGAGCCAACGTCTTGCCCTTGACGAGCGAAAACGACACGCCCGCCACCGCGACGCTCGCGGCATCGCCCGTGCCGAAGGTGACGGACAGATCTTGGAGTTCGAGGAGGGGGGTGTCAGGCACGAAGGGCTTCCAGGACGGTGGCGATGCCGGCGGAGTTCATCCCGACCCAGGTGAGCGACGGGGGAAGCCGGCGTGCATCCCGATCTTGAGACAGAAAAAAACCACAGCCCGCTTCCAAGGCGGTCGCGATATGGATGGCGTCCGGCAACCGCTGCGGATGCTGGACACGCAATGGCGCGGTAGCCAGGAGAATCGAACGCGTGACGGGACGCATCTCGATAAACGCCCCGTCATCAATCAATGGGATATAAAGATTCCGCCGCTCTTCCATGGTCATCGCGGCTGCGTGCTTAATCGGCGCCAACAATTCGGCGATCGTCAATTCGCTGGTCACCGCGAAGAAGGGATGTTTCTGCAATTCAACAAAAAACTCCCGGAGAGACGTGGCCATTGGCCCAGCGGTCTCAAAACCACCAATAAAGACGCAAGTATCAAGATAAACGAAAGGCACGCATCACCTCGGAGCATCCCATTCATCGCGCATGGCATGGATGTGAGCGGAGACCTCTTCCATATTGGCGAAGGACGGACGGGCTTTTTCAAACAAAGCCTCTAAAGAGAAAGGCTCGCCGCCGCGTTTTTCATCAACCGGTGAAGCGGTGGCCTCGACGATCACCCGCACGACCTGGCCAGGGTCGAACCCCTCGCGCAAATTCTCGGGCAGTTCCGCCACGGGGTAGTGTTCGCGTACGATCCGGTTCATCGCTCTCGTCCTTTCCCCCATCACTCTAGCATATTCTCACGCCAGCGTCTTTCGCGGATCGAAGGCGTCGCGCACGCCCTCGCCGATAAAGATCAGCAAGGACAAGATCGAGGCGATGCAGACGAAGCCCGTGATCCCGAGCCAGGGCGCTTCGGTATGCGACTTGCCCTGAAGCAAGAGCTCTCCAAGCGAGGGCGAGCCCGGCGGCTGGCCGAATCCCAAAAAGTCCAGGGCCGTCAGCGACGTGATCGACCCGTTCAGGACGAACGGCAGAAGCGTCAGCGTCGCGACGGTGGCATTGGGCAGGACATGCTTGACCATGATGCTCAGATTGTTGAGCCCGAGGGCTCGAGCGGCTTTGACATATTCGAAATTCCGCGCGCGCAGGAATTCGGCGCGCACGACATGGACGAGTTGCACCCAGGAAAACAACAAGAGGATGAATAGCAAGACCGTCACGCTCGGCGCGATGACCGAGGAAATGATGATCAAGATATAGAGATGCGGCAAAGCCGACCAAATCTCGATAAACCGCTGGAACAAAAGATCCGTCCAGCCGCCGAAATAGCCCTGAACGGCGCCCGCCGCGACGCCGATGACGGAGGAGAGAAGCGTCAGGGCCAAACCAAACAGGATCGAGATCCGCGCGCCATAAATCATCCGCGCCAGCACGTCGCGGCCCTCATCGTCGGTGCCGAGCCAATCCCATTCGATCACGCGGCAGCCGCGATTGACCGCCCCGGGCTTGATCGCGACCGCCGCGGCCTTTTCGCATTGCGCTTGAGTCAACAGCCACGTCGGCGGCGAGGGCGCTGGCACCGGAAGCGCGTAATTGATGGTCTGGTACGAGAAATGGACTGGCGGCCAAACCATCCAGCCATGCGCTTCGATTTCGTCCGAAATCTCCTTGACCCGATATTCCGTGTGGGCCGCGAAACCGCCGAACTTTTCCTCCGGATAGTCGATGAAGACGGGGAAGAGGATCTCGCCTTTGTAGGACACGACGAGCGGCCGGTCGTTGGCGATGAATTCGGCAAACAGCGAAAGCCCGAACAGCACCAAAAAGATCCAAAAGCACCAGAAGCCGCGGCGGTGCTGACGGAAGATGGCAAGCCTGCGCTGGTTGACTGGCGTCAGTTTGATCAAGCCGGACGACGGCACGGGCGGCGCAAGCCTGCGCGTCTGGCCGCCAGCCATGTCGAGAACAGCGGGCGCGCTCATGGCCTCAAACCTCCCGCGTTTCGAAATCGATGCGCGGATCGATCCAGGTATAGGTCAGATCCGACAAGAGATTCACGAACAGGCCGAGCAGCGCGAAAATATAGAGATTGGCGAAGACCACGGGATAGTCGCGGTTGACGACGGAATTGAAGGACAAGAGTCCCAGGCCATCGAGCGAAAAGATCATCTCGATCAGCAAAGAGCCCGAGAAGAACGCGCTGATGAACGCGCCAGGAAATCCCGCCACCACGATCATCATGGCATTGCGGAAGACGTGGCCATAAAGCACGCGGCGCTCGGACAGGCCCTTCATCCGCGCGGTCTGGACGTAAGATTTCTTGATCTCGTCGAGAAACGAATTCTTGGTCAGATTGGTGATGGTCGCGAAAGCGCTCAGCGTCAGCGACAGCACCGGCAGAAAAATATGCCAGAGATAATCGCCGACCTTGCCGAGAGCCGAAAGCTGCTCGAAATTGTCAGACGTCAAACCACGCAGCGGAAAGATCTGCCAGACCGAACCGCAAAACAACGTCACGAGCAAAACCGCGAACAAAAAGCTCGGCACGGCATAGCCGATGATCACGACGGCCGAGGTCCAGATGTCGAAGGACGAGCCATCCGTCACCGCCTTGCGGATGCCGAGCGGGATCGAGATCAAATAAGAAATCAATGTCATCCACAGGCCGAGCGAGATCGACACCGGAAGCTTTTCCGCGATCAGCTTCAGGACCGGTTGGTCGGAAAAATAAGATCGTCCGAAATCGAACCGCGCGTAGTTCCACAGCATCAGGGCAAAGCGTTCGGGCGCCGGCTTGTCGAAACCGAATTGCTTTTCGAGCTCCTTGATGAAGGCGGGATCGAGGCCCTGCGCGCCACGA
>JARLIW010000018.1 GCA_031291515.1 Beijerinckiaceae bacterium | reverse complement strand
TTTGCCCGCGGGTTCGCCGGCCGGAACGAAGCGCGTCGTGTAATTCGTGCCGTCGATCGAGAGCACGTGGAAGCCGTTCGGCGAGCCGTCATAGGCATCGGCGCAGGCAATGCCGCGATGATCGAGCGGTCCGCTCCACCATGAGCCAGACACCGCCGTCAAGACATGGTGGTGATGTGGAACGTCACCCGGAAACCCGTCGGCGGCGCCCAAATAATGATGCTCGGTCGAATGCGTGTGGCCCGCGAAACTGACGCTCGGGCGGCCCTCCAGAAGCTTCAACAGCTCGGCCCGGTTCACCGTATTCTGCCCCGGTTCGGGTCCGAGATAAGTCGCGAGCGGAATATGCATGACGAGAACGATCAGACGGTTGGCCGGCGTCTCCTTCAACAGCGCCGCGACGAAGGCGAGCTGATCGGCCGAGATGAACCCGCGATATTTGCCCGGCTTGCCGGGCCTCTCGGGATCGGGCCCGAGATAATCGACATTGTCGAGCATGATGAACAAGGCATTGGCATATTCATGCGCGTAATAGGGCGCGCCGAAGACCCGCTTCCACGTCTCGCGTGACCGGCGGGCGTCGGGTGCCTCGGTATTCAAATCGTGATTGCCGCCGACGCTCCACCACGGAATGCCGATACGGCCTATGATTTTGTTGTAGCGACTGTACATCGAGAGATCGTCAAACATCAGATCGCCCGCCGTGATCCCGAAGGCGGCGTCGACGCCGATCAGCCCGGCCACCACGTCGTCGCGGACATATTCGATCTCGGCCGTCGATTCCGGCTGCGGATCGGTCAACAACACGACATCGAACCGGCTCGGTTCGTTGACGCGGATCAGCGCGAAGTCGAGCGCGTCCGGCAGCGGCCCGGTGGGCGCGAGGCCGGGATAGCGCAAGTCCAGGCCGGGAGGCGTCCCCTCGGGTTCATAGACATGTGAAAACAGGGGGATATGCGTCACCAGATCGGTCGGGGGCGCGAAACCCGACGGTTTGATGATGAAGATCGCCATGCCGGGCTCGATCGGCAGCGCATAGCGGCCGGCCTGATCCGTGCGCACGACGTCCCGGCCGTTCGAGACCAAAACGCCAGGGATCGGCAAATCGGTGATCGCCCGGCCGCCCGTGCGCGAAATATCCTCGCGCACCGTGCCGCGAATCGTCGCGACGGCCGGAGGCGCGGGCGAGGCCACCGTCTGCGCCGCGCTTTCCGCGGGTGCCCCCGCGGCAAGGGTCATGGCCGCGCCCGCAAGCATCACGTCGCGCCGAGTCGGATCGATATCCCTGGACATACAGAATCTCCGCGTCACGAATGGTTCCCCCTTGAAACAGAGGGTGACGAAGATCACGTGACGATCAAGGGGAACCTATACCACCAACCGGAACCGATAACAGATGGAGCCGCCCCTTGACCTCGCCGGGCGGCTAGAGCATTTTCCACGCAAGATACTGACGTCCGTCATCGAGGGAATGCTCGAACTTCTTTTAGTCTAACTTCTTGTAACAAGAGCGATTTTCAGGCGCCTCGGTGAGTCCACCGGGGGCGAGTGCGCTCTAGAACGATAAAGCCCGATGGCCCGGCCTGATCTCATCCTCGTCGACAACTACGACAGCTTCACGTGGAACCTCGTGCACGATTTCGGCACGCTGGGAGCCGAAGTCACTGTCGTGCGCAACGACGACATTACCGTGGATGCGCTCATCGCGCGGCGACCCGACGCAATCGTGCTCTCGCCGGGCCCGTGCGAGCCCAAGGATGCCGGCATATGCCTCGAGGTTTTGCGCCGGGCGAGCCCATTGATCCCCACCTTCGGGGTTTGCTTGGGACATCAAGCGATTGGCGAGGCTTTCGGCGGCAAGGTGGTTCGCGCCCCCCTGCCCGTCCATGGCAAGGTGGCCGAAATCAGCCATCGCGGCGAGACGATTTTTCGCGGGATTCCCAGTCCGTTCCGCGCCACGCGCTATCACTCGCTCGTCGTCGAACGCGCGAGCCTGCCGCACGTGTTGCAGGTGACGGCCGAGACCGACGGCCTGATCATGGCGCTGTCGCACAAAACCCTCCCGATTCACGGCGTCCAGTTTCATCCCGAGAGCATTGCCTCGGAAAACGGCCGCACCATCATGAAGAATTTCCTCGACCTCGCGCTGCTCTGGAACGAACAAGCTCGCGTTGGCGCAGCCTGATGACGTCGCTCAAACCCGTTCTCGCGAAAATCGCGGAGGGCGCGGCGTTGTCGCGCGGCGAGGCCGAGGCCGCCTTCGATTATCTGCTCTCGGGCGAGGCGACATCGGCGCAAATGGGCGCCTTCCTGATGGCTCTGCGGGTGCGCGGCGAGACGATCGAGGAAATCACCGGCGCCGTCTCGGCCATGCGCGCGCGCATGCTGCAAGTCGAGGCGCCGGAGGGCACGATCGATATCGTCGGCACCGGCGGCGACGGCCACGGCACCTATAACGTCTCGACCTTGGCTTCGATGATCGTTGCGGCCTGTGGCGTGCCGGTCGCCAAGCACGGCAATCGCGCGGCCTCGTCACGGTCGGGTTCGAGCGACGTGCTGACCGCGTTGGGCGTGCGCGTCGGCGGCGGCGCGGAGGAAGTCGAGCGCTGTCTTGCCGAGGCCAATATTGGCTTCATGTCGGCGCAAGCGCACCATCCCGCCATGCGCCATTTCGCGGCGGTCCGCGCCGACCTCGGCGTCCGCACGATTTTCAACCTGCTCGGGCCGCTGTCCAATCCGGCCGGGGTCAAGCGGCTGCTGGTGGGCGTCTTTTCGCCCGCTTGGCTCGAGCCCCTGGCCCATGTGCTCGGCAATCTCGGCGCCGAACGCGCCTGGCTCGTCCATGGATCCGACGGGCTCGACGAGATCACCACGACCGGCCCCACCACGGTCGTCGCCATCGACGGCGGCATATCCGAAACCTTCACCATCATCCCCGAGGATTACGGCATCGCCCGCGCGACCTTGGCGGATTTGAAGGGGGGCGACCCCGCCCATAACGCGGCGGCGTTGCGCGGCGTGCTCGCCGGGGACAAAAACGCCTATCGCGACATTGCGGTGCTCAACGCCGCCGCGGCTCTGACCGTCGCGGGCAAGGCACGCGACCTCAACGACGGCGTCGCGCTCGCCGCGCACGCGATCGACAGCGGCCAAGCCAAAGCCGTGCTCGATCGATTGATTTTGGCCTCGAACAGCGGTCCACGCGCGGCGGCAGGGTAAACCATGGTCGATATTCTCCAATTGATCGAAGCCTATAAGCGTCGCGAAATCGCCGAGGCGATCACGCAGGTCCCGCTCGCGCGGGTTTTGGCTCTGGCCGAGGCGCGGGAGCCGCCGCGCGGCTTTCTGCGGGCGATCCAGGCCAAGCACGACGCGGGCGCGTTCGCCTTGATCGCCGAGATCAAGAAAGCCAGCCCCTCGAAGGGACTGATCCGGGCCGACTTCGATCCTCCGGCGCTGGCGAAGGCCTATGAAGCGGGCGGCGCCGCCTGTCTCTCGATCTTGACGGACAAGCCGTCGTTCCAAGGCGATCTCGCCTTTCTCGACACAGCGCGGGCGGCCACCACCCTGCCCGCCCTGCGCAAGGACTTCATTTTCGAGCCCTACCAAGTCGCCGAAGCCCGCGCCCACGGCGCCGATTGCATCCTCTTGATCATGGCGAGCCTCGACGACGCGACCGCCGCGAATCTGCTTCGGGACGCGCAACGCTTCGGCATGGATGTGCTCGTGGAAGTCCACGACGCGGACGAGTTGCAGCGTGCCCTCAAGCTCGACACGCCCCTGCTCGGCATCAACAACCGCAATCTGCGGACCTTCGAGGTTTCACTGAGCGTCAGCGAACGTCTGTCGGAATTGGTGCCCAAGGATCGGGTCCTGGTCGCGGAAAGCGGGATCTTCACCCATGCGGATTGCCTGCGCCTGCGCCGCTGCGGCATCGAAACCTTTCTCGTCGGGGAAAGCTTGATGCGGCAAGACGACGTGACGACGGCGACGCGCGCTTTGCTGGATGGTAGCGATTAACCGAAGCGATCCATGACGGAAACGAAATAGGACCGCAAACACAACACCCCTCACCCTGAGGAGGCCGCGTCAGCGAGCCGTCTCGAAGGGCGAGGGGCTCGCGAGGCCGGAGCGCCGCAAACGCTCCCCCAAAAGGATTCCTACGGACCCGAAATCGAGGGACCGCCTCGTCCTTCGAGACGCTCCGCCTTCGGCTCGCTCCTCGGGATGAGGGCTACTTGAAAATGCGACGCTTCTGACTCAGGTCTGCTTAAATGATTCTCCCCGTCCCCAGGAAACCAGCGTCGTCATGACCAAGCTCACCCATCTCGATGCCAGCGGGGCGGCGCATATGGTCGATGTCTCGGCCAAGGCGACGACGGAACGCGTGGCCATCGCGCAAGGGCGGATTGTCATGCAAGCCGCGACCCTCGAACTCGCGCTGTCCGGCATGGCCAAGAAGGGCGATGTCGTCGCTACCGCGCGCATTGCCGGGATCATGGCGGCGAAACGGACATCCGATCTGATCCCGCTGTGCCATCCGCTGGCGCTGTCCAAGGTCGCGGTCGAGATCGAAGCGGATGCGGCGCTGCCGGGCTTTACCGTTCGCGCGCTCGCCAAGGTCACCGGCCCGACCGGCGTCGAGATGGAGGCCTTGACCGCCGTCTCCGTCGCCTGTCTGACACTTTACGACATGTTGAAGGCCGCCGATCGCGGCATGCGCATCGAGGGGATTGCGTTGCTCGAAAAAACCGGCGGCAAATCAGGCGATTGGAGCGCGGCATGAGCGATTACCTGACGGTTGCCGAAGCGCTCGCCCGTGTTCTCGAAGGGATCGTGCCGCTCGAGACGGAAGTCGTGCCGCTGCATCAAGCCCGCGGACGAACGCTGGCGCGCGATCTCCATGCGCTGTTGACCCAGCCGCCCGCCGATATGTCGGCCATGGATGGCTATGCCCTGCGCGCCGGGGATGTTCGCGATCTCTCGGTGCCGCTCAAATTGGTGGGCAAAAGCGCGGCGGGCTCTGGCTACGCGGGGCATCTCGGACCGGGCGAAACCGTCCGCATCTTTACCGGCGCGCCGGTGCCGAACGGCGCCGATACGATTTTGATCCAGGAATGCGCCGTGGCCGAGGGCGACAAGATCCGCGCCAGCGAGCCGCCGCAATTGGGCCGCCACATTCGCCGCGCCGGTCTCGACTTTTCCAAGGGCGAAACGCTGTTGAACGCCGGCCGTCGCCTGGGCGCGGCCGAATTGGCGCTCGCCGCCGCGATGAACCATCCCAAGCTGCACGTGACGCGGCAGCCGCTCGTCGCCATCCTCGCCACGGGCGACGAATTGGTGGCGCCGGGCGATCCCGTGGGACCGGACCAGATCGTCGCCTCCAATTCCTTCGCCATCGCGGCCTATGTCCAGGCCGCTGGCGGCGTGGCGCTCGATCTCGGCATCGTGCGCGACGAAGCGAGCGCCATCGAGGCCGCGATCGGGGCCGCGCGCGACGCCAAGGCCGATATTCTGGTGACGTTGGGCGGCGCTTCGGTGGGCGATTACGATCTCGTCAAGCCCGCGCTCGAAAAACAGGGCATGCAGCTCGGCTTTTGGCGCATCGCGATGCGGCCCGGCAAACCGTTGATCCACGGACGGCTCGGTCCGCATTCGGGGCGGGGGTCGATGTCGGTGCTCGGCCTGCCCGGCAATCCCGTCTCGTCCATCGTCTGTGGCGTGCTGTTTCTGATTCCGCTGATCCGGGCCTTGGCCGGCGACCCTAAAGCCGGCCTCGATCACAGCGAGCCGGCAATTCTGGGCAGCGCCGTCAAAGCCAACGGCGAGCGCGCGGATTATATGCGCGCGGGGCTCACGCTGCGCGACGACGGCACGCCGGTCGTTGTCCCCGACGCCCAGCAAGATTCCTCGATGTTGCGGATTCTCGCGCAATCGCAATGCCTGCTGATCCGACCGCGCAACGCGGCGGCGGCGGCGGCGGGCGACGCCTGCAGGATATTACGGTTCGAGCAGGGCTGGTAGCCAACCGCCCTTTATCCCCAAAGGGCGGTCACTCCCCCATGACATGCAGCGCGATCGTCCTCTTATGCGGCGCGCTGCGGTGCTCGCACAGATAAATCCCCTGCCATGTCCCCAGGACCAGGCGCGACGATTCGATCGGGATGGAAAGACTCGTCTGAGTCAGCGCGGCGCGAATATGCGCCGGCATATCGTCCGCGCCCTCGGTATCATGGACGTAGCCCGCCCCCTCCGGCGCGATCGTTTCGAGGAAGTGCTTGAGATCCTCTTGCACGTCGGGATCGGCGTTTTCCTGAATCAGCAGGGAGGCGGAGGTATGGCGGCAAAACACCGTCAGCAAGCCCTGCCCAATCCGCTCGCGCGCCACGAAGGCATGAACCTCGCGGCTGATATCGATGAGGCCCTTGCCTTTGGTCGCCACCTCGAGCCTCGCACTCGCCTGCCGCATCGGACGATCTTTCCTGTTGTTTTGCTCGAAGGAACACAAAACGAACAAATAGGCTATGTTCACTCTTTGTTTAAACTCATGATCGAGTGTATAGAAGTTGTAAATGGATTCGGGGCGGGGTTCACCCCTCCTTTACAAGCGAGAGCGATACTGATGTTGACGAAGAAACAGATCGAATTGCTACGCTTCATCAACGAACGCCTGAAGGAATCCGGGGTTCCGCCTTCTTTCGACGAGATGAAGGATGCGCTCGATCTGCGCTCGAAGTCGGGCATTCACCGGCTCATCATCGCCTTGGAGGAGCGTGGCTTCATCCGCCGCCTTCCAAATCGCGCGCGCGCGCTCGAAGTGCTGCGCTTGCCGGAGTCCTCGACGCCCGCCGGGCAGACCCGCAAGCAACGTTTCGAACCCAGCGTGATCGAGGGGACGCTTGGCCGCGTCCGTCCCATCGCGCAGCAGGCGCAAGAGGACGACGGCCGCGCCTTCGTTTCCATTCCGGTCATGGGCCGAATCGCCGCGGGCACGCCAATCGCCGCGCTGCAGACCCGGAGCCACACCATCGCGCTGCCGCCGGACATGCTGTCGGCGGGCGAACATTATGCCTTGGAAGTGCGCGGGGATTCGATGATCGAGGCCGGCATTTTCGATGCCGACACGGTCGTCATTCGCCGCCAGGATACGGCCGAGACCGGCGACATCGTCGTGGCCCTGATCGACGACGAGGAAGCGACCTTGAAACGGCTGCGCAAGCGCGGCGCCTCGATCGCGCTCGAAGCCGCCAATCCCGCTTACGAGACCCGCATCTTCGGGCCCGACCGCGTGCAGATTCAGGGCAAGCTGGTCAGCCTCATTCGGCGCTACTGACGTCGTCGCCGACGCCGGGATCGTCTTTCGCCGCCGCGCCCCAGCGCGCCGGCGGCGCGGGCGACCACGGGCGGTCCTCACCCTCGGCGCGCGCGGTGCGGATCTCGAAGCCGCCGTCCCTGGCCCGCAGCGTCACCGCGCCCGTCCGGCGCAACGTCTCGCGATCGATGATGACGCCCGCCGCGCAACCGCGCGGCGCAAACAGCGGCGTGATCAAAACCGCCGCCCGCAGGCAATCCTCGGCAAAGGCGGGCTTTTCCAAGACGAGAGCGACCGCGCGGCCATCCGCCAAAATTCCGGCGCATCCGGTCTTGTCGCACGAGGCCTGTTGGATCGCGGTTTTGACGGCGCGGCCGTCGGCATCCGCGCGCAGCCATTGCTCCGCCGCGAAGGCGCTGGGGCGCTGACCCAAGACGGCAAGCCGCCCATCCGCGAGCCGCACGGCCGCCGCGTCCCCCAACGGAGCCACCGCGATGTCGAACGGCATGCCCGCCGCCGCGCCCGCCAGCCCGGCCAAGGCGAACGGAATGGCGGTCGCGCGCAGCAGCGCGCTGCGCCACAGCACCACCGATAGGACCGCGAGCGTCAGGAATGCCAGCGACCACGGCGCGAACGCAGGCAGATGCAGGCTCGCGCCGGGCAACGAGCCGACGAGCCGCGCCGCGGCCATGATGATCGAAATGCCGGCGCCGACGTAGTGCCAGACGAAGGCATCGAGGCCGAATGGATAGAGCAACGCCCCCAGCAGCGCGCCGGGCACGGCGAAGACTTCGATGATGACCAAGGTGAGTGGATTGCCGACGAGCACATAGGGGTTCATCTCGTGAAAATCATAGGCCATGAACGAAGCCGTGGCGCTGGTCGCGCAAAAGGTCGCGAACAGGACGGGGCCTGGCCCCTTGCCCGGTCCAAAATGCGCGCCGAGCAAATGTCCAAACCAGCCGCCGCGTTTGCTCTCGGGCACGACCCGGTCCGCTGGCGCGCCCTCGAACGCGGCGGCGCGGGCCTCATAGACCGCGACCAAGGCGCCGACGGCGGCGAAGGAAAGCTGGAAACTCGCCCCCAGCAGTGCTTCCGGCTCGAACAGAAGCACCAAGAGCGCGGCAAGCGCGAGGTTGCGCATCGATAGCGCGTGCCGGTCCATCAGCACCGCGCCGAGCATGATGACCGTCATGAACAAGGCGCGCTCGGTGCCGATCCGCGACCCCGTCGCGATGTCATAGACCACGGCCGCCACGATCGCCGCGGCCGCCGCCCATTTCTTGATCGGGTAGCGCAAGGCGAGCGTTCGGCTCAAGGCGAGAAGACGCCGCAAGCCGACGAAGAAAATCCCGGCGACCAGCGTCATCTGCACGCCCGAAATCGTGATGACATGAAAAATCCCGGCCTCGCGGATCAGATTTTTCGCATCGTCCGAGAGAAGATCGCGTTTCCCCGTCACCATGGCGGCGGCGATCGCGCCCGTGTCGCCGCCGATGATCGTATCGACGCGACGCGCCAAGGCGTTGCGCGCGCGATCGATCGCCATGGCGACGGACAGCATCCAATCCGGCGGGTCCGGCGCTTGCGCGAGCTCGATTTGCCCCAGCACGTTGCCGACCGCCCCGATCCGCGCGAACCAGGCATCGCGCGCAAAATCATAGCCGCCCGGTTGCGCCGCGCGCGAGGGCGGAAGCAGGCGCGCTTTCATCTGGACGTAGGTGCCGGCCTCGAAAGGCGGCGCGCGGCGCGTGGTGAGCCTGATGCGGTACGGCGTCTTTTCGGGATCGAGCCCATCGGCGGCCGCGACGCGCAAGATGAACCGCGCGCCTTCGCGACGAAAATCCATTTCCTCGACATAGCCTTCGACATCGACAATGCGGATACGGTCGAGGACGGGCGCCGCGACGCGCGCCGAGCGCCAGCCCGCCGAGACCATGCCCCCGGCGCAGGCCGCGACCGCCACGAACAGGCAAAACGCCTTGCGATGCGCCCGCGCGACATAGGCGAGCGCGGCAAAGCCGAGGCAAAGGCCGGCGCACAGCCAAAGCGGCGGCTCGCGGTCCGCGACGAAATAGAAAACATCGCCCGCGCCGAGAGCCACGGGAAACCAGAGAAACAGGCGGCGATGCTCGACCTCGGTCTCGAACGCCTGGGCAAAGCGGTCCCGCAGCAAGCCAAACACGGCGCGCCAACGTCCGGACAGTCCGCCGCTTGCCGCGGAGGCCCTGCCCGCCAGCACGCCACCGGTCACGGACTGGCCCGCCGTGTCGCTCATGCCAACCTTTCCCCAGAGGCCAACGAGAGTTGCTTGCGCCTCTTCTCTTTGAGACGAACCATGCTACACGACGAAAGACGCGGCCATGGATTTTTACGGGAATCGCCGCCTCACCCATTCGATAGGATCTGTGCCTCATGACTGCGGACGTCGTTACGCGTTTCGCCCCCTCGCCCACCGGGTTCCTGCACATTGGCGGCGCGCGGACCGCGCTGTTCAATTGGCTCTATGCCCGCCATTTCGGCGGCAAGATGCTGCTGCGGATCGAGGATACCGACCGCGAGCGCTCGACGCCCGAAGCCATTGCCGCGATCATCGACAGCCTGACCTGGATCGGCTTGGAATGGGACGGCCCGACGGTTTATCAATTCCAGCGGGCCGAGCGCCACCGCGAAGTCGCGGAGAGCCTGATCGCCAACGACAAGGCCTATCGCTGCTACGCGACGCCGGCCGAGCTCGAGACGATGCGCGAGCAAGCGCGGGCGGAAAAGCGCACGCCGCGCTATGACGGCCGTTGGCGCGACCGCAACCCCGCCGAGGCGCCCGAGGGCGTCGCGCCGGTGATTCGGCTCAAGGCACCCGTCGAAGGCGAGACGGTGATCGAGGACAAGGTGCAGGGCCGGGTCACCTGGGCCAACAAGGATCTCGATGATCTCGTGCTGCTGCGCTCGGACGGCACGCCGACCTATATGTTGGCCGTCGTCGTCGACGACCACGACATGGGCGTCACCCAAATCATTCGGGGCGACGATCATCTCACCAATGCCGCGCGCCAAACGCAGATTTACCAAGCCCTGGGATGGCCGGTGCCGACGATGGCCCATATTCCGCTGATTCATGGCCCCGACGGCGCCAAGCTCTCGAAGCGGCATGGCGCGCTCGGCGTCGATGCCTATCGCGCCATGGGGTATTTGCCGCAAGCGGTGCGCAACTATCTTCTCCGGCTCGGCTGGTCGCAGGGCGACCGTGAGTATTTCGCGCTGCCGGAAATGATCGAGGCCTTCGATCTCGGCGGGATCGGGCGCTCGGCCGCGCGATTCGACTTTGCGAAGCTCGAAAACATCAACGGCCATTACATCAGGGCCTCGGGCGATCAAGACCTGCTCGACGCCTTGGAAGCGGCCCTGCCCTATCTACCCAACGCCAATGGACTGAAATTCGACGATGCCTTGCGGGCCAAGCTTCTCGCCGCGATGCCCGGCCTGAAAGAGCGCGCCAAGACGCTGGTGGAACTCCTGGACGGCGCCGGCTTTCTGTTCGCGACAAGGCCTCTCCCCATGGACGACAAGGCCGCGACGATCCTAAAGGACGGCGGCCGTCCCCACCTCGAAGCGCTGCTGCCCCGCTTCGCGGCTCTCCCGGAATGGACGGCGCCTGCGATCGAGGACGCTGTCCGCCTCTATGTCGCGGAGACGAAAACAAAGCTGGGCCACGTCGCGCAGCCCTTGCGCGCGGCGCTGACGGGGCGAGCGGTCTCGCCTGGCATTTTCGATGTTTTCGAAGTCCTGGGACGTGAAGAAAGCTTAGGCAGACTGCGCGACCAGGCCTGAGAAGCGCGCGGCGTCGGGAACCGGACGCCGCGGTTCGCATTTGAATCTCGCTGTCACGTAAATCTGGCTGTCACGAAAAAAATATACACGTTCATAAAAAAATCTGCCTTGATGAGGTCATACAAAGCGAGCCGGTGCTTGTACCCCTCCGAACGATAGGTTAATCGTGCTGCAACGCACCACACGTCCCGGAAAATTCAATTCTTTCCCGCGTGAGAGCGCCCTCTAATGTAACCCCATGAGAAGGCACGTTCATGACCTACAAGACCGGCTCTTTTACCATCGGTAGCCAATCGGTCAACATGCCTGTGAAGGACGGGTCAATCGGCCCTTCGGTCATCGACATTGCCAAGCTTTATGCCCAGACGGGAATGTTCACTTACGATCCCGGCTTCACCTCGACGGCCAGCTGCGAATCCGAGATCACCTATATCGACGGCGATGAAGGCGTCTTGCTACATCGTGGCTATCCGATCGACCAGTTGGCCGAGCATGGCTCCTTCCTCGAGACGAGCTATCTCTTGCTTTACGGCGAGCTGCCCACGGCGGAGCAAGCGGCCGATTTCGATCGTCGCATCCGGCACCATACGATGGTGCACGAGCAAATGACCCGCTTCTTCCAAGGGTTCCGCCGCGACGCGCATCCGATGGCGGTGATGGTTGGCTCGGTCGGCGCGTTGTCGGCCTTTTACCATGACGTCACGAATATCGCCGATCCGCAGGTGCGAATGGTCGCCTCGATGCGGTTGATCGCGAAACTGCCGACGCTCGCCGCGATGGCGTATAAATATACGATCGGCCAGCCCTTCGTATATCCCGACAACAGCCTCGACTACCCCTCGAATTTTCTCAAAATGTGCTTCGCGGTGCCGTGCGAGGAATACAAGGTCAACCCGGTCTTGGCGCGCGCGCTGGACCGCATCTTCATTCTCCACGCCGACCACGAACAGAATGCCTCGACCTCGACCGTGCGCCTGGCGGGCTCCTCGGGCGCCAATCCCTTCGCCTGTATCGCCGCTGGCGTCGCCTGTCTCTGGGGGCCCGCGCATGGCGGCGCCAACGAAGCCGCGCTCAAAATGCTCGCGGAAATCGGCACGGTCGACAATATTCCGAAATTCATCGCCCGCGCGAAGGACAAGGACGATCCGTTCCGGCTGATGGGCTTCGGACATCGCGTCTATAAGAACTACGATCCGCGCGCCAAGATCATGCAGAAGACCTGTCATGAGGTTCTGACCGAGGTCGGAATCAAGGACGATCCGCTGCTCGACGTCGCGATCGAACTCGAGCGCATCGCCTTGAGCGACGAATATTTCATCTCCAAGAAGCTGTACCCGAATATCGATTTCTATTCCGGCATCAC
>JARLIW010000111.1 GCA_031291515.1 Beijerinckiaceae bacterium | reverse complement strand
GGACTATCTGACCGGCTGGCGGATGCTGTTGGCCGGCGACAAGCTGACCAACTCCAACGATCCCATATCCGCCATCGCCTTGTCGCTCGGCTATGAATCGGAAAGCGCCTTCAGCACGGCATTCAAACGGATCATGGGCTGTTCGCCCCGGCAATATAGCCGGGGCCAGAAACCGGTTTTCTCCTGGCATCGCGACGCGGAAATCACCCACGCCGACCAGTTCGAACCGATCGCAAATTGATCGGCGACGCCGACCTCAAGCCGCCGCTGTACTTGTCCAGATCCCGTCAAGCGCGATGATCGCATCCGGCGGCAGATCGAGCTCGACCGCCGCGCGGTTCTCGCGCAAATGCGCGACGGATGCGGTGCCGGGGATCAGGAGAATGTTTGGGGCGCGACGAAGCAGCCAAGCCAGCGCGACCTGCATCGGCGTGGCGCCGACGCGCGCGGCGACATCCGACAGCGTCGACGACTGCAACGGGGTGAAGCCGCCGAGCGGAAAAAACGGCACATAAGCGATGCCGTCACCGGCAAGCTCGTCAATCAAGGCATCGTCGGCGCGATGCGCGAGGTTATAGTAATTCTGCACGCAGACGATCTCGCAGATCCGTCGTCCTTCCGCGATCTGCGTGGGCGTGACATTGCTGAGTCCGATGTGGCGCACCAAGCCCTGCCGCTGCAGTTCGGCCAAAACCGCGAGCGGCGCCTCGATCGAGCCCTCGGCGGGGCCATGCACCGAGAACATGCAGCGCAGGTTGACCACGTCGAGCGCATCGAGACCCAAATTGCGAAGGTTGTCGTGAACCGCCCGTGTCAGCTCGTCAGCGGAGAACGCCGGATTCCACGAACCATCTTCGCCGCGCCGCGCCCCGACTTTGGTGACGATCACGAGATCGTCGGGATAGGGCGCGAGCGCCTCGCGGATCAATCGGTTGGTGACGTGCGGGCCGTAGAAATCGCTGGTATCGATGTGATTGACGCCGGTCGCGACGGCTTCGCGGAGCACCGCCAAAGCCGCGTCACGATCCTTGGGCGGGCCAAACACGCCGGGCCCCGCGAGTTGCATCGCGCCATAGCCGAACGGGTTCACGGCGCGATGGCCGAGGTTGAACGTACTGGACGTTTCGATGGTGCGCATAAGCGGACTCCCTTGAGATCGCCCTCATTTATGCGTTGCGCGTTCGTCCCATAATCCGATAAAATCCGCACGGGCTGTGCGGAGAAGCGAACAATGACGGCGAATGTCGCGGATCTGAACGCCTTCCTCGCGGTGGCGCGCGCCAGGAGCTTCCGCGGCGGCGCGCGGACCAGCGGCGGCAGCGCATCGGGGCTCAGCGAAGCGGTGCGCCGGCTCGAGGGCGAACTCGGCGTCAGACTCTTGCATCGCACGACGCGCAGCGTGGTCCCGACCGAAGCGGGCGCGCGTCTGCTCGAGAGGCTTGGCCCAGCGCTCGCCGAGGTCGAAGCGGCGCTCGACGTGGTGAACCATTACCGCGAACGCCCGGCCGGCACGTTGCGCCTCAACGTGCCGGTCAGCGCGGCGCGACTGGTGCTGCCCGCGATCGTGCCGCCCTTCCTTGCCGCTTTTCCCGACATCAAACTCGAAGTGATCGCCGAGGATGGTTTCGTCGATGTGCTTGCCGCGGGCTGCGATGCGGGCATCCGCTACGACGACCAGCTCGAACAGGACATGATCGCCGTGCCGATCGGCCCCCGCACACAGCGCTTCGCGACCGCCGCCGCGCCCGGCTATTTAAACCAGCGTGGCCGGCCCGAGCATCCGCGCGACCTCCTCGCCCATGCCTGCCTGCGCGGCCAGTTCGCGAGCGGCACGAAGATGGCGCCCTGGGAGTTCGAACGCGACGGCGAGGTCGTGCGCGTCGACCCCGCCGGCCCGTTGCTCGTGCGCATCGGCGCGGCCACGGATCTCGCGGTCGACGCGGCGATCGCCGGGACCGGCATCGTTCATCTGTTCGAAGACTGGTTGCGCCCGCACCTCGACAGCGGCGCTCTCGAACCCGTGCTCGAACCCTGGTGGCAGCCGTTTTCAGGGCCGTTTCTCTACTATCCCGGCCGGCGTCTGTTACCCGTCCCGTTGCGGGCCTTCGTCGACTTTGTCAAGACGTTCGGAACGGGCCGCGGCGGACTCGCAACACCCCCACCGTCTCGACGCCGCTTGCATGCACCGGGCTAGCACGTTAGTCGAATGCACTCCTCGCCCCGAAGATACCGGCAAAGCCCATGGCGCAACGCAACTCGATCGTCCCCTCGTCCAACGTGACCATTCCGGAAGGCGGACGCTTTCTGATCGTGGAAGCGCGGTTTTACGAGGATATCGGCGCCATGCTGCACCAAGGCGCGGTACGGGCCTTCACGGCCGCGGGCGTCCATGTCGAGACGGTGACCGTGCCTGGCGCGCTCGAAATCCCGATCGCGCTTGCGATGCATCTCGACCGCGGCGGCGTGCCTTACGACGGCTATATCGTGCTTGGCTGCATCATTCGCGGCGAGACGTTTCATTTCGAGATCGTCTCGCTCGAAAGCGCGCGCGCCGTAACGGCCTTGGCGGTCGCCCACCGGCTTTGCTTCGGTAACGGCATTTTGACCGTCGAAAACGAACAACAAGCGATTGCGCGGGCCGATCCCGCGCAAGGCGACAAGGGCGGAGATGCCGCGCGCGCGGCGCTGGCGCTGTACCGTATCAAACACGAGAAGGATTAACGATGGCCCGCGCGATCGAACGATCCGCCGCGCGGCTTGCCGCTGTGCAGGCGCTCTACCAGATGGATGTCACGGGCAAGACGCTGCCCGATATTTTCGAAGAGTTCGAGACGTTCTGGATCGGCCACGAAATCGAGGGCGACCAATATAACAACGCCGAACTCGCCTTTTTTCGCGACATCCTGTCCGGTGTCCTGGCCGATCAAGGCCCGCTCGACCGCGCCATTGATGCGACGTTGATCGACGGCTGGCCGCTGGCCCGCGTCGATTCCGTCATGCGGGCCACCCTGCGCGGCGGCGCCTACGAGCTGAAAAAACGCAAGGACGTTCCGGCGCGGGTCATCATCAAGGAATATGTCGACGTCGCCGGCGCCTTTTTCGGCCCCGACGAATCCGGCATGATCAATGCCGTGCTCGACGGCATGGCCCGCCAGTTCCGCGCGGACGAATTCGCCGCGCAGGCCTAAGGACCTTTTCAGTTTTACAGACTGACGAATTTTTCGCTAAAGGCCACGCTGTCATTCCGGGTCGCGGAAGCGAGCCCGGAATCGAGGACAGCGTCGATCCCCTTTTGGAAGCGGAACCGTTCAGCAGCCCGATCAGCCTCGTCTCCCTAGTCTAATCCACAACCGTTGGACGCACCGCGATATCGACGCCAGAAAAATCGGTAATGCGGAGATAGCGATTGTCCCAATGCGTGCCGTCCTTGATCACCTGCGCGATGTGCAGACTTGCCGCTTGCGCGGCTTCCAGCTCACGGGGATTGTCGGATAGGAAGAGAATGTCGTGGGGCAAAATGCCGATCTCGCGGGCAATCCGCGTATAAGCTTCCGGATCGGTCTTGGCGCCAATCTCCGTGTCGTAATACCCGGAAAATAATGGCCTGAGATCGCCGGCCTCGTTATAGCCAAAAAATAGATTTTGCGCCTGCCGCGAGCCCGACGAATAGATGTAAAGCGGCAGGCCCGCGGCCTTCCAGCGGTTCAGCGCGGACAGCGCATCGGGGAACAAAGCGCCGCGAAAAGCGCCCGACCTATATCCGCTCTCCCAGATCAGGCCTTGAAGTTTCTTGAGCGGCGGAATTTTTTCGTCGCGGTCCTGCCAACCCAGCAGGGCGGCGACAGGGTCTCCGCCATTCGCGAGCGCGGTGGCTTCGCTCAAAATGACCGCGACGGCCGGTATAGCGCGATGAGCCGCGACGAAATCCACGAGATGGTCCCGCGAATAGGCGAAAAGCACGTCGCGCACGAAGGCGACGGGACTTATCGTGCCCTCGATATCGAGAAGCACGGCCTTGGCCGCGAAGCGTTGCGTTTCAGGCATTCGCGCGATCCAGCTTCAGGCCGCTTCGTAGGTCGGGACCGTGCCGGAAATCGCATCGCCGGTGAAATGCGCGACCCATCCGGTCTCCTCGGTAAACAGCCGGATCACCGTGAAATTAGCCCGCGGGCCGCCATCGAACCAATGTTTGGTTCCCTTCGGCACCGAAAGGAGATCGCCGTCCGTGCCGACGACCTGATAAACCTTGTCGCCGATATGCAGGTAGAAAGCGCCGCTGCCCGCGACGAAAAAGCGGACCTCGTCCTCGTCGTGGATATGTTCGGAGAGGAATTTTTGGCGCAATTGCGGCCAGTTCGGATTGCCGGGGCGTAGGTGGATGACGTCGGCGGCGGCATAGCCCCGCTCCGTCCTGAGCCGGTCGATCTCCGGCCGATAGGCGGCCAGGATTTCCTCGGACGTGGCTTCGGGCGTCAGCGGTTGCGCGGCGGTCCAGCGTTCGATCCGCGCGCCGGCGGCCGCGACTTCCCGCGCGATCGTGTCGAAATCCTGGGTGTCGAGGAGGATATCCGCGGGATTGATCGCGGAATAGACGATGAGCTGAGTCATGGCTGATACGTTCTCGCGACAATCGTTTGTTGAAAAAGCACTTCGAGCGCTTCGAGGTGCCGCGCGGCTTCCCGCGGGCCGCTTCCCCAGGCATACAGTCCATGCCCGGCCAAGAGATAACCGGGCGCGCGGCGATGTCCAGGCGCGGCCGGCGTGGCCAATCGCTTGGCCACGCGGATCGCGAGCGCGGCCGTATCTTGATCGTTGTCGAACACCGGCACTTCCACGATCGTCTCGTGACTGGTCAGGCCAATCAGGGCCTTTTGCAGCTCCCAACCCGTGAGCGTGACCACGCCGTCGCCGGCATGAGCGCGCGCGATCACCGTGGCGTAAAGGCTATGAACATGGAAAATCGCCCCGATATCCGGGTTGTCCTGATAGAGGCGGACGTGAAGCGACGCTTCGGCGGACGACCCCGGCAACAACGGCTGATCGAGAGGCTGGATCAATATGTCGCTGGGCGAGAGCGCGCCTTTATCGACGCCGCTTCGGGTGATCGCGATTTGATCCCGGCCGCTCCGAACGGAGAAGTTACCCGATGTCGCGGGGACCCAATTGCGGGCAGAGGCGCAGCGGCCCGCGGCGATGACCGACGCGACCGCGCCGTCCACGCCCTCGCCTTCGTCCAAAAGTTTTGCCAGGAACACGCTCATGAAGGTACAGTCTATCAATTTTGTGAAATTCAAATGACATATCGGACATCCCCGGTAAAGGCGCCGGTTTGCGACGAGCGCGGCCACCCGCTCGTCATTCGCCTTGGCGAAAGTCGGCGTCGGTGCGCTCGCGCCACCCTGGACCCGAGCGTCGGACAAGCCGCGCCTTGCACCAAAACATTTACCACTAGCCCCTACCATTTCGCCCAGGCAAAGACGCAATCCATTGCGACGATGAGTCTTGGGCTTGGCAGCTCACGTGTTCCGGAGCTTGGAGGTTTAAATTGGCTCGTATTCTTCCGGCGACCCTCGCTTTGGCCGCCGCGCTCGTGCTGGCGCGCGGGGTGACGGCGCAGACACTGCGCCCCGCACCGGAGGCCGACCCGATCGCCGATGCCCTGGCCGAACCGGAAGCCAAGCCGGACGCCAAACCGGCCACCGCGCCCGCGATCCGCGTCTTCTCGCCGGCCGCCATTGCCGATCTCCTCGAGCATGAGGCTCAGGACCCGCCGCTCGCCTCCGCCTCGCCCTCGCGCGCGCCGGCGTCGTCGAGCAAGGTCGCGCTGACCCCGGAAGGAATGGCTTCTGTCCGCTTCAGCCCCGTCGCGACGCAGTCGAAAGCCGTCGATCCCGTCATCCTCAAGGCGGAGATTTTACTGGATCGCGCCCATGCCCCGCCCGGCGTCATCGATGGCCGCTACGGCAGCAATTTCACCAAGGCGATCGGCGTCTTCGAGACGACGCACGGGCTGCCGGTGGACGGCAAGCTCAGTCAAGCGGTCTGGGACGCGCTCGGCGGCGACACGGCCGGACCGGTTCTGGGCACTTACGTCATCACGCCCGAGGATGCCGCCCACCCCTTCTATCCCGACCTTCCCGCCGATTACGCCCTCTTGGCCAAACTGCCGGAATCCGGCTACCATAATGCCGCCGAAATGCTCGGCGAACGTTTTCATATGGACAAGCGTTTTCTCCAGGCGCTGAATCCCGACGCCGACCTCGGCGTTGCCGGGACGACAATCATCGTCGCCGAGGTTTCGAGCCTGCCGCTCGTCTCGCAAATCGCGCGTATCGATGTCGATAAAGCCAAGGGACAGGTGCAGGCCTACGACGCCCAGGACAATCTCGTCACGGCCTATCCCGCGACGATCGGCAGCGAGGAACTCCCCTCCCCGTCCGGCTCCTATGCCGTGCGCGCCGTCGCCTGGCATCCCACCTATACCTACGACCCCAAGAAGAACTTCCAGCAGGGCTCGAACACACAGCGCCTGACGCTCCCCGCCGGCCCCAACAATCCCGTGGGCAGCGTGTTCATCGCGCTCACCAAGCCGACGTTCGGCATCCATGGCACGCCGGACCCCACCAAGATCGACAAGACGCATTCGCATGGCTGCGTGCGCCTGACCAATTGGAACGCCGAAGAGCTCGCCCATCTCGTGCGACCGGGAATTCCCGTGAATTTCATCGACAAGCCAGGCGCGGAAAGCAAACCGGGCGATACGTTGGAAGACGTGATCTCGTCGATGGAAGTGCCGGCGCGCTAGGGCGCGGCGATCGACTTGATGTAGAGATCTCGCGGTCGCCAAGGAGCACCGGTCTGCGACGCGCCTCGCGTTCGGGTCGATTCCGCGAAAAATCGCCCCCCATCGCGGAAGGCTCTCTCGCGACATGCCCGGCTTCTCCCGTCCACGCCGCGGCGTTCTCGACGATTGCGTGACATGCCCGCCCTCGGTTAGGCTCCCGAGATCAGGAAGGTGCGTTTGATGCCGTCATCCCTCTCGGTCCGTATTGCGCAGTCGCTCGCGCAAATCGATCCCGCGCAATGGGATGCCTGCGCTAATCCCACGGCTTCGCTTGGCGCCGAAATCGAAGACCCCGCGCAACGCGAGCGCTTCAACCCCTTCATCACCCACGCGTTTCTGCATGCGCTCGAAGTCTCGAAATCGGTTGGCGGCCGTTCCGGCTGGACGCCGACCCACGTGCTCGTCGAGAACAAGGCCGGACGCCTGATGGCGGCCGCGCCTTGCTATGTCAAAGCGCATTCGATGGGCGAATATGTCTTCGATCACGCTTGGGCGGAGGCCTATGAACGCGCGGGCCTCGATTATTATCCGAAGCTGCAAGTCAGCGTCCCCTTCACGCCGGTCACCGGACGGCGCCTGCTGGTGGCCGCCGATGCCGACCCGATGGCGCGAGACACGCTGATCGCGGGCCTGCGAGCTTGGCGCGCCAAGATCGAGGCCTCCTCGATCCATGTCACCTTCCCGCCCAAGGGCGAATGGGAGACCCTGGGCGCCGCGGGCTTCCTCGAGCGGACCGGCCAGCAATTTCACTTTATCAACGAGGGCTATGCCGATTTCGACGCATTTCTCGCAACGCTCGCTTCACGCAAACGCAAAATGATCAAGCGCGAACGGCGCGATGCGCTGAGCGACGGCATGAGCGTGGAACAGTTGACGGGCGATGCGATCACGCCAGCGCATTGGGACGCGTTCTATGCCTTTTACATCGACACCGGCTCGCGCAAATGGGGACGTCCCTATCTGACCCGCGAATTTTTCACGCAGATTGGCGAAACGCTCGCGGAGCGCATTCTTCTCGTCATGGCCAAGCGCGAGGGCCGCTATATCGCGGGCGCCATCAACTTCATCGGCGACGACGCGCTCTATGGGCGCAACTGGGGCGCCGTCGAGGACCACCCCTTCCTGCATTTCGAAGTCTGTTACTATCAAGCGATCGAATTCGCGATCGGTCGCGGCCTCGCCCGCGTCGAGGCCGGCGCGCAAGGCGAGCATAAGCTCGCGCGCGGTTATCGCGCCGTGCCGACTTTTTCCGCCCATGATATTCCCGACAAGCGCTTCGCCCGCGCCATCGAGGATTATCTCGAGCGCGAACGCGCCGCGGTGGACGAGGCTTTGGAAGAATACGGCGAAATGGCCCCCTTCAAAAAGGGCTCCACTTCGGGCATGGAGACGACATGAGCATTTCCTATGATTCCAACAATATTTTCGCGAAGATCCTGCGCGGCGAGATTCCGTGCCACAAGGTTTTCGAGGACGACGTCGCCTTGGCCTTCATGGACGTCATGCCGCGCGGCGATGGACATACCTTGGTCATCCCCAAGGTTGCCGCGCGCGGCCTGCTCGACATTCCGCCCGAAGCACTGTCGAGCCTGATCACGCGGGTGCAAAAAATCGGCGCGGCCGCCGTCAAGGCCTTCGCGGCCGATGGTCTGACGCTTCAACAGTTCAACGAGACGGCGGGCGGTCAACAGGTCTTCCATCTACACTTCCATCTGCTGCCGCGATTCGAGGGCGTGGCGTTGCGGCCCCATTCCGGCGAAATGGCGCCGCCGGCCGTGCTCAAAGAGCAAGCCGCGCTCATCGTCGCGGCCTTGGCCTGACAGCCGCCGCGCGGAGACTCCGTCTTTCATGACCGCAACACGCGCCTGGGTCCGCCTCCCCTCGGGCAAGCGGCTCGATCTGCTCCACCCCACGCCGCTCGACTGGGACGACGAGGATTTGGCTCTGGGCCTCGCGCGCACCTATCGGTGGGGCGGCCATTCCGCCTGGCCGCTGCCGCTCTCGGTCGCGCAGCATTCGCTGTTGGTGCTCGCGCTGCATCGCTCGGCGAAACCCCGCGCGCGCGATCCCAAGGCCGAGCTTCGCGAATTGCTGCACGATGCCGACGAGGGCCTGCTCGGCTTCGATTGCATTTCGGTCGTCAAGCCGTTTCTGGGCGAAGCGTTTCGCGCGCTGACCGTTGAGCTGGAAACCGCCGTCGCGATCCGCT
>JARLIW010000110.1 GCA_031291515.1 Beijerinckiaceae bacterium | reverse complement strand
GCCGAGCGTCGAGGCGTGGGCAAAGACATAGATTTGGCGGCAAACCACGAAAACCCGCTTGGTTTGCGTGTAAGGTTCGCCGTCGAGCGTGAAATGTTCGACGTAGCCGCCATTGACGCGATCCACGCCCTCGGTGCTCCAGAACGGCAGCGCCTCCTCGAACATCCAGTTCCGCAGACCGGCGAAGATAGAAGGCATGCGCGTGACTTTCCCAGACAACGAATGATGAAATTTCAGTCCGCCGGCGTCGCGAGATATTCGAGCTCGTAGAGCCGCCGGATGCCGCCAAGGAGATCGAATTTGGGACGCCATCCCGTTGCATTGAGAAATCGCGACGAGTCCAAAACCTTATATCCCGCGCCGCTGAAACTTTCCGGCGGCGAATAAATTTCGGCATCCCATCCAATCGCCTGCGTGATCGCGCGCGCGGCCTCGCCGACGGTGACCGGCGCGGCGGCGGCGCAATTCAGCAGCTCGTTTTCAAACGCGCCGTCCGCGGCGAGAATGGCATCGATCTGATCGTCCACATAGAGCAATTCGCGCACCGTATTGGGATCACCCCAGACGGTAAAGCGCGTTTGACCCGCGCGCATTTCGCGGACCGCGCGGTCCAGCATCGCCCCGAGGAAATGGCTCCGGTCCGGCTCCTTGTGATCCTCCGGCCCAAAGACAGTCGCGAGAATGCAGTGAAGCTGACGTAGGCCATATTGTTCGGCATAGACCCGCGCGCCGATCCCGAGCACTTGCTTGGCAAGCCCGTAGCCCGTGACCGAGGGATGCAAAGGCCCCGTCTGGTAGGCGCTCTCGTCGAGCGGCGTATCGCGCTCGGGATAGACGCAGGAGCTGCCGGTGGAAATCAATTTCGCTTGCGGTTGATGCAGCCGCCACGCCTCGAGCACGTTGAGATGGATTCGCGCGTTGATCGCGAGCATCTCGCCTTGAATGCCGTATTGGACCGCCCCCGTCCGCTGCCGCGTGACGACATGGAAAATGCGCTCGACCTTCGGCGCCGCCTTGAAAGCCTGCTCGCAAAGGGTCCAATCCGAAAGATCGCCCGCCGCGTGGCCGATCCCGGCTACGATCCGGCCGCGCTCCCCGAGAATGCGGATGAAATTCTTGCCGAGAAAGCCGTCGGCGCCGACGACAAGATCATGCGCGAGTGAGCTCATGGCGATACCAATCCAAGGTCTGTCGCAAGCCGTCTTCGAGGCCGACGAACGTATTTTTCCCAAAAACCTCGCGTAGGCGCAGGTTCGGACTCCGCCGCGCCGCCACGCCTTGAACCGCGGCGGCCGACGTGACGAGGGGTCGGTCCTCGCCCGTCAGGCGCAAAATCGTCAGAGCGAGTTCGCGTAAACTCGTGGTTTGGCCGGTGCAGAGATTCAAGGCATCGGTTTCGCCACGCCGCGCGAAGGAGGTCTCGAAAACCTCGCAGACGTCGGAAACGTAGATGAAGTCCCGCTCGACATCAGGATTGCCCTTGATCTCGAAATCCGGCGCGGGTTGCAACGCGCGCATCACGAAGGCGGGCAGCACATGCGCATTGCCGATATCGGTACTATCCTGCGGACCATAGACGTTGCTGATCCGGAACGAGAGCGTCGCGATCCCGTATTTTTCCGCATAGAGCCGCGCCAGCAGTTCGGCCCAGCGTTTAGACCAGCCGTAGAAGGTCTCGTTCGGATTCGGCAGGCGATTGAGATCCACGTCAACCGCATCGTCCAGCAGATCGAGGCCGGCGGGATACACCGCCACGCTCGAGGCCGCGCGAACCTCGGTGATGCCCCGGTCGAGGCAGAAAGCATATAGAGTTTCGACCAATTGCGCGTTGGCGAGAAGAATCTCGGACTGCGCGCGATCGAACCGTTTCGCGTCGTAGCGATGCGCCGCGACATTCACGGCAATGGTTTCCGTCGGCAGCGCCGCGATACCGGCGAGGCTGCCGATCGCGTGAGATTCCGTTGCGCCCGGGACAGGCGCGCCGGTCAGACTGACGGAGATAATTCGCGGCACGCGGCCCGCGAGACGCGAAATCAGATTTCGGCCGACAAAGCCACTTCCGCCAAAAACAACGACGGCCTCAACCATGGGACGCGCCGGCCGGCCGCGCTGGGAGATCGGCCGCGGTCAAAACCCGGAGTTCCGGCACGGGGAGAATGAATTGGCCGCCGGCTTCGAGATAGGCACGCTCCTTCTCCAAGAATTCGCCCAAGAAATTCCAGGCGAGAAGAAGGTACGCGGCCGGGGGCGGCACCGTGGATTCATCGACGATCGGGATGCGGGCGCCCGGAATCAAAAACCCGAATTTGAGCGGACTTTTCTCCACCGCGATCTGCACCAGACGCGGTCCGATCCCGAACGAATTCAAAAGCGTCGCGCCTTTCGCCGGCGCGCCATAGGCGTAGACGGACTTGCCCTTGGCCGCATAATCCTCGAGCAGAGCCAAAAGCGCGGCCTGCAGCTCGCGCACCTTGGCCGCGAAAGCCTGATAGGTCTCGAATTTATCGAGCCCTTCCGCCGCTTCTTGCGCGCGAAACGCGGGGATGCTGGGTTGAATCGGGTGCGCCCCAGGGTGCCCGGCATGAACTTCGAGCGAGCCGCCATGGATCGGCACGACGCGAACGTCGAAACATTCGAGGCCATGCCTCGACAACAATTCCTCGAGCGATTTCAGCGTGTAATAGCACAAATGCTCGTGATAGATCTGATCGAAGGCGGTATTGGCCACCATGCCGCCGAGATAAATCGCCTGAACGACAAAAACACCGTCCGGCGCGAGAAGCGTCTTGATGCCGCGCACGACGCTATGCAGCTCCTCGAGATGAAAGAAGACCCCCGCCGCCGTGATCAACGCGGCAGGCCCTTTCTCGTTCAGGATAAGCTCGGCCGTTTCTTCATTGAAAAACCGGTTTCGCGTATCAATGCCCGCGGCCGTCGCCAAGGCGGCGACATTCGATGCCGGCTCGACTCCGACCGTCTCCAAGCCGAATGGCGCATATTGTTTGAGCCAGGTTCCATCGTTCGAACCGATATCGACGACGAGTTGGCCCGGCTTCAATCCATAGGTCTCCACGAGCTGCGCGGCGGTCTGCCGGAAATGCTCGACCAAGGTTTTCGTGGTGCCGGAGACATAGGGATATTCGGAGAACATGCTCTCCTTGGGGATCGTATGATCGATCTGCACGAGCGAGCATGTCCGGCAAAAACCCGCGCGCAACGGAAAGACGGGCTCGGCTTTGGCGGCGAGAGCGGGCGGGATCAACCTGTTACAATGGGGCTGATCGCCCAGGTCGAGAAACAGTTCGACCGCATGGTCTCCGCAGACACGGCATGCCATGTCGAGATAAGGACTGGACATCTTCACTCTGCTCTTCATGCGTTCCGGCATAGTCGGACGGACTATGCACGATTCAGGGGCGCCCGCCCCCGTGGATTCGGGTAGGATTGACGAGGGTCGCCCCCTCCGTGTCAATGCCTATGGGAATAACGACATAGGGTTCCGCTACGTCCAGCAACGCCGCGCGATCAATACCACAAATAACCGCCGCCACCGGGCCGCAAAGCACTCGTCTAACGAAACGGGCGCAACGGCGCAAGCCTTCGATGCGGCACGGCGGGCGAAGCCCGCGACCGCGCCGCGCCGCCGATAAAGGCGAGCTCTTTCAATCAGATAGCAAGAAAGAAGCGGCACGCTCTATCCAAACGCCGTTAAACCCAGTCCCTTCGCGACATGTTCCGCAATTGCCAAGCTTGCGGTCAATCCTGGGCTCTCGATCCCGCTCAAATGAACATAGCCGGGGATACCCGTCTCGGTCGGCGCCGCGATCAGAAAATCTTTCGCTGCTTCGCCCGGCCCCCCGATTTTCGGGCGGATGCCAGAATAGGCTGGAACGAGGGCGCCGTCGGGAAGCGCGGGCCAATAGTCCCGGATCGCGGCATAGAACGAATCCGCGCGAGCGGGATCGACCCGGTAATCCAATTGCTCGATCCATTCGACATCGGGCCCGAACCGAACCGCCCCTTGCAAATCCAATGTCGCGTGGGTTCCAAGGCCGCCGGGAACAGGCACCGGATAGATCAGATGCCGAAACGGAGCCGCCACACCCGAAAGGCTGAAATAATTGCCTTTGGCATATGAAATTTTGGGGAATTTCGACGCGATCCCGTGGCCCAGCATGGCGCCGACCGCTGCCGAGTGAAGCCCGGCCGCGTTGACCACGATCCGAGCCCCGATCGTCATCGGCTCCTGGCCGCCGACCGACACCTCGAACCCGTTCTCTCGCACGACGATTGCGTCGACGGGGCTCGCCAGCGCGATCCACCCGCCCATGGCTTCGAGATCGCCCACCAACGAGACCATGAAGGCATGGCTATCGACGATGCCTGTGTCGGGCGAAAAAAGCGCGGAATGGCAATAAATTTCTGGCTCGACGTCCGCGACTTGCCGCGCGGACCATAATTCGAGGCGCTTCACCCCGTTTTCGAAGGCACGCTGGCGGATCGCGGCAAGCTCACCGTCTTGCGCGGCATTCGCCGCAACGATAAATTTGCCAACGGCCTTCGCCGCGATATTCCGATCCTTGCAATAATTGTAGAGGAGCTCCCGCCCCTCGACACAAAGCGCCGCTTTCAAGCTATTTTTCGGATAGTAAATTCCGGCGTGGATGACCTCGGAATTGCGGGCGCTAATCCCCGTGCCCACCGCTTTCTCGGCCTCGGCCACGATGACTTCGAGGCCCGCCTGAGCGAGACGCCGCGCGGTTGCCAGCCCGACAACGCCGCCCCCGATGACGACACAATCTACGCTTTCCAGTGGCCCGCTCCCGAAATTGATCCAAAGGCACAAGACTCTCGGTCTTTGTTACCCCTAAGGCCGCAAATCGAGCAAATGCGGAACCCCATGGATCGCCCGACTTTAATCATGTTAGACCCATGGCCCGCAATCCGCGCCGCAAAGGCTCGGACGGGGCGCGTTTCGCCTGTTTCCAGTTTCGGGGCGGGGCGTCTCGCTGATGCCGGCTCGTTTTACCCTCGCGTCTCAGCCCAGGCACGCGATCATCGTTAAGGACGTCCCTGATGTTTCCTCGGCCGGTTCCGCTCTTGAAACCAAATACTTACGCCTATGAGTCCGCTCCCATGGTCAAGGCGGCGGGGTTCCGGGAATATGATGCGAGGTGGTTGTTCGAGCAGGAGATCAATCTCATGGGGGTGCAGGCGCTGGGGCTCGGCCTCGGCACCCTCATTCGCGAGATGGGCGTCAAGCCCGAGTTGGTGACCGGCCACGATTTCCGCTCCTATTCCGCCTCGATCAAGAATGCGCTGATCGTGGGGCTCGTGGCGGCCGGGATCAAGGTCCACGACATCGGGCTCGCTTTGTCGCCGATGGCTTATTTCGCGCAATTCGCGCTCGATATTCCCGCCGTCGCGATGGTCACGGCCTCGCATAACGACAATGGCTGGACGGGCGTAAAAATGGGGGTCGAACGCCCCGTGACCTTCGGCCCGGACGAGATGGGCCGCCTGCGCGATATCGTACTCGGCGGCACCTACAAATATCGGGACGGCGGCGGCTATGTCTTCGTCGCGGATTTCCGCAAAACCTATCTCGACGATCTCACCACGCGGCCGAAGCTGAAGCGCAAGCTGAAAGTGGTGGCGGCCTGCGGCAATGGCACCGCGGGCGCCTTCGCGCCGCAAATGCTCGAGGCGCTCGGCTGCGACGTCGTACCGCTCGACACGGAGCTCGACTTCACCTTCCCGCGCTACAATCCCAATCCCGAAGATTTGCAGATGCTCCATGCGATGGCCGATGCCGTGCGCGCGAGCGGCGCCGATCTGGGTCTGGGGTTTGATGGCGATGGCGACCGCTGCGGCGTCGTCGATAATCATGGCGACGAGATTTTCGCCGATAAGAT
>JARLIW010000109.1 GCA_031291515.1 Beijerinckiaceae bacterium | reverse complement strand
TCGTTCATTTCCGGCTATGCGCTGACGCTAGGCGGCTGGACCGCCGTCTGTGTCGCGGGCCTGATCTTTCCGCTGATCGCCTTGGTCTATTTCGCGACGGAGAAACGCGAGGCGGATTAGCCCTCGCGGTCCCAACGCCCGGCCGCGGCCTCGTCGGCGGCTTTGGCCGCGACCCAATCGCCGGCCGTCCCATCCGCGAAATGTTCTTTCTTCCAGAACGGAGCGCTGGTCTTCAAATAATCCATGAGGAAACACGCGGCCTCGAAGGCCGCGGCGCGATGGCGGCTCGCGGTCACCACCAGGACGATCGGGTCGCCCGGCGCGATCAGGCCGTGGCGGTGGATGATGCAGAGGCCGCCGAGCGGCCAGCGCGCTTCGGCCTGCGCGGCAACTCGGGCGATCTCCGCCTCGGCCATCCCGGGATAATGTTCGATTTCCAAGGCCGCGAGCCGGCCGTCCTCGTCGCGGCACAGGCCCGTGAAAGTTACGACGGCGCCGAGATCCCGACGCCCCGCCGTCAAGGCGGCGCTCTCGGCCGCGGCATCGAACGGCTCGGCCTGCACGCGGATCGTGGCGCGCGGACCCGTCATCACCCGCCCGTCATCGGTGGAAAGAAGGCGATTTCGCGCGCACCCGCAATTTCCGCATCCTGTTTCACATGGACCCGGTCGATCGCGACGCGGATCGTGGCGCTATTCTCAAAGGCGTATTCGTAGCCCTCGCCGCGCGCGCGCAGCCAAGCGATCAGGTCGCCCGCGGTCACCACGCCGGGCGGCGGATCCAAATTTTCCTGCGGCATGCCGATGCGCTCGCGCACCCAAGCGAAATAGACGGCCTTCACGCGTCCGTCTCCAAGAGATGCCGAATTCCAGACCGCAAATAATCGAACCCCGTATAGAGCGTGAGCAAGGCCGCGACCCAGAGCAAAACATATCCGATTTCGGTGTTGCGCGGCAGCACCTTGTCGCCCGCCGGTCCCGCGATCAGAAAGCCGAGCGCGATGAGTTGCACTGTCGTCTTCCATTTGGCAACGCGGCTGACCGGGATCGAGACTTTCAAATCCGCCAGGAATTCGCGGAGTCCAGACACCAAGATTTCGCGGCACAGGATAACGATCGCCGCCGCGATCGAGAGACCCGAGATGGTCCGGTCGGCGACCAGCATGAACAGGACCGCGGCGACGAGCAGCTTGTCGGCGATGGGGTCGAGCATTTGCCCGAGCGCCGATTGCTGCGACCACGCGCGCGCGAGATAGCCGTCGAAAAAATCCGTGATCGCGGCCAATGTGTACAGACCGAGCGCGACCCAGCGCATCGTGTCGATTTCGGACCAATAAAGGCAGGCCACGACAACCGGCACGGCCACGACACGGCCATAGGTCAGGAGATTGGGCAGGCTCCATTGATGGCCGCCGCGCCGGGACAGTGTTGTGATTGCCATGGAAGTTAGGAACACGCGGGCGTGGGTGACGTCAAGCGCTCCGCCGGCATCCGCCGCGCGGGGTCAAGCGAAGCGGCCAGTCTGGCCCAATTCGTCCGAGTTAGAACGCCACGCAAGCCGTGCTGTCGACGCGCAACACCGATTGCTGTCGGAATCGCGCCTTATAGGCCGCGCGAATGGCGTCGAGCGCTTGATCCGACCGCGCGCTCGGCTCGTAAAAGACGATTAGGACATGCGAGGCTTCGCGCGTCACTCCGCGCGGACCACGCCATTGACCGGCGCCGTCGAGCACGGTGAACCCATCGGGAAAACGCGGCGTCACCACTTGCGCCAAAAAGCCGCGCCAAGCCGCGGCATGGCGCGAACCGCCCGCGCCGAAATAGAGCTCGACGCGGGCGAGAAGTTTCGAACCAGGTCGGCAGGGCGAATGCGGCTCCGCTTCTTGCAAAGCAGAGGCCTCATCGGCCAGGCCTAACGACGCCGACAGACAGAGTAGCAGCCCCAAACAACCACCGACATGGTCGCGCACCGCGAGAATTACTTCGCGAATTTGGCCTTGATCGCGTCGAGGCCGCTTTGATAGATGCCGCCGACCGCGCCGGAGGCCGCCTCTTCCTTACCGGCGGCCGGCGTGAATGTGCTGGTCCAGTTGATGGTCGATCCGCCCTTTGCATCGGCGGCCACGGAGATGGTCGAAACATATCCGGTGAGCGGCAGTGGGCTCGTGTCGATCTTGTAGGAATAGGTGCCGGCCTTGTCGTCGCGGGCGGTTTCAGTCTCCACGAAGGTCGCCTTGCCGTCCTTGGTCACGAGGGTGCGCGTCGGCGGCGTCTTGCCATCGGTGGTGCACTGGCCGATGGCGGGGTGCCAATCCTTGATCGAACAGAACGGGCCGATCGCGGCCCAGACAGTCGCGGGCGAAGCGCCGACGTCGATGCTTTTCGTGACCGAGGCCGCGGAAGCCGCAACCGTTCCCGCGCCAATCAGTGCCGCCGCAGCCAAAATCGTAATCATCCGCATGGGTTTCTCCCTAACCGCCGGTTCGGCGAGCATTTGTCACGCGCGGTTTAATTTCGCGCGGCTTCTGTCTATCTATTTGCGGCGACTTGTCTAGATCGCCGATAGAATGGTTGATTCGAATTGTTTCTTATTGGGACCTTATTTTCTTCTTATGCCATTCTTAAAATAAACTTGCCGGCACGAATGACCCCGCTCCAAGGCATGGTCTTTGTCCCCGACCGTCTCAGCCGGGATGGGTCGGGTCGATCCACAGCACGTTCTCCGGCTTTTCGACCGGCTCGATATCGAGATTGATGGCCACCGCCTCGCCGTCCGAGCGCACCAACACGCATTCGAGAATTTCATCCCGGCTGGCATTGATTTCCTGATGCGGCACATAAGGCGGGATGAAGATGAAATCGCCGGGTCCGGCCTCGGCCGTGAATTCGAGCTTGTCGCCCCAACGCATCCGCGCCTTGCCCTTGACCACATAGATCACGCTTTCGAGGTGGCCGTGATGATGGGCGCCGGTCTTGGCGTCGGGGTGGATCACGACCGTTCCGGCCCAAAGCTTTTGCGCGCCGACCCGCGCGAAATTGATCGCCGCCTTGCGGTCCATGCCGGGCGTCTGCGCCGTATTGGGATCGAGCCGATCACCCGGCACGACGCGCACGCCATCGTGTTTCCAGGGGTGATGATCGTGGGAGTCTGTCATGCTTGGCTCCGGGGGCGCGCTTGGCGACGGCTTCGGCTTTTTGCGCGCGGGCAAGCTAGCAGAAGGCCTGGATGCGGCCAAGGGAGAGGCGGGCAAGGTCGCGCGGCGCGCGATCGTGCAAAGGACCGGGGACGGTGCTAGGGTGTAACCAATTGGAAATTTCTAGGCAGTGACCATGAGCGAGATGCACCGCATATCCGCCGATCCGACCCAATGTGGAGGACGGCCTTGCATTCGCGGGTTGCGTATTCGCGTGAAGGACATTCTCGATCTGCTGGCCTCCGGGGCGAGCCGCGAAGAAATCCTCGAGGACTATCCATTTCTCGAGCCCGGAGACATTACGGCGGCGCTCGAATATGCCGCCCGCCAAAGCGATCATCCCGTCTTGCGCGTTGCGTGATGCGGTTCCTCGTCGACGCGCATCTCCCGCCGGCGTTGGCGCGATGGCTATCGGCAAACGGCCATCAGGCCGAGCATGTCATCGACCTGCAAATGGGCGCGGCACCCGACGCGACGATTTGGGATTTCGCTCTTCGGACTTCCGCGGCAATCGTGACGAAAGACGAAGACTTCGCGCAGCGCAAAGTGATGGCGGGCGGCGGACCCGTTGTGATCTGGATCAGACTGCCGAACACGCGACGGCGGGAACTGCTTTTATGGTTCGAGCGAATACTACCCGATATTCTCGCGGCGCTCGCGCGCGGCGACACGCTCATCGAAGTGACGTAGGCGACCCAGCCGCTATAGATGAATGAAAGAGTCCCCGAATAAAAAAGCGCGGCGGGTTTCCCCGCCGCGCCCTAAAATCCAACACACCCCAATCCTTACGCCCCCAGCACCTTCACGTGGTGCTTGATGTGATCTTCCATGAAGGTCGACATCAGATAGTAGGAATGGTCGTAGCCGCCCTGCATGCGCAGGGTGAGCGGTTGGCCGGCCGCCTGGCACGCCTCGAGGAAGACGTGCTGATGCAGCTCGCGCGCCAGGAACTGGTCGGCCGTGCCTTGGTCGATCAGAATCGGCGAGGTTTTCTTGCCGGCCTTCACGAGTTCGGTCGCGTCCCATTCCTTCCAAGTTTCCTTGTCCGGGCCGAGATAATTCCCCAACGCTTTCTCGCCCCAAGGGACGGTCGACGGCGTCGAGATCGGCGCGAAGGCGGAGACGGACTTGAAACGGTCCGGGTTGCGCAAGGCGGCAACCAAAGCGCCGTGGCCGCCCATCGAATGGCCGAACACGCCCCATTGCGACACGGGGAAATGTTCGTCGATCAGAGCGGGCAGCTCTTTCGCGACATAGGACCCCATGCGGTAGCCGTCTTTCCAAGGCTCTTGCGTCGCATCGACGTAAAAGCCCGCGGCAATCCCGAAGTCCCACTTTTCGTCGTCGCCGGGATGACGCTTGTCGCGCGGGCTCGTGTCCGGCGCGACCAGGATGACCCCATGCTCGGCGGCGAGGCGTTGCGCCCCGCCCTTGATGATGAAGGTCTCGTGCGTGCAGGTGAGCCCGGCGAGATAGAGCAGCGCCGGCACCTTTTTGTGCTTCGCTTGCGGCGGCACATAGACCGTAAAGGTCATGGTGCCGCCAATCTCGGACGAGACGTGCTTGTAAAAGCCGTTCTCGCCGTCGAAACAGCGATGCTTGCCGATGGATTCGGGCGCCGCCGCCATCAGTATTTCACCACGGTGCGGATGCCCTTGCCTTCATGCATGTCATGGAAGCCTTCGTTGATCTTTTCGAGCGGGATCACATCGGTGATGAGGTCGTCGATGTTGATGCGCTTGTCCATGTACCAGTCGACGATCCGCGGCACATCGGTGCGGCCGCGCGCGCCGCCGAACGCCGAACCGCGCCAGTTGCGGCCGGTGACGAGCTGGAACGGACGGGTCGCGATCTCGGCGCCGGCCGGGGCCACGCCGATGATGATGCTGGTGCCCCAGCCCTTGTGGCAGGCTTCGAGAGCGGTCCGCATGACCTTGACGTTGCCGGTGCAGTCGAACGTGTAGTCCGCGCCGCCCTTGGTCAGCTCGACCAGCAGGCCGACCATGTCCTTGTCGCCGATCTTCATCGGATTGACGAAGTCGGTCATGCCGAATTGGCGCGCGATCGCTTCCTTGCTGTCGTTGATGTCGACGCCGACGATCTGCTCCGCGCCGATCATCTTGAGGCCCTGGATCACGTTGAGGCCGATGCCGCCGAGGCCGAAGACCACCGCGCGGCAGCCGTATTCCGCCTTGGCGGTGAAGATCACGGCGCCGATGCCGGTCGTCACGCCGCAGCCGATGTAGCAGATCTTCTCGAAGGGCGCGTCTTCGCGAACCTTGGCGAGCGAAATCTCGGGCAGAACGGTATAGTTCGAGAAGGTCGAGCAGCCCATGTAATGATAGAGCGTCTGGCCCTTGTAGCTGAAGCGGCTGGTGCCGTCCGGCATCACGCCCCGGCCCTGGGTGGCGCGGACCTTTTGGCAGAGGTTGGTCTTCTGCGACAAGCAGTAGTCGCACTCGCGGCATTCGGCCGTGTAGAGCGGGATCACGTGATCGCCCTTTTTGAGCGAGGTCACGCCCGGACCGACTTCGACGACGACGCCCGCGCCTTCATGGCCGAGAATGCTCGGGAAAATCCCTTCGGAATCCATGCCCGACATGGTGTAGGCATCGGTATGGCAGAGGCCGGTCGCCTTGATTTCGACGAGGACCTCACCGTACTTCGGCCCCTCGAGATCGACTTCGACGATTTCCAGCGGCTTTTTGGCTTCAAATGCGACGGCTGCACGCGTTTTCATGGACCGGCCCTCCCTAGGCTGAATATCGCCGTTGGACTACACAGATTCGGTCCGCGCCGCCAGCGCATTTTCGTTAGATCCGGGCCCGGAGGAGAAAAAGGTTTTCGACTCGGAGCAATATTTTTTAGCGACCCCCAACAAGCTTAATAAATTGCTATAAATCAACGGGATATTGCCTAAATCAACAGGTTCTCGCAGGCCTCGAACGCGGCTGGTCCGCGGTTCGAAACCCGTGCCAGGCGGACGAATCGCAGCTCCGCGATCGTCCGCCGATGGATGTCACGAACGCTTGGCGGTCTGGCCAAACAAGATTTTGCGCGATTCCTCGTCACTCACGGAGGGCACCGTGTTGAGCGCTTTGGCCTTCTCGTATGCGCGCTTGGTCGAGGGCAGATCGGCGACGCGGTGGAACCAGCGCGCGAGATGGGGAAAATCGTCGAGATTTTGTCCCTGCAACTCGTACGGAACGATCCAGGGGTAACTGGCGATATCGGCAATGGAATAGGCGCCCGCGATGAACTCGCGATCGGCGAGATGGCGGTCGAGCACGCCATAAAGCCGGTTGGTCTCATTGACGTATCGGTCGATCGCGTAGGGCAGTTTGTCCTTGGCGTAATTTCGGAAGTGATGGTTTTGCCCAGCCATCGGCCCGAGGCCGCCGACCTGCCAAAACAACCATTCCAAAGCCACTGTCCGGCCGCGAATGTCGGCGGGCAATAATTTGCCGGTTTTCTCGGCGAGGTAAAGCAGAATGGCGCCGGATTCGAAAATCGAAATCGGCGCGCCGCCGTCGGCTGGGGCCTGATCGATGATCGCGGGAATCCGGTTATTGGGAGCGATCTTCAAAAAGTCCGGCGTGAATTGGTCGCCCTTGCCGATATTGACGAGGTGGAGATTGTAGGGAATCCCGGCCTCCTCGAGAAACATCGTAATCTTATGGCCATTTGGCGTCGTCCAATAATAAAGATCGATCATGTCGCACCCCCGAGCGGAACGCCCTTTGCGTTCCTTTTTGACATCGTCGGCCCTAACATAGGAGGCCCGGCGCGCGCGGCCAGAGCGTCAATGGGCCACATCAGCGTTTGCAAAGCCAAACACGATTCCGGTAAGAGGAAACTACATCCCGCTTAGGGAAAGTCCAGGCACCCGCTGTTGGGAGCTGGGCGCGATGGAGCCCATCTCATGACGTTCGACTTGAAGGGGGCCGTTGCCGTGATCACGGGAGGGGCCGGGGGAATTGGCGCGGCCTTGGCGCTAGCCCTCGCGCGGCGCGGGTGTCATCTCGCCCTGACCGATATCGACAAGCCCAATCTCGAAAAAGTCGCCTCCGCGGCCCGCGCCCAAGGGGTCACCGTCAGTACGCACGTGCTCGACGTCACCGATGCCGGCGGCATCGCGGCCCTGCCCGCGGCGGTGCTCGCGACCCATGGCCGCGTCAGCCTGCTCGTCAACAATGCCGGCGTGGCCCAAGGCGGCAAGTTCGAGGATGTGCCGGAGGCGGAGTTTGATTGGCTGATGGCCGTCAATTTCCAAGGCACGGTGCGGATGACCCGCACTTTCCTGCCGCTGCTGCGGCGCGAGCGCGCGGCCCATATCGTCAATATGTCGAGCCTGTTCGGCCTCGTCGCGCCGCCCGGTCAAGTCGCCTATGCCGCGAGCAAATTCGCCGTGCGCGGATTTTCCGAAGCCTTGCGCCACGAATTGGCCGAGACCCCGATCGGCCTCACCGTCGTTCACCCCGGCGGGGTTCGCACCAAGATCGCGGCCAGCGCGCGGTTTCATGGCAAACTGACCAAGGCGCAAGCCGAAACCCAAGCCAAGACCTGGGACCGGCTGTTGCGTCTCAGCCCGGACGCAACCGCGAGCAGCATCGCCGATGCCATCGAGCGGCGCGACAAGCGTCTGCTGATCGGCCGCGAGGCCATCGGGGCCGACCTGATTCAAAGGCTGTTCCCCGCGAGTCATTGGCGGATTCTCAGCGGGTTGACCAAGTAATGCCGGACGCCGCCCCTGCTTCCGCCGACCATGTCGATATCCTCATCGTGGGAGCGGGCTTTGCCGGTCTCGCCATGGCGATCAAGCTCGAACAGGCGGGAATGCCGTCCTTCGCCATCATCGAAAAGGACGAGGAGGTCGGCGGCACCTGGCGCGACAATCATTATCCCGGCGCCGCCTGCGATATTCCCTCGCATCTCTATTCGCTGTCCTTCGAACCGAAGACGGATTGGTCGCGGATGTATCCGGGCCATGCCGAATTGCAGGACTACCTCAAGGCGATCACGGACAAGCACGGGCTGCGCCGCAAAATCCGTTTCAAGACCGCCCTGCGCGAGGCCACTTTCGACGAAAAGACGTGCCTCTGGCGTGTCGAGCTCGTCGGCGGCGGCACGATCACGGCGCGCGTCGTGATTTCCGCCATCGGCGCGCTGCACGAGCCATCCATTCCGCATTTGCCGGGAATCGAAACCTTCCGGGGCAAGACATTTCATTCCGCGGCCTGGGATCACGCGTACGATCTGAGCGGCAAGCGCGTCGCGGTCGTCGGAACCGGCGCCAGCGCCGTTCAATTCGTGCCAAAAATCGCGCCGGTCACGAAAGAACTCTTCGTGTTTCAACGCACCGCGCCATGGATCAATCCAAAGAAGGATTATCCGATCGACGCGCGGCGCCAGTGGCGGATGAAACATGTTCCGTTGTATCGCCGCTTGCTGCGGTGGCGTCTGTTCTGGCTGCACGAAATTCGCGTGATCGGCTTTATCGGCAATTTCAATTTGATGAAGGCCGCCGAACGATTCGCCAATGCGTACCGTGAGCGCAAAATCGCGGACCCGGCGCTGCGCGCCAAACTGACGCCAGATTATCTCCTGGGCTGCAAGCGTGTTTTGATCTCAAACGATTATTATCCGACCTTCACGCGCCAGAACGTCGAACTCGTCACGAGCGGGATCGCCGAGGTGACGGCCGACCGGATCGTCATGAAGGACGGCACGGCCCGCGCCGTCGACGCGATTATCTACGGCACTGGGTTCAAGGCGACCGATACCGCGCGTTACGGCCGGATTCGCGGCGTCGGCGGCGTCGAATTGGCCGAGGCCTGGGCCAGGGGCCACCGCGCGTTCTGGGGCATCGCCATGCCCGGGTTTCCGAATTATTTCATGTTGCTCGGCCCCAATACCGGCCTCGGCCACAACTCGGTCGTCATCATGATCGAAGCGCAAGTGCGCTACATCATGAGTGCCTTGAAACAGATGCGGCGGCGCAAAATTCGCGCGATCGACGTCGTGCCCAAATCGGCGGAGAGCTACGCCGGCGTGTTGGAAAAGCGGCTGACGAAAACCGTCTGGCAAAAGGGCGGATGCCAAAGCTGGTATCAAGACGAACAGGGCCGCAATACGACGATGTGGCCGGGCTCCGTCGTCGAATATGTCCTGCGCACGCGGGCCGCGTCGCTTTCGGATTTCAGTCCGACGCCGGAAAGCGCGGCCGATGGCTAGTTGGCAGGCCCACCTTCTCGTTCCCGTTTTGAAATGGACGATCAAACGGAGATTGCGGGCCGGAGGCGATGTCGAGACCGCGCGTCGCGTTCTGGGCGGACGCAGGCCACGGATCTCGCGCGAGGTCCGCGCGAGCAACGAGACGATGGGCGGCGTCGCGGGCGAATGGTCGCGCCCGCGCGGACAAAGGCCCCTGGCCACGATGCTCTATCTGCACGGCGGCGGCTATGCCGCCTGTTCGCCGCGAACGCACCGGCCTATTACAAATGCCTTCGCCAAGGCCGGTTTCGCGGTTTTCGCGCCGGCGTATCGCTTGGCGCCCGGCCATCCCTTTCCCGCCGCTCTCGAGGATGCGGTCGCGGTCTATCGCGCCTTGCTGGCGCGCGGCATCGCCCCCGAGCAGCTCGTCGTGGCGGGCGATTCGTCTGGCGGGGGCTTGGCGCTCGCGCTTTTGCTCGCGCTCCGCGATTCGGGCGATCCGCTGCCCGTCGCCGCCATGCTGTTTTCGCCCTGGACCGATCTCGCTTGCACCGGCGCGTCGATCGCGGCCAACGGCCGGAGCTGC
>JARLIW010000108.1 GCA_031291515.1 Beijerinckiaceae bacterium | reverse complement strand
CGCGCGAGCGAGAGGCCAATGCCGCCGAGATAGCGTTCCAGTCCGAGGTTCGACATCACCGTCGCGACAATGCCGGGCTGCGAGAGCTTGCCGCTCTCTTGCCAGAATTCCGCGATCGCGGCCATGACTTGGTCGCCATCCACGATATGGCCGAGCTCGTCGACGATCAGCACGCGGTCGGCATCGCCGTCGAGCGCGATCCCAATATCGGCGCGCATCTCCCGGACCTTTTTGCTCAAAGCCTGCGGCGAGGTCGAGCCGACGTCGCGGTTGATGTTGAACCCGTCGGGTTCGACCCCGATCGCAAAGACCTCGGCGCCGAGCTCCCAAAGCGCCTCGGGGGCCACTTTATAGGACGCGCCATTGGCGCAATCGACGACAATGCGCAGCCCGTCGAGGGAGAGATTGCGCGGCAATGTGTGCTTGGCGAATTCGATATAGCGCGCGCGCACGTCGTCGACACGCTTGGCCCGGCCGAGACTCGCCGGTTTCGAGAGTTTGAGCGGATCCTTTTGATCCATCAACGACTCGATCTTGCGCTCGATTTCGTCGGAGAGCTTGTAGCCGTCCGGCCCGAACAGTTTGATGCCATTGTCTTCATAGGTGTTGTGCGACGCGGAGATCATGATGCCGACATCGGCGCGCATCGAGCGCGTCAGCATCGCGACGGCGGGCGTCGGCATCGGGCCGAGCAACAGAACATCCATGCCGACCGAGGTGAACCCGGCCTGCATCGCGGATTCGATCATATAGCCGGAGAGGCGCGTGTCCTTGCCGATGACCACGCGGTTGGTGTAATCGCCGCGCTGGAATAAGAGGCCGGTGGCCTGGGCCACCCGCATCGCGAGGTCTGGCGTGATCACGCCATTGGCTTTGCCGCGAATCCCGTCCGTACCGAAATATTTGCGTGTCATGGAACGCCTAAAAAATCGAGACCCGTCGTTTATACACGTTCGGCGCGATCGCCGGAAGCGAGCCCGAATCTAACTCATAAAGCGGTTAATGGCCAATTTGCGGAGGCGTCGCGTCGGCGGGTTCATGGGCTTCGCCCCGCGAGGCGCCTCGCGACGCTGGCCTGATCGGCGCTTAAAACTCCTCCCAGTCCTTGTCGGGTTTGACGTTGGCGCTCGCCACGGACTTCAGCGCCGGTCGGACGACGGCCCGCGCGAGTTTGGCTTGCGCGGCGCGAACCGGGTTTTCAGGGGCGGGCACGTGGCTTCGTTCGGTGTCCCCAAAGCGAAATTTGCTGACGAGGCCAGCCAATTCCTTGGTTTCGTCCCTGAGCAGATTGGCGGCCGCGTTCGACTCTTCGGCGATGGCGGCATTCTGTTGCACCACTTCGTCCAATTGCGCGACGGACGTGTTGATTTCGGCAATGCCCGTCTTCTGCTCGCGCGCGGATTCGGAGATTTTGCGCACCAAACCGTCCATTTCCGCGACCTTCGCGATAATCTCCTTCAAGGCGGCGCCGGTCTTATCGACGAGAACGACGCCACTTTCGACTTCCTTGGTCGACGTCGAAATCAGCGCCTTGATCTCTTTCGCGGCTTCCGCCGACCGCTGGGCGAGAGCGCGGACCTCCGAGGCCACCACCGCGAAGCCTCGCCCCGCGTCTCCCGCGCGCGCCGCTTCGACGCCGGCGTTGAGGGCAAGCAGATTGGTTTGGAACGCGATTTCGTCGATGACCCCGATGATGTTGCCGATCTGGTTTGACGAATCCTTGATTTTACTCATCGCGTCCACGGCCTGCTGGACGATCGCGCCGGAGCTTTCGGCGGCGCCGCGCGCGGTCGTGATCACGTCCGCCGCAACGCCGGCATTCGCGGCCATGGCTTCGACGGTCCGGGTGATTCCATCGAGCGCCGACGTCGTTTCCTCGACGCTCGCGGCCTGACTTTCGGTGCGCCGGGCGAGGTCGCCCGAGGCGTTCGCGATCTGATCCGATCCCGTATTGATTCCGGCCGTGGCGGCGGAAATCGAGCGGATCGCGATTTGCAGGCTGTTCGCGGTCGCGTTGAAATCGGCGCGAATTTTTTCGTATTCGGCCGGGAATTGCTGGTTCAACCGGTTGGTCAAATCCCCTTTGGCGAGGCTGTCCAAACCATTCGCGAGGCTGCTGACGACGACTTCTTGCTGCCGCGCCGCCTCTTGGCTCGCTGCTTCGTTGACGGCGCGTTCTTGCGCGGCGGCCCGGCGGTGCGCGGCCGAATCCGCCTCGGAGACTTGTAGGCGCAGACCATTGTCCTTGAAAACCTGGAGCGCGCGGGCCATCAGCCCGATCTCGTCGCGGCGGTCGGTTCCTTGCACGTCGACCCCGAAGTCATGGGCGGCCAGTCGCTCCATGGTTCGGGTCACGACCAAAATCGGCGCGGTGACGCCGCGGCCCACCACGACATAGGCGCCGACGACGACGGCCATGCCGAAGACGGCCCAAATCGTGATGAACAGCGAAAGACTGTCGGATTGGCCGCTGGCTTTTTCGACCGCCGCGCTGCCCAATTTCATATGTTCGTCGATAAAACCGCGGATGTCGGCGACGAAGGCGTCGAGCCTGTGGAACGATTCATCCGACATCGGATCGAATTTCGCCATGATGACATTTCCGGCTTCGGTTCCCTTGTCGATATAGACATGCGCCATGGCGATGCCTTGTTCGTCGAAGGTCTTGAACCGGCCGTCGAGTTCGTCGAGCGCGCCGACCATATGGGCGATCCGTTGCCGGTCTTGCGGCGCGTCGATCCTGGACAGCAGCGATCGGACGAGAGCCTCCTGGACGGAAAAGTCCTTATAATATTTGGCCGCGTCGTTGAAACTCTCGGCATTGTGGGTCGCGGAGGCATCGGTCAGGTATTGCTGAACCTGAACGACATCGACCTGCATGTCGCGAACCGCGACAAGCAGCGGGATGAGATTATTGACGAGAGACGTCGTCTGCGATTTCGCCGTCTTGAGTTGATCCCGCTGGGAATTGCCTATGACAATGACAGTCGCGCATGTCGCGAGGAGCGTTAAGGAAAGCAGAAAAAGAATAATACCGATTTTTCCACGGATTGTCGTCGCAGTCATTTGAGTTTCAGCCTTCCAACTTAATCGCACAAAACTCAACCACGGGATGCTTTACGTTTCTCTTACTGGTCTAAATTAAAAAAAGTTCTGACTTGAGCGTGACCTTGGGGCAGAAGTTCTCAGACAATTCATCCGCCGGGCGAGAATTACGCGTTGGCCAGCTCTTTCAAGCCGCGACGGATCAGGGCTTGCGTCTCCGCGCTCTCTCCGAGCGCTCGTTGCGCGGCGGCCACGGCCAAGCTGGCTTGCGGGCGGCCATAACCGAGATTGACGAGCGCCGAAATCGCGTCTTGGATCGCGGGCGGCGCGCCAGGAAGCGGATCGTCGGTGGCCAGGCCGCCGGCCATCGCCATGTCGCCGCTTCCCCCCGCCGGCACCTTGTCCTTGAGTTCGGCGGTGATGCGCGCGGCGAGACGCGGGCCGACGCCGGGCGCGCGTGAAATCGCGGGCTTATTCTGCAGCACGATCGCGCTGGCCAGCGCGTCGATCGGGCCGAGCCCGAGGATCGCCAAGGCGACTTTCGCGCCGACGCCCTGCACCGTTTGCAAAAGCCGGAACCAATCACGTTCCTCATCCGACAAAAACCCGTAAAGACGGATCGCGTCCTCGCGAACATGTGTCTCGATGGCGAGAACCGTCGCTTCGCCGGGACGCGGCAGCGCTTGCAGCGTGCGGCTCGAACATTGCACGACATAGCCGACGCCATGAACGTCGAGGATGAGATAATCCTCGCTATAGGAATCGACGACGCCCCTCAGTTTGCCGATCATCGCGCGCCTTGCTCCAATCGTTTCATGCCGCGATGCTGCGCATGGGTGATGGCGACGGCGAGCGCATCGGCGGCATCGGCGCTGCCAGCTTCGCAACGCGGCAGCAGCACCTTGATCATCATCGCGATTTGCGTCTTTTCCGCATGGCCCGAGCCGGTCACGGTCTTCTTGATCAGGTTGGCCGCATATTCGGCGACGGGAAGCCCGGCCAAGGCGGGCACGACAAGCGCGACCCCGCGCGCTTGGCCAAGCTTGAGCGCCGATTGCGGATCGCGGTTGACGAAGGTTTCCTCGACCGCCGCCTCGTCGGGCCGATGGGTGGCGATGACCTTGGCTAGCCCCTCGTGAAGCTCACGCAGCCGCGAGGCCGTTTCGCCGGCGGCCTGGGAGTGCAGCGTGCCGCACCCGACATAGACGAGCCGCGACCCCGTCGCCTCGATGATCCCCCAGCCCATGTTTCGCAGGCCGGGATCGATTCCAATGATGCGGACGGTGCCGGCGATGGCGGTTGCTCCAGAGCGGGGGAACGCGTCCCTCAATCCAACAGCATGCGCTTGAGCAGTTCGACTTCCTCGGACAACACCCGGTCGCTCCCGGTCAAACCTTCGATTTTCCGTACGGCGTGAAGGACGGTCGTGTGATCGCGCCCGCCGAACCGGCGGCCGATCTCGGGCAACGAGCGCAGCGTCAAGACCTTCGAGAGATACATCGCGATCTGGCGCGGCCGGACGACGTTGGCGGTGCGACGCGACGACAAAATATCCGCGCGGCTCACATTGTAATGGGTCGCGACGAGTTTTTGGATGTCCTCGATTTTGACCCGCTTGGGTTCGCGCGTGCGGACGAGATCGCGGATCGCGACTTCCGCCGTTTCGACACAGAGCGGCGCCTGGGTCAGCGACGCATGCGCCATCAGGCGGTTGACCGCGCCGTCGAGATCGCGGCCGTTGGTCTGGATCACCGAGGCGACATAGGACACGACAGGCGCGGGCACGTGAAAATCGGGGTTGATCCCGCGCGCCACCGCGATGCGCGTCTCCAAAATCTTGATCCGCAGCGCCTCGTCGAGCATGCCCATCTCCACGCAGAGGCCACCGGCCAACCGCGAACGGACGCGCTCCTCCAACGCTTCGAGATCGGCGGGCGGCCGGTCGGCGGCGATCACGATCTGCTTGCCCGCGTCAATCAACGCATTGAGCGTGTGACAGAACTCCTGCTGGATCGACTTGCCCTGCAAGAATTGGACGTCGTCGATCACCAGCAAATCAATCGCGCGGAGTCGCTCCTTGAACGCCAGGGCGGTCTGCGCCTTCAAGGCGAAGACGAAGCCATACATGAACTTCTCGGCGGTGAGGTAGATCACGCGCCGCTTGGCCGCCGTCGCGGCATGGGCGATCGCTTGCAACAGATGGGTTTTCCCCAAACCAACGGTGGCATGAATATAAAGGGGATTGTAGATCAGCGGCTCGTCGGGGCCCGCGGCCGCGATCCGTTGGGCCGCGGCATAGGCCAGTTGATTGGAGCGCCCGAGCAGAAACGTCTCGAAATTCATGCGTCGGTCGAGCGGCGAGCCGCTGAGCGCCTCGGGATCGACGGGTTCGCGCGCGGGCGGGAGTTTTCCCGCGGCTCCGCCAGCGGTGGATGAGGTCGAGGGCGCGCCGGCCTCGAACCGGACCGGCCGTTCGCTGAAATTGCCGGCCTGGTCGGCCGTGGGTTCGAACGGCCGGGCCATGCGACCGACGGCATTGCGCGACGAGGTCCGGACCCCGATCGAGACCGCGCGAATTCCTGGCGCTTCCGACGTCAGAATCCCGATCATCTTGTCGAGATAATGCGACTGAATCCAGCTCTTCAGGAATTTGGTCGGCACCGAAAGATGCGCGACGCCATCGGCGATTCCGTCGAGCTCCAAGCGGCCGAACCAAGATGTGTAGACGTCCTCGCCGACCTCGGCGCGCAAACGACGGGAGATCCGAACCCAGACGTCGTCTGGCTTAACTGCCTTCATATCGTCTGCACCAGAGAGTTTGGCATCATAGGCGGGGCGACTGTCTGCCATCGGCTTCAACATGATCATAACTTCTAATTCGCGAGAATAGGAGGCCTATCGCCGACAAGGCGAAGGAAAGACATTATCAATGCAGAAAAGAGGCCGGTGTGGCGCTAAGGAGTCGTCCCGGGGGCAAAACCGGGTGAGCCGTCGAGCACATAATCGGAATACGGCGTGGTGAAGCAGGATGATGCCGGCAGTTGGCTAAATCGCTGTTTCATCACAAACGTCTCCCAAATATGGAACACCTTACGGGTGCTCGCTGTTCGCACGACAGCTTCGCGCGGCGCGAGCCGGCGAATGCGTAGTGAAGGATCGTTAAGAACTGCTCCCAAATTCAGCCGAAGCAGCCTCACGCGCGAAAGCGCTTGGCTACTTAGAATGAATGAAAATGAGGGCCCGCCGCTCGCTGCGCTCAGTTTGAGACCTTGCGCGCTTCAGCGCTCCAACCACCAAAAGAGAGTAGCATAGGCCGTGGGTCCGGCAATATGCGTTCATGAAAATGACATAGCCAAAAGAGGGAAATCCCACCTCGAGCCGGTCGCCAATAACCGGGTCGCCAGCATAACCCGCTGATTCTCCGAAACTCTATTTCGAGAGCTCGGGGCCGAACGGACTGTGGCGGAATAGCAACGATCGCGGATCCCGCGTGATCGACGCGCGGATCGGCGGGGCATTTTGAGGCGATTTTTGCTCTTATCCTTCAAATCTTTGAATCTAAACAGTTTAATTTGAGCGATGAGCCAGGCGGGCGCAAAACAAGAACGTGGGAAAAATTTGCATGAACGGGGCGGGTCTGACGCGGCGCAATAAAAAAGCCCGGAGGACCCGGGCTATTTCCGTTGCAAATCGCTGAAGGCCTCGAGCGTCGAAAAGCTCAGCCCGCCAAGCTCTTGACCCGTTTGGTCAGGCGCGACACCTTCCGGGAGGCCGTGTTTTTATGCACAATCCCCTTCTGGGCGGCGCGCATCACGAGCGGCGCGGCCGTGCGCAACGCGGCATCGGCGGCAGCGGAGTCGCCCGATGCGATCGCCTCTTCCACCTTGCGGAGGTAAGTCCGCATTTGGCTGCGACGCGAACGGTTCACACCAGTGCGGCGTTCGATTTTTCGGACGGCTTTCTTAGCCGACGCGGTATTCGCCATAGAACAAATCTCACAAAATTCGCCGGAGGGAAGCAGCGCTTGGATCATGCGCCGCACGGCCGGACAGCCCGGCTAACGGAGGGGTCTTATAGGCAAACCACGCCCCATCCGTCAACGCTTTTGCGCGAGCAATTTTGCCCGATCGCATCGGCGCTGGCCACCGCGCGAGCCAAGACCCCCGAAACCACCCCGGCCGGCACTCCAGTGACGCGTCGAACATATTGAATAATATGTTTAAATTCCAACAGACGGTCAGCCGCGCCGGAAGATGACGGTTGCGAGCGGCGGCAGTGTTACGGTGATCGATTGCGCCTCCCCGTGGGCCGGCATGTTCCGCGTCTCCGTTCCGCCGCCGTTACCGATATCGGCGCCGCCGTAAAAATGGGCGTCGGTATTGAGGACCTCTTGGTAAAAACCAGGACGCGGCACGCCGATCCGGTAGTCGAACCGCGGGACCGGGGTGAAGTTCGACACCACCACGGCAAGGTTTCCCTCCGTGCCATGCCGGGCGAAGGCAATGACGCTGTTTTCAAGGTCGCCGCCGACCAGCCATTGAAACCCGCTCGCTTCGCAGTCTTTTTCGTAGAGAGCGGGGGTCGCCTGGTAGACCGCATTGAGATCGCGAACGAGAGACTGCACGCCCTTGTGCTCGGGCCGCGCCAAAAGATGCCAATCGAGCGAATGATCGTGGTTCCACTCGTTGATCTGGGCAAATTCACAGCCCATGAACAACAGCTTCTTGCCCGGATGGCCCCACATGAATCCGAGATAGGCGCGCAGATTGGCAAAACGCTGCCACGCGTCGCCGGGCATGCGGCCCAACAGCGACCCCTTGCCGTGGACCACCTCGTCGTGGCTGACGGGCAGAATGAAATTTTCGGAAAACGCGTAGAGCAGACCGAATGTGATGTCGTTGTGGTGATGACGCCGGTGGATCGGGTCGTGGCCGATGTACCGCAGCGTATCGTGCATCCACCCCATGTTCCATTTGAAGCCAAAACCGAGCCCGCCGTTGTAGGTCGGCTGCGAAACGCCGGGCCAAGCCGTCGATTCCTCGGCGATCGTCATCACGCCCGGCGCGGCCTGATAGGCTGCTTCGTTCATGCGCCGCAAAAACGCGATGGCCTCGAGATTCTCGTTGCCGCCATAGGCATTCGGCACCCATTCGCCCGGCTGGCGCGAATAATCGAGGTAGAGCATGGAGGCGACGGCATCCACGCGAAGCCCGTCGAGATGATAATAATGAAGCCAAAATCGCGCGTTCGCGATCAAAAAGGCCGAAACCTCCTTGCGGCCGACATTATAAATGTAGGTTCCCCAGTCCTGATGAAAGCCCTGGCGCGGATCGGCATGCTCGTAGAGGTGCGTTCCATCGAAAAGCGCTAGCCCGTGCGGATCGTTGGGGAAATGCGCCGGGACCCAGTCGAGGATCACGCCGATTCCCGCCGCATGGGCGGCATCGACGAAGGCCGCGAAATCCTCTGGCGCGCCAAACCGGCTCGTCGGCGCAAACAGCGAAACCGGCTGATAACCCCAGGATCCGTCGAACGGAAACTCGGTGATGGGCAGCAGCTCGATATGGGTGAAGCCCATATCGCGAACATAGGGAATGAGTTCGGCCGCCAGTTCGCGATAGGTCAGGTAACGCTCGCCTTCGCCCGGCACCCGCCGCCACGACCCGAGATGGCATTCGTAGATCGAAATCGGTTTCGCCCGAGCCTCGCCCGTGCCGCGCCGCGCCATCCATTCGCCGTCGCGCCACGCCAAAATGGGAAGCCCATGCGTGACCGAGGCCGTCCGCGGCGGCGGCTCGGCGGCGAAAGCGACGGGATCGGCCTTATCCGGCAACAGCTGCCCGCCGGGCCCCTTGATCTCGAATTTATATCGAGCCCCGTTGCAAACGCCGGGGATGAAAAGTTCCCAGACCCCGGCCTCGATCCGCGCGCGCATGGGATGACGACGCCCATCCCAGCCATTGAAATCGCCGATGACGCTGACGGCGGAGGCGCTCGGCGCCCAAACAACGAACCGCATGCCGCGAATGTCGCTGACCACGATCGAATGCGCGCCGAAAATATAGGGATAGGCGGCGTCGTTGGAAAAAGTGACGGCCGCCATTTCCTCCGCGTTCAGGGAGGGGCCGAACAAATAGGCGTCGTTGACGATGATTTCGCTGCCGCCGCCGTGGAGGCCGAGCCGATAGCCGGGACGATGCGTCGAGACGAGCCGCCCGACGTAAAACCCATCGGGATGAATGCGTTCGAGCGTGCCGAGTCGTTCGAGCTCGTAGAAATCGATCAAATCGATCTTTTCGACGCCGGGATGCACGACGCGGATGTCCCAAACGCCTGGAGCGACCTCATGGGGGCCCAGCACGCTGAAGGCGTCGCCATGCGCGGCCGCGAGGATCGCTTCCACCGCGCCGAACGGAATCAACGAAGCGGGCGAGGGTGTTTCGCCGCCCGGTCCCGGCTCGGCGCCGCTCCGGATCGAGGTTTGAGCCTGGGTCATGCCGTCTCCGAAACATAATCGAGAAGACCGAGAACGCCTTCGATGGGAATATCGATCCAGTCCGGGCGGTTGCCCGCCTCGTAATCGATTTCGTAGAACGCCTTGGACAGCATGTGTAACAGCAGGAGCCGGCGTCTTGTTCCCGCGTCCTCGATCCAAACCGGGCTGTCCTTCAAGGCCTCCATGTAGGCTTCGACGAAAATCTGCGAAAACTGGATGAGTTCCTCATTAAAGCCGCCGCGCAACTCCGGCAACCGCCCCGCCATCCGTCGCCGCGCCGTCGCGATCGCATAGGCGAACGAGCGCAGCATGCCCGCGACATCGCGCAACGGCGTGCTTTTCGCGCGGCGTTGCGCGAGCGGCCGGGCCGGCTCGCCCTCGAAATCGATAATGACGATGTCGTCTTTCACGACGAGAACCTGACCCAAATGGTAATCGCCGTGGATCCGCGTCTTGATCGCGCCGATCGGCTCGACGGCAAGCGAATCGAGCAACGCGAGACATTCGGTCTTGCGGTCGAGCAACTGCCGCGCCAGACTCGCCGCGTTTTCCGTTGCTTGTCCGTCGAGTTGCTCCAAGCGGCTGAACGCCAGCGTCGCATGGCGGCGCGCGTCCGCGACCGATTCCAAGACATCCGCGAGCGTCAGGGGCTCGGCCGCGAAAGCCGGATCGTCGGTCGGCGTCGCCAGCGCTTTGTGCAATTCGGCTGTTCGCAACCCGAGCCGCTTCATATGCGGCGTATAGGCGGCGAACCCTTCGTCGATCGCGCCGGGGGACTCCGCATTGGTGAACGCCATGGCGTCCATGACGCGCATGAGGACATTGAGCGTCCACGACCACGCATCGCCCTGATTGCGAACAAAGCGCTGCAGAAGCGCGACGGCGGTCGATTCGCCGGACGGATCAATATATTCGACATAGCCCAAGGTGACGGGCGCGTTTAGAAATCCGGCCACGTCGGTCAGAAAGCGGCCGATTTCGACTTCGGGGTTGGGACCGGACTGCAGGCGCCGATAGATCTTGAGCGCCATCCGGTCGCCGAGATTCCACGACGTGTTGCTTTGCTCGACCCCGATGCGGCGAATCGAACCCGCGTCGATCGGCTCTTCGCCCGCGAGAAGCGGATTGGCGCGAAACTGGAAGACGCCACCATGGTTTGTCTTCAAATTATCTCCGCGCCGCAGCGAATTGAGCATGGCGGCGCCGAACTCGGGCGAGGCATCCGCGTCATAGAGAAGCCCCATGCGCGCCGCGCGGCGCAGACGCGCCAATGTAAACGGGAGCAGGCTTTCGTCGTTGTCCGGCTCCAACTCGGCCGCCAGCGGAATGAAATAGGATTGCGTCTCGCCATTCGACAAGGCGACCGAGAGGACCGGAAGCATGTAACGGCCGCGCGCGCCCTCCCTCAGAATGGTGAAATCTTCCACCGCGACCTTTTTGATGCTGCGCCCCTTCGCCGCGAACCAACGCCGCGATTGAAGAAAGTTCGGGGCGGCCGTCTGCTCGAAGGCTTGGAGTTCGCGGCCCACGAACAAGGATTCGAACTTGCCGGTTACGACCAGCGTGAAAAGCTCCGGCATAAAACCAATGCTGGTCTTCTTCGCGTCTTCCTCCACCTGTCCGATGCGGAACCAATAAAAACCGTAAGCAGGCAGGGTCAGAAGGTAGGGATGCTCGCCGATCGGCGGAAAGCGCGTCCCGGCCGTCAATTCCGTCAGGCCGGTCCCGGCGAATTCGCTCAGGCCGACCTCGACCGCTTGCGGCGCGTTCGAGACGTTCACGACGCAAAGGATCGTCTCTCCCTCGAAGGCGCGAATATAGGCCAAAACCTTGCGATTGGTCGGGTAGAGAAACCGAAGCGAACCGCGTCCCATCGCCTTGAGGGATTTGCGCACGATGATCATGCGCCGGATCCAATTCAACAGGCTCGTGCGGCTTGCCAGCTGCGCCTCGACGTTGACCGCCAAATAGCCGTAGATCGGATCCTGAATCGTTGGGAGAAAAAGCTTCGCCGGATCGACGCGGCTGAATCCGCCGTTGCGATCGACCGACCATTGCATCGGCGTGCGCACGCCGTCGCGGTCGCCGAGGTAGATATTGTCGCCCATGCCGATCTCGTCGCCATAATAGACGACGGGCGTGCCCGGCATCGAAAACAGCAGCGACGACAAGAGTTCGATCTTGCGCCGGTCGTTGTCGAGCAGCGGCGCGAGGCGGCGGCGAATGCCGAGATTGATGCGGGCCCGCTTGTCGGCGGCGTAGAACTTCCAGAGATAATCGCGCTCCCGGTCGGTGACCATTTCGAGCGTCATTTCATCATGGTTGCGCAGGAAAATCGCCCACTGCGATCCCTCGGGAATCTCGGGCGTCTGCCGCATGATGTCGGTGATCGGGTGCCGATCCTCCTGCGCGAGAGCCATGTAGATCCGCGGCATCAGGGGAAAGTGAAACGCCATGTGGCATTCGTCGCCATTGCCGAAATAGCGCGCCGCTTCCTCGGGCCATTGATTGGCTTCCGCAAGCAGCATGCGATCGGGATAATCGGCGTCCACCGCCGCGCGGATCTTTTTCAACACCGCGTGCGTTTCCGGCAGATTTTCGCAGTTCGTCCCATCACGCTCGACGAGATAGGGAATTGCATCGAGACGCAAACCATCGACGCCGAGATCGAGCCAATACCGCATCGTGTCGAGAACGGCTTCGAGCACGCGCGGATTGTCGAAATTAAGATCGGGCTGATGCGAGTAAAAGCGATGCCAATAATAGGCCTGGGCTTCGTCGTCCCACGTCCAGTTCGACTTCTCCGTATCGAGAAAAATGATACGGGTGTCTTGATAGCGATCGGGGGTCTCCGACCAGACGTAGAAATTGCGCGCGGCCGACCCTTTTTTCGCCGCCCTGGCGCGCTGGAACCAGGGATGCTGGTCGGACGTGTGATTGATCACGAGCTCGGTGATCACACGAATGTTGCGATCATGCGCCGCTTTCACGAAATGTTTGAAATCGCGAAGAGTGCCGTAGGATGGGTTGATGCCGCGATAGTCGGAAATATCGTAACCGTCGTCGCGCAAGGGCGACGGGTAGAACGGCATGACCCAAATCGCGGTCGCGCCGAGGTCTTTGATGTAATCCAGTTTCTGCGTCGCGCCGAGGAAATCGCCGGAGCCGTCGTTATTGGCATCGAAAAAGCTTTTGACATGCAGCTGGTAGATAATTGCGTCGCGATACCATTGCGTGTCGTTGCGATCGATCATGTTTGGTCCTTCCAATTCCCCGGCGGACGTAAACGCCAAACCACGGCCGATCGTTCAGAAGGATCAAGCGCTAATTGATGGGTCTTTCCATGAAGCGTAAATTGGTACCCGCCGAGCAAGTCTTCCGCGGCGAGCGAGCCAGAATCAGGCAAATCCCACTGCCACAGGGGAATTTCATAGCTGCAATCTTGGCGGTGATGCGGATCGAGGTTCACGACGACGAAAATGCAATTGGTTTTGTCGGCGTTCAGCTTGGCATAGGCGATCACGTGGTCGTTATTGGTATTGATATGGACGATGTTGCGGAAATCCTGCAGCGCCGGATTTTCACGCCGGATTTTGTTGAGCGCGCGGATATGGTCCTTGATATGCCCCGGCCGGTCGAGATCCCAAACCTTGATCTCGTATTTTTCGGAATCGAGATATTCTTCCCTGCCAGGCAAAGCCTTGGCTTCGCAAATCTCGAATCCGCTGTAAATTCCCCAATTGCTCGACAAGGTCGCGGCCAGCGTGGCGCGCACCACGAAGCCGGCGCGGCCACTCGTTTGCAGATAGATCGGATTGATGTCGGGCGTATTGACGAAGAAATTCGGGCGATAATAGCTCGCCATCGGACCCGCGAGTTCGTCCATATAGTGTTCGAGGTCCACTTTCGTCTCGCGCCAGGTGAAGTAGGTATAGGATTGCTGAAAGCCCACCTTTGCCAGTTGCTTCATCATCGGGGGCCGGGTGAACGCCTCGGCGAGGAAGATCACGTCGGGAAATTCGCGGTTCACCTCCGCGATCAGCCAGCGCCAAAACGGAATGGGCTTGGTATGGGGGTTGTCGACCCGCAAAATGCGGACGCCTTCGCGCACCCAAAACAAGACCACGTCCCGCAGCGCTTCCCATACGGCCCGCAACGACGCGCCATAAAACTCGATATTGACGATGTCTTCGTATTTTTTCGGCGGGTTCTCGGCATATTGGATCGTGCCGTCGGGGCGCCAGTCGAACCAGTCCGGATGTTCCTTGATCCAGGGGTGATCGGGGGAACATTGGATGGCGAAATCAAGGGCGATCTCCAAACCATGATCGCGCGCGGCCGCCACGAGGGCGCGGAAATCCTCGATCGTCCCGAGTTCGGGATGGATCGCGTCGTGGCCGCCGTCGGGCGAGCCGATCGCGTAGACGCTGCCGGGGTCGGAGGGCGATGGCGTCAGCGAATTGTTTCGGCCCTTGCGGTTTTTCGCGCCGATCGGATTGATGGGCGGGAAATAGAGCACGTCGAACCCGAGATCGCGCACGTAGGGCAGATGCGCGATCACGTCGCGAAACGTCCCATGCCGATCCGGGTGTGTCGTGATCGAGCGCGGAAAGAGTTCGTACCAGGACGAAAATAATGCTGCCTTGCGGTCCACCGACAAAACGAGTTCGCGGTCGTATCGCGAAATTTGTCGCCGGGGTCCGGCCCGCTCCATCAATCGCTTTGTGTCCGGCGCGGTCACGAGATCGAGTTGCGTATCGCTTCCTGGATCCGCCGCGCGCAAATCCGCGAGCAAGGTATCGAGCTCCGCGCGCCGATCGGAGCCGGGCTCCGCCGCCGCTATCAACGAAATGGCTTCGAGCGCCTCGATCGCGAGCGTTTGACCGGCGGCGCGCTTCTTCACGATGCCGTCGCGAAGCGATGCGAAGGGATCACGCCAAGCTTCGATCGTATAAGAATGAAGGCTGTTTTCGGTCGGCGTGAAAGTCGCGGTCCAGCGGTCGTTTTCAAGAAACGACATCGGCACGCGAAACCAATCGTCCCCGCCGGCCGGGCGCCAGAGCAGATCGGCGGCGATCTTCTCATGGCCGTCGGTGAAAATATCGGCTTCGACGTCGACGTTCTGTCCCACCACCGATTTGACGGCATGGCGGCCGCCGTCGATTTCGGGCGTGACGGCTTCGATAATCACGCGGCCGGCGCCGAGTCCGGTTTGCGGACCCGGCGCGGCGCGCGGGGCGGGCTCCGGCTTTTTCGTCGCCGGCGTTTGGCTCGAGAGCGGCGCCGCGCCGGCAGTCCGGCCGTTCGCGCGCATCACCGCGGCGGCGGCGGCAAGAGGCCCGCCCGGCGCGACGATAGTGTCGATGTCTTGGGTCAGCTTGCGCCGCCAATTGGGGTGGCCGCTATCTGGACCCGGCAAATTGGCTTGGTTGACGTCGCCGAGAATGTCCTCGAGCTGAACGGCGACCAGCACGGCCGGCGACTTCGCGAGGTAATGCAGCGCCTCGTCGAACGGCACGCTGTCGGGGACGAGGTCACGCGTGAGAATTTTTTCCCTGGCCAGGGCCTCGGCGAATTGCGCGCGCTCGCGCGTCCGCGATTCCCGTTCCGCCTTGCTTTGCTCCGGCGTGAAAATCCCGAGGGATTCGCGGAGGTCCGCGTCGTATCCTTTCCACCATCCCGCGAAGGCCGGCAGATCATGGGTCGTGAGAGCCGCAACGGCCTGCCGGGGATAGGCGGCCGGGGGCTTGAAGCCGCCGTCCGCTTCCCGTTCGAACGTGAGGATCCGGTAGCTCAGGACGTCCGAGCGCATGATCGCATCGGAGAATCCCTCGGGCGCGGTGCCGAGGTCTTCGGCAATGACGATGGAGCGCGCCCGTTGGCTTTCCAACCGTACCGCCGCAAGCATCGCCTCGAACGGATAATCGAGATAGGCGCCATGCGAGGCCGTCATTCCCTCGGGAATGACGAAGAGCCGTTGCAATTGGAACGCATGATCGATCCGGATCGCGCCAGTGTGACGCATATTGGCGGAGAGGAGGGCGCGGAACGCCGCCAGGCCCTGCTCTTCGAGCGTCGCCGGGTTGACCGGGGGCAGTCCCCAATTCTGTCCCTTTGGTCCGAGCATATCGGGGGGCGCCCCGATCGCAAGGCCGGGAATGAACCAATCGGGCCGTGCCCATGTTTCCGCGCCGCCGGCATCGACGCCCACGGCAAGATCGCGGTAAAGTCCGATCGGCATGCCGGACTTGATCGCGCGGACCTGGGCCGCGCCGAACTGCGCGTCGGCGAGCCATTGCAGCCAAGAGTGAAAGGCGATCGCCTGCGGATGTCCGGCGCGAAACGTCTTGACCGCTTCGCTTTGCGCGTCGCGATAGGCCTCCGGCCAATCTCCTGTCCAATGCAGACCGTTTCGATGGAAAATTTCCGAAAGCGCCTCGAAGGTCGCGTAAAGTTCGAGCGCCTCGCCGCCCGCGGCGCGAAATGCCTGAAATCCAGCATCCGGCGCCTGCCGAAACGACAGCCATAGCTTGCCGAGAATTTCGCGTTTGATCGCCCAGACCTGGTCATGTTCGACAAACGGGCTCGCCCGCAATGCCGCCAAATGCGCCGCCATGCCGGATTCGTCAAAATCGATCGCGGCGGGGCTCGAGGCGAATCCAGGAACCTGGCGAGGGTCGATAAAGATCGGATCGATAAACAAACGGGAAGATGGCGAATAGGGCGAGATCTTGGTCCGGTCCGCGGGAAACAAGGCATGGACCGGCGACAGACCGAGAAACGCCGCTCCGGTGGTTCCCGCGCTTTCCGCGAGATGTCCGACGTCCCCAAAATCGCCGATCCCACAATTATGGGGGGATTGCAAACCATAGAGCTGCGCCGTGATTCCAAACCCGCGACCGCCCTTGGCAAAGACCTCCGGCATATAGCATCGCGGCGGCGCGGCGATGAGCGTCGTGGCGGCGCTCCGCCCACCCACCGTCACGGCGAGACGATGATATCCCGGCGCGATGCCGGCGAGCGGAAAGGAGACGCCCTGCGCCGTCGGGCGGGTGGCGTCGCGGCCCTCGCGCACCGAACCGTCTTCAAGCGTCAAATGCCATTCGGCGTCTTGCGCCTGGATTCCGGCAAGCGGAATCTCGATATCGCGTTCGGCCTCGACGGGAACGGTGGGGCGCAAAAGCCAGTGCTGGCGCTGCTGCGCATAATCCGCCGCGGCCGCCAACCGTCCATCGCTTTCCACGTCATAGCCGAGGGCCGCGAGCACCGCGCGAAGGCCTTCGGGCGAGCTGTCCACGTCTTGACCGAAAGCGTCGCGATACCTGCGCGCGACACCGGCCAGCGCCGCCAGGCGATAGAGATCTTCATTTCCGCTCATTCTAGTTCATTCTCCCGCGCTTCGACGAGGACAAGATCGCTCCCGCATGCGAGCGCCGCGATTTTGCCGGGTTTGATCCTGGAACTTTGCCATATGAGATCTCGCCGGCCTGATCCTTGTCCGGAAAGGCACCCCATCGAAATTCGCGGCGCGACCCGGCGTTCCGTGGCCGCGTCGTCCTTCGACAAGGAAGCCAAAGCCTTGAGATCATGGGCGTCGCCATGGTCATGGCCGCGCCGGCGCGCGTCGTTCATGCGTGTGACGGCGGTTTGAGGGGGCGCCCAAGGCACGAAGCGAATTCCGGCGTCGCTCGGCCTAGCTCCAAACGGCTTCAGATTTCGACGCCGCATGTCCGGTCTCGATTTCTAGCTTTGATGCTGCAAAAGGACGAAGGAACGCGGCGAAAGCGGAAAGGCTTCGCCCGTTTTCAGAATTTTCGCGCCATTGTCGTAAAGCCCGGCGGAATTCATCGAACTGAAGACCGGTCGGAAGCCATCGCATGGAAAGTCCGTCGCCAAAGTGAAGTCGATCGGTTCCGCCGACGCGTTGAAAAGAAGAAGGATACGCTCCTCCGGGGGGCCGTGGTTGCCGATCTGCATGCCGAGCATCTGGCGTCCGGGATCGTCCCAATCGCCGCCCTCCATTTCGCGGCCATCGGCGGCGAGCCAGTAAATATCCTTCAGGCCGGTCGCCTCGATCACCATCCCGGTGAAGAAGTCGAGCCGGCGGAAGACCTCGTGGCGCTTGCGCAAGGCGATGAGGTTGGCGGTATAGGCCGGCAAGGACGGGTCTTCCTTGCCGTTCCAGGCCATCCAGCTCGTCTCGTTGTCCTGGCAATAGGCATTGTTGTTGCCGTATTGGGTGCGCGAACACTCGTCGCCCATCAACAGCATCGGCGTGCCGATCGCGAGGATCGCGGTCGCCAGCAGATTGCGCTTCTGCCGGTTCCGCGCCTCGGTGATCGCGGGATCGGCGGTATAGCCCTCGGCGCCGAAATTCATCGAATAGTTTGGTTCGTGCCCGTCTTTGTTGTTCTCGCCGTTGGGCAGATTATGGCGGTGCTCGTAACTGACGAGATCTTGCAGCGTGAAGCCATCGTGCGAGGCGGCGTATTGCACCGAGGCCCATGGTTTGCGGCCGGAATGGTTGAAAATGTCGCTCGAGCCCGACAGCCGGCTCGCGAACCGGGGCAACTGCCAGGCATCGCCGCGCCAAAAGGCACGGATCGTATCGCGGAATTGATCGTTCCAGTCGCCCCAGCCCGTGGGAAAACCGCCGAGCCGATAGCCGCCCGCGCCGACGTCCCACGGCTCCGAGATGAGTTTGACCCGCGACAAGACGGGATCCTGCATAATGGCCTGCAGAAAGCCCGACCGTTCGGAAAACTCGAATGGCGTTCGCGCCAGAGCCGGGGCGAGATCGAAGCGGAACCCATCGATGTGATAGGCTTCCACCCAATGGCGAAGACTGTCCAGACAGAGTTGGAGGACACGCGGATGCGATAGATCGAGCGAATTGCCGCAGCCCGAACTGTCCCAATACAGTCGCTGATTGTCGGGCACGAGCTTGTAGTAGGACTTGTTGTCGATTCCGCGGAACGAGAGGGTCGGACCAAAATGCGTGCCTTCGCACGTATGGTTGTACACGACATCCATGATCACTTCGATTCCGGCGGAATGCAGCGCCTTGATCGCGGCGCGAAGGCCAAAAGCGCCGTCCTCGGCATAATAACGGGGTTCGGGCGCGAAATAGCCGAGCGGCGAATAGCCCCAGTAGTTCCGCAGTCCCTTTTCGACGAGGAAGTGATCGTCGGCGAAGGCCTGGATGGGCAAGAGCTCCACCGAGGTGATCCCGAGCTTCACGAGATATTCGATCACGACCGGGTGGCCCAGGGCCGTATAGGTGCCGCGGATCGGTCCGGGCACATCGGGATGCAGGTGAGTCAGGCCCTTGACATGGGCCTCGTAGATCACCGTGTCGCGCCAGGGAACATGGGGCTTGCGGTCGTCGCCCCAGGTCAGGGCGGGATCTTCGACGACGGCTTTCGGCATCATCGGCGCGCTGTCGCGCCGGTCGGGCACCAGATCGCCGCGGTGGGCGCTCATCCGGAACCCATAGAGCGCGTCGTGCCAGCGGATTCGGCCGTCGATCTGCCGCGCATAGGGGTCGAGGAGAAGCTTGTTGGGGTTAAACCGGTGTCCGGCCGACGGCTCGTAGGGGCCGTGAACGCGGTAGCCGTAATGCTGGCCAGGCCGGACGCCGCTGACGTAGCCATGCCAGACTTGATTGGTGCAGCAGGGCAGAGCGAAGCGGTCGGATTCGACACGCCCCTTTTCATCGAAAAGGCATAGCTCGACCTTGCTCGCATGGGCGGAAAACAGCGCGAAATTGACCCCGTGGCCATTCCACGTCGCGCCCAGGGGCGCGGATTCCCCGTCGCTGAGGCGGCGCATCGGGCGCTCAGCCTCCGTTTGCCGTCCAGAGCGAAGACCGGTTCCAACGCCAAACTTCGGGGTTACGCATGCGATCACTCTGTTCGAACGGAATCGGAGACCGCAATATCCTCTGGTTCGCCGCAAAGGTCGAGATGGAATTGCGCCTGGGGCCGCTTATCCGTCGCAAGACGTCGAGGAAATCGATCCTCGATGGCGGAGCCTAGCCTTCCCCTTGCGCATCGCGGGTCTCGAACACGAAGAGGCTGCCGCAAAGGGCGACGGCGCAGCCGATCGCCGTGTCGGAAAGACGCGCGAAAAACAGCGGGACGACGATATCGCTTGGCGGTGACGCGAGATCGATCAGCAGCAAAATCCAAAGCGACAGCAGCGCGACGCCGAATCCGTAGTTCCGGTCGAACCCGAAGGGCCACAAAAACGGCAAGCCAAGCGCCAGACCCAGCAGAACGGTCGGCCGCATGGCGTCGGGCACGGCCTTCACGATCGCGAAGGCCAGAAGGACGCCGAGAATGGTTCCGACGAACCGCTGAATGACCCGCACCATATTGGCCCGCCGGTCGGGTTGCATCACCAATAAGGTCGTAATGGTGATCCAATAGGGCCGCGATTGTCCCGAAATCAGCCCGATGCCCAACGCGCTCGCGGCCGCGGTGCCATAGGCGATCGAGAATCGGGGGCCGGGATAGACCACCGCCTCGTTGGCCCGCGCGATCCGCGGACTGCGCACGTCATGCCGGATGCTGTGGTCGATCCAGACCGCGATCATGGCAAAGGCGGTTCCAGTGACGAGGGGAACGAGCGTTTCCGGCAAATCGATGGGAAGATAGGCCGCCGCGATGAAACAGACGATCGCATTGCGCGGGATCGCCTCGACGCCCGGCAGGGTGCCGTGAATGAAGCCGGCGAACGCCGCCAAGGCGAAAACGACCAACAAGATCACCGGATGGTTTCCGGCGATCGAGGCGCCGGTCGCGCCCGCGCAGGCGGATAACAGCGCGCCGGTCCCCATCACCCAGAGACGGGGCCGCAAGCTCCGCGCCCGGTCGGCCAGGCACAATAAATTGGTGAAGAGAGCGGCGATCACCGCGCCGTCGACACGTCCCAACAGGCGAAAGGCGAGAAAACTCGCGCCGACGGTGAAGCCCCCGCGAAGAACGCCCGAGACCGGAAACGCGCCGGACCGCCAGTCGCAGGCCTCGCGCGCAAGGTGAACGGCGCGCGTTCGCAAATCCTTGAAAGCCGTCATGGTTCTGCTGTTCCCGGCTTTTTGGGCCCATGCGCGCCTCGACCACCCCGGCGGCCGGTGTTCGTTACGCTTTGTAATGCGAATTGAATGCTTAACTAAGCCTTTACAAATCAAGCGTTTTGCCGGTTTTTTCGTGGTCTTCGCGGCCTCGCGGGCGGCAATCGGCCAATCGGCGTTTTGTCGCGACCCGAGCCGGTGCTATGGCAATCCTCATGATTACAGCGGGATTTTTCGCGGACGACCCAAGTCTTCATGACGGGATCGCCTGAAGAAACCATTCAACTTCTCACCCGAACGCGAGTACGGATCAACGTGCAGAAATCGAAGAGCTTAGCCGACTATGCGACGAAACGCTTCCGCCTCGCGGGGAAAGCCTATCTCGACGAACATAACCCCTTCTTCGTTCCCGTCGACAAAGCGCGACGCGAGGCCGAGGCCCGCGGCGCCCGTTTCGTCAGTTTCGCGAATTACGATTATCTCGGCCTCGCCAATCATCCCGAATTGAAAGCCGCCGCCAACGAGGCGGTGGAAACGATTGGGATTGGAGCCCTGGCCTCGCGCCTCGTCGGCGGCGAGCGGTCGACGCACCACATTCTCGAGGAGGCCTTGGCCGAATTCGTCGGGACCGAGGAAGTGATGACGCTGGTGAGCGGTTATCTCACCAATGTGACCGTCATTTCCCACATCATGGCCTCGCGAGACGCGATTTTCCTCGACGAGCTCTCCCACAATAGCATTGTCAGCGGCTGCAAGGCGTCGCCGGCCGAGGTGATTTTCTTCCGGCACAACGATCTCGACCATCTCGACGAGTTGCTGGCCAAGCGGCGGGCCGAGTTCAAGAACGTGTTGATCGTTTCCGAAAGCCTGTTCAGCATGGACGGCGACACGGTCGATCTGCCGCGCTTGGTCGCGTTGAAGAAAAAGCATGCGACCTGGCTGCTGCTCGACGAGGCCCACTCGATCGGCGTTCTTGGCGCCAACGGGCGCGGCCTGTGCGAATATAGCGGGGTCGATCCAAACGACATCGATCTCATCGTTGGCACGCTTTCGAAGTCCTTTGCCTCGTGCGGCGGCTTCGTCTGCGCGAAGTCCTCGATCATTCAATGGATGCGGCATACGCTGCCGGGCTTCGTCTATTCGGTCGGCCTCTCGCCGGTGATCTCGGCTTCGGCGCTTCAAGCCCTGCGGCTTTGCCAGAGCGAGTCGTGGCGCATCGAGCGGCTGCGGCGCAATAGCGAATTCTTCGTCGAACTCGCGCGTGAAGCCGGCCTCGACACGGGCCCCGCGATCGGACGCGGCGTCGTGCCGATTTTGTTCCGCGACAGTCTCGCGACCTTGCAGGCCTCGCAGCATCTCCTCGCGCATGGTTTCTACGTGCCGCCGATCATCCAGGTCGGCGTCCCCAAGGATCAGCCGCGTCTTCGCTTTTTCCTATCGGCTTCGCATACGGAGGCGGAAATTCGGGATGTCATCGCGATCCTGGCCACGCTTCAATCGGCCGATATGGTCGATGCGAGTCTGGCCGCGACCACCATGGCCGCTCCCGGTCTCGCCGAATCGGGCTTGGCGGAATCGGACCTGGCGGAATCGGGTTTGGCAGATCCCGCGCTTCTCGCGTCCGTGCACGAACAAATGGGCGCGGCATCCTGACGGGGTGTGAGCGAAGCAATCATGACCGTCGAAATCATTCCCGTTTCCGGAATCGGAAAATTTCTCGCCTTCTGCCGCATACCGCGGCAAATTTATAAGGGAATGAAAGGCTTTGCTTCGCCGCTCGACGCGGAGCGCTGGACCGCCTTCGCGCCGTCGTTGAATCCGCATTTCAAGCTTGTCGATTCCCAGGCCTTCATCGCCAAGAAGGATGGGAAATGGGTCGGGCGGATCTTCGCGCAGATCTATAAAGAGATGAAACCGGTCGATACGTCGCCCGCGCAATTCGGCTGTCTCGACGCCATCGACGATCCCGAGGTGGTGAAGGCTCTTTTGGGCGCGGCCGAAGAGTGGCTCAAGGCCAGGGGCGCCGACGTGATCGTCGGACCCTTCTCGCCGTCGATCAATACCGAAATGGGGGTTCTCGTCGAAGGCTTCGACGCGCTGCCCATGGTCTTCATGCCGTGGAATCCGCGTTATCTGCCCGGACTCATCGAGCAGGCGGGCTATCACAAGGCGCGCGACGTGATCTCCTATCGCTATCAAGTCCGCGAATCCGACCGCGAGTCCAAGGGCTCGATCATGAGCCGGCCCGAATGGAAAGAGCGGCTCAAGATCCGGACGCTCGATCTTAAACATCTGGAGTCCGAGGCGCCGATCATCGTCGATATTTTCAACGATGGCTGGGCCGAGAATTGGGGCTTCGTGCCGTTCACGCTCGAGGAATTTCTCTCGGTCGCCAATGGCTTGAAATATGTGATGCCGGAGGATGGCGGCTTCATGGTCGAACTCGACGGCGTGCCGCAGGCCTTCGGCATTGTTTTGCCCAACCTGCATGAAATTCTTGCCGATCTCGACGGACGGTTGTTTCCCTTCGGGGTGCCGAAGGTGATCTCGCGTGTCCGCAATCACAATTTCCATTCCGGTCGGCTCGTGCTGTTTGGCATTCGCCGGGCCTTGCATCGCAAGGCCATCGGCGGCGTCGTCACGCTCGCGTTCATTGAAGAAATGCGCCGCCGCAGCCGGAGTCTCACGATCGAGCATGTCGAATTTGGTTGGGTGCTCGAAACCAATGTGGGCATGCGTAGGCCCATCGAATTGTCCGGCGCGGAGGTCGATAAGGTCCTCCGCGTCTACGAAAAGCAATTGAGCGTCTGAAAGGAGCCGTCTCATGACCACCCAAGCTCTCGATTTTGGGAAAGACAAAGCCGCCGCCGCCTCGGGGTTTCGCCGTTCTTTTTTTCCTGTCGATTTGAAGCGCCCGCACCCGATTCGCCGCGCGGCCATTCTCAAGGCTCATCCCGAGGTCCGCAGCCTCATCGGTTACGATCGCTGGACGGCGGTGATCACGATCGCCACCGTTTTGGGTCAAGCCGCCATCGCATACGGCCTCGGCCATCTCGGCCTGGGCTATTGGTGGGTTTCGCTTCTCGTGGCTCTGTGTGTCGGAGCTTTCGCCAATCACGCGATGTTCGTCGTGATCCACGATGCCTCGCACAACCTCGTGTTCAAGTCGGTCCTTCTCAACAAGATGATGGTCATCCTGGCCGATTTGCCGAACACGCTGCCGACCGCGATCGGGTTTCGCGCCTACCACGTCAAGCATCATTCCCATCTCGGCGATTACGATTACGATGCCGATCTGCCGAGCCGCTGGGAGGCCAATCTGGTCGGCGACCGCTGGTATGGCAAAGCCCTCTGGCTGTTTTTCTTTCCCCTGTTCCAGTTGGGCCGGCTCGAGCGGCTCAAGGGCACCGTGCCGATGAAAAACCTCTGGACGGTCTATAATGGCATTGCCGTCTTCGCCTTCGATGCCGCGATCCTGTATTTCTGCGGCGTCAACGGCCTGCTCTATCTGTTCTTTTCGTTCTGGTTCTCGGTCGGCCTTCACCCGCTCGGCGCGCGCTGGATTCAAGAGCATTTCACGCTCGATCCCGAGCAGGAAACGTTCGACTATTATGGGCCGCTGAACACGATCGCGCTCAATATCGGCTACCACAACGAACATCACGATTTTCCCGATATTCCGTGGCGCCGCCTGCCGGATTTGAAGCGCCTCGCGCCCGAATATTACGACAATCTGAAGTTCCACACGTCGTGGCTCAAGCTGTGGCTGACGTTCCTTTTCGACAAGCGCTACACCTTGTACCAACGCGTCGACCGCAGTCCCTCGACGCTCGGACCGGGCTAGCGCATCGCCCGAAACGTCGGGAATTCCGAAGCGTCCCGGACGTTTTGGTCGGGCCTGAAAACATCGAGCCCTGGCATTCCGGTTGCGAATGCCAGGGCTTTTTCGCGAGGCATGGACCTTTGACGGGTTTACGACTCGACGTGAATCTCCCGAACCGCCAATGGAAGGACCGCGGGACCTCCTTTAAATTCGAAAAATCGGCTCACCACGTTGAACCTGCTGAGGTTCGCGCGCGACAGACGAGCGTGGACGACCGGACGCCTCGCGGGCCTCGCGTCGGTTTCCGCTGTCACGAAAACGAGGGGGTTGAAATGTCGAAAATATCCATCCGCGCCATGTTGCTTTGTCTTGCGCTGACGGGCGCCGGAACCGGGATCGCGCAGGCCGCCGGCGGCTGCGTCGAATATGCCAATCAGGCCGTGATTTCGGCCGCGCAGAACCGCGATTGGGGCTGCGGCTTCCACGGCTTGCGCTGGAGCATGAGCTTCGAGGAGCATTTCGGTTGGTGCCGCTCCGTCGGCGCCGCCGCGGCCTATCCCGAGCGTCTCGAACGCCAGCGCGCGCTTCATGCCTGCCGCCGCTGAACGGACGACCGCAAATTCTCCGGTCTTGGCTAGCCGCGTCCCGCGCTATTCAAATCGCGGGCGATCCGTTCGATCCGCTCGGCCGCGGCCGAGATTGACACGGCGACGTCCTCGGCCAACTGATCGCGAAGCGTCTCGCCTTCGGTGTTCGTGGTCCGTAATCCGCCGAGTTCGGCTTCGAGCCGGGTGATTTGGGCTTGCGCCTCGCTCAGTTGATCGGCGATTTTGATGGCGGTCATCATGGCGAGCCGCTGGTCGCCGACTTCGCCAAAGCCCTGGCGCAACGTGGCCAGGGTGGCGTCGACATGGCGCGCGAGGTCTTGGAGATGCGCTTCTTCTCCTTCGTCACACGCCATGCGATAGACGCGCCCGGCAATCGTCACGGCGACTGTTGCCATTCAGCTCAATCCCGCGCGCTGCTGGCTTCGGCGAGCAGATCGCGTAACACGCCTCCCGCCTCACGCAGCCTTTTGGCGACGTCCTCGTTCGCGAGGTCCAACGTTCGCGCCCGAAACACGGCCGCGTCGAGCTCTTGCGCCAATCGGCCTCGGTCCTCTTGCATGAAGGCCAAGGCTTGTTCGAGATCGGCTTTTTCGGCTCCGGTCTGCGCCAGCCGACCGCTCGCGGCCCCGAGCTGGTCGACAGCCGAGGAGAGCCGTTTGAGAGCCGTCTCGAGACTTGCGGGTCGCGCCATCTTTCCGGTCCGGACTTTCGTTGGAGAGCGGGTTCTGCCCTTAAAGACGCGGAGCAACTTTTGACCGCAAAGGCTGGCCTGCTCTAACGGAACATTCTCTCGCGCGCGAGCGCTCGTCAACGATTTCAAAGCGTTTTTCGAAGGCAACGGCGCTGTGTCCCCGGCAAATCAGTTTTCTTGACGCCGCGGGGCGCGGACGGCTCGAAAGCGCCTCGCTCCGCGCGTCGCGATATGGACAATCCATTGGCGGCCAATCGATTTCGTCGCCCCCGCCGGTTGTCCCGGCGCGCGCGATCACACCGCCGAATCCGGACGGAAACCGTCATAAATTGCCGCGACTTGAAGCCCGCGGACATTCGCTGCGTTGACAGGGGGATGCGACCTGTTATTCAGGCGCAAATCCCTTTTGAGCTGGCTCAATGCGCGTCCCGACCGATGCCTGATAAAGGTGTCCGACAGATGGCCGCCAGCAAGTGGAGGCTGGCGTCGACGCCTTGGCGGCGCGCCGAACACATAGCGAGCCCCCGACGCGTTTGCGGTGGGGCGCCGAGGAGATGAACATATGGCTATTCGGGTGGCGATCAATGGATTTGGCCGGATCGGCCGCAATATCTTGCGCGCGATCGCGGAATCCGGGCGGCAAGACATTCAGGTCGTCGCGATCAACGATCTCGGGCCGGTCGAAACCAATGCCCATCTTCTGCGCTTTGACAGCGTTCACGGGCGTTTCCCCGGCACGGTGACGGTCGAAGGCGATACGATCGACATTGGCGGCGGTCCGATCAAGGTCACCGCGATCCGCAATCCGGAAGAGCTTCCCCATGCCGCGCTCGGCGTCGACATCGCGCTCGAATGCACCGGGATTTTCACCGCGCGCGACAAAGCCGCCGCGCATCTCAAGGCCGGGGCCAAGCGCGTCTTGATTTCGGCGCCGGGCGACAAGGCCGATCTGACCGTGGTCTTCGGCGTCAATCACGACCGGCTGACGGCCGCTCACACCGTCGTTTCCAATGCCTCCTGCACGACCAATTGCCTGGCGCCCGTCGCCAAGGTGTTGAACGACGCGATCGGGATCGAAACCGGTTTCATGACCACGATCCATTCCTACACCGGCGATCAGCCGACGTTGGACACGATGCACAAGGATCTCTACCGCGCCCGCGCCGCCGCGCTTTCGATGATCCCGACCTCCACGGGCGCCGCGAAGGCCGTCGGTCTCGTGCTGCCGGAGCTGGCCGGCAAGCTCGATGGCGCGGCGATCCGCGTGCCGACGCCGAATGTCTCCGTGATCGATCTCAAGTTCGTCGCCAAGAAAGCGACGACGCCCGACGAAATCCGGGCCGCGATCAAACATGCCGCCGCGAACGAATTGAAAGGCATCCTCGGTTTCACCGCCGAGCCGAATGTTTCGGTCGATTTCAACCACGATTCGCTGTCCTCGATCTTCGCGCTCGATCAGGTCAAGGTCTTGGGCGGCACGTTCGTTCGCGTCCTGTCCTGGTACGACAACGAGTGGGGCTTCTCGAACCGCATGGCCGATACCGCCGTGGCGATGGGCAAGCTGCTTTGAGCCCCGTCCATCCCTCGGGGGCGCAAGCGGGTCCGTTCACGGCCCCGCATACCGCCACCGGCGCGGCCGAGTCCTTCCGGACGCTCGACGATGTCGTGGTCAAGGGCAAGCGCGTGCTGCTGCGGGTCGATCTCAACGTACCGATGGCGGACGGCGAGGTTTTAGACCGCACGCGGATCACCCGCATGCTGCCAACCCTCGAGGAAATTGCCGCCAAGGGCGGGAAAGTGATCCTGCTCTCGCATTTCGGACGCCCCAAGGATGGCCCGGACGAGAAGAACTCGCTCAAGCCGCTCGCGGCGGCGCTCGCCCATGAATCGGGCCGCCCCGTCGCCTTCGCGGCCGATTGCATCGGTCCCGTCGCCGAAGCCGCGGTCGCCGCCTTGAAGGACGGTGATATTCTGTTGCTCGAAAATACGCGCTTTCACGCGGGCGAGACCAAGAATGATCCGGTTTTCATCGCCGCGCTTGCCAAACTTGGCGATGTCTACGTCAACGATGCGTTTTCGGCGGCCCATCGCGCCCATGCCTCGACCGAGGGGCTCGCCCATCTGCTGCCCGCCGTCGCGGGACGCTCGATGCAGGCG
>JARLIW010000107.1 GCA_031291515.1 Beijerinckiaceae bacterium | reverse complement strand
GTCTTTGACATGGCCATCGGTCTTTGACATCGCATCCGCCACCGGCGGCCGTATCGGCTGTTCAAAATCATCGATCAAGAAGCGGCGGGAACGGGGAGCCGCCGACGCGGCCGTTTCCTGTCGGATGATTTCGTCCGTTCGAGTCCGTGTTCAAATAGGCGGGACAATTCTCGCGCCGGTCGAGCGGCCGAAAACACATATCCCTGGATCTGAGCGCAGCCGAGTTCACGGAGCACGTCCATCTGGGCAATACTTTCGACACCCTCCGCTGTCGTCGACATGCCGAGTTCGCCGGCGAGCGCGAGAATAGCGCGGATAATCGCGGTGCTTTCTCTTTGCATCCCCACGTCGTCGATAAAGGATTTGTCGATTTTGATTTTATCGAACGGGAAGCGACGGAGGTAACTGAGCGAGGAATAACCGGTTCCGAAATCGTCGAGAACGATCCGAACGCCGAGCGTGCGAAGATCCCTGAGAATTTTCACGGTCTGATCGCTGCCGTCGAGAAAGATCGATTCGGTGACTTCCAATTCCAAGCATTTCGGCTGTAGCCCGCTTTTCGCCAAAGCATCGACGACCGTCGCCAGCAATCGCGGACTTCTGAATTGGATCGGAGACAGGTTGACCGCGACGCTCATGCCGCGGGGCCATTGTCGTGCGGCCGTGACGGCTTCGCGCAGCACCCACTCGCCAATCGGGATGATCAATCCCGTCACTTCGGCGACGGGGATGAACTCGGCCGGCGACACAATGCCCCACTCCGGCGAATTCCATCGCGTCAGCGCTTCGCATCCGACCACCCGCCCGCTCTGAAGATCGACGAGGGGCTGAAACAATAATTGAAATGCCCCTTGATCCAAGGCGAGCCGTAAGCCGACTTCCAAGGCGCGGCGTCGATAGGCCGAAGCCTCCATATACAGCTCGAACGAGCGATACGTTCCGCCGTGATCGGCCTTGGCGGCATAAAGGGCCAAATCCGCCCTTTTCATGAGCGCCTCGGTTTGAAGGTCCTCACCCGCCGCAATGGCCATGCCGACGCTCGCGTCGATCACGATTTCAATGTCGATGTCGCAATTTCTGACGGTGAAGTGAGACGTGAAGGCCGCGATGAGCTGCTGGGCTAGGGTGTTGGCTCCAGCAGGTTGCTCCGCATCGAGTTGCAAGACCGCGAATTCGTCACCGCCGAGCCTGCAGACGATATCGCGGCTCCGCGTGCAGGACGTGATGCGGTGACCGACCGCCTTGAGCAAGTCGTCGCCCACATGATGGCCGAGCGTGTCGTTAATGGATTTGAAGTGGTCGAGGTCGATGAAAAGCAACGCGGCCGATCCCCCCGATTGCTGGCATTCCCCGAGACAACGCGTGGCCTCCTCCCGAAACGACTCCCGATTTTGCAGTCCGGTCACGACATCGTAGCGCGCGAGATAGCTGATGCGTTCCTCCGCGAGCCGTTTGTCCGTCACGTCGGCGCCGACACCGCGATGCCCCGTGAATTTCTGTCCCTTGTCGAAAACCGGTTTTGCGGACAACGACCACAAGCGCCGGCTGGTCCCGACAAGAACCGGAACCGTAATATCGCGAAAGGGGCTCCGCACCGCCATGCAATGGAGCAATGTTGCAAACTGCTCGCAACGTTGTGGGCTGTGATCGCCGATGATGTCGACGAACCGCGCGCCTTCGACCTCGTCGATCGTCTTTCCGAGCGCGTTCGCGAAACGCTCGGATACATGGTTCAAAGCGCCGCTCTCGTCTGTCTCCCACAGCCAGTCGCTCGTATGTTCCTGAAAGTCTCTGAGCAAGAGTCCGATGACCTCGCCCTGCTTGCGGAGCTTAAGCTGGCTGCAGAGGTGATCGAAGAACAGGTTCCCGTGAAGGATGAGATTGCGCGAGATGAAGATCGTATAAATTAAAAGCAAGAACGCGACGACGACATACGATTTTTGACCGGACGCGAGGAGTCCGGCGACCGAGCCCGCGACCGTGATCCAGGTATAGGCCAAGCCGGCGGCCGGGACTGTCGATAATCCGAAGGCGCCTCCGGAAATCATCCCCGCCATCAGAGCGGCGAGGAACAGCTGATGCAACAAGTCGGCGCCGCCAAAGAGAGCCAGCGGCACGGCGCCCCAAATAACGCCGAGAAATATGGCATGGGTGACAAACCGTTTGATCCCGCGCGCGGAGGCTCCATTGGCGCCACGCTTATGCCTCTTACTCCAACCGATCACGCTCGCGCCCGCGGCAAAGAAAATCAGCGTTCCCCAAATCACAAGGAATACATTGGCGTCCTTGGTCCAGAAAAGGGCGATGACGATGATTGCGTTCAAAACGTTGATCGTCATCGTCAAAGGAACGAGCTGAACCACCGCGCCGATCTGCGTCGCGCGGATCCACCGTCGATCCCCTTCGTCGAGCTTGTCCATCCGGATCCAGTGCCCAAACAGGATTTCGGACAATCTTACGATTGGATCGAGCAAGCGCATTATAATCGACATTGTTCCAGAGAAATTGCTACGATACGTTCCTCCAAATTACATTAACAAAGTATCAACCGACGTCGAGTTTATGAAAACACCCATAAATTTATCTTTACGGCGGCCCACCGAAATTATTGTAGATGGGAACACGTAACAAAAATCGTTTTTTTCGACGAAGACAGAATTCAAAATGAACTCATTTCATTCGTTTATTCCGCGACATTTTTCATGACGCTATAACCAAATACCCTTACTGCCCGGCGGCCGTCCGACATATCGGCCAGGCGTCCACGCATTGCCACAATCGTCTCGGGACATATCTTGATCTCGTCGTCGCCGTCATCATGGGACGAGCGAGACGCCGCATGAAGGTCACGACACCTGGACGCGCGCGGCAACCGGAAGCCGAGGCAAAGGGAGTCGCGAGGGAAAATCGTTTTTGACGGGTCAAGGGCCGCTCCCCCGCCCCGGCGCGACCCGGGGCGAAGGGAGCGGGGGAAAGCCGGCCGATACCGATCAATTCTTGCCGGCGACCGCGCCCTTCTTGAGGTGAATTGTTTTCGTCGGCGTCGGAACCGTCGTCGCAAAGGCCGAGAATTCCGGCTGCCGCTGGCCCCAATGCGGAGCCTCCATGACATAGTTGAACACGCGGATCGTCGACGAAGGGGAATCCTGCGCGACGGCGGCGCCTGCGCCTAACGTAGCGGAAATAATCGTCGTGAAGAGGATAGCCTTGATCATGATATTGCCTTTCTCGATAACGGAGGTCGCATTACCGTGCGTAAGCAGAGAGAAACAATGGAACTGATATTACGTTATTCTCCGCGCCCAGCGAGCAAAACTGCCGTTTGCAGCCCTGCTCGTATTTCGGCGGGCTAGAACGATCCGTTACGCGCCCGGCAAAGAAATATGGCGCCGCGACAAAATGGCTCGCGCGATCCCAAGCGCGGACTCTGTCACGTGATGATCGCGGCGATTGCGACGGCTGAACAGGCACGCGATCATATCGCGCGGCCTCGCGCGACGCGGACCGGGCGGCGGCGAAAAAGATGACGACAAAACGATCGTCTCGACGGGCTCGAAGCCTTCTCGCCAGCTAGACCTTGGCTAAGCAGTCGCCCTCGGGAAGACCAGATTCAGTTTGAGGGAATACCGATCTCCCCCTATCGAACGAGCCTTAGGACAGGCTCGAAAGCCATTGCTTCATTTGGATCAGGACCTCGGGCGACCAGAGGGCCATATGCCCGGCCCTTGGGACCGCCATGAATGTTTTGGGCCGCGGGGCGGCGGCAAAGAGGCGCTCGGCAAACGCAATTGGCGTCGCTTGATCCCCGGTGCCGTGAATGATGAGCTTGGGGCTCGCGACGCGCGCGATCCGTTCGGAGGATTTGTACGTATCCAACATAAAAAGACGGACCGGGAACATCCAGTATCGCGCGGCGGCGACATCGAGCGTCGAACTGAACGACCCTTCGAGGACAAGGGCCTTGACAAGATGATTCGCCGCGACGGCCACGGCGACGCCAGAGCCAAGGGATTGACCAAGAATAACGATATCCTCGGATTTAACGCCCAACCGTCTCGCTTCCGCGAACGCCGCTTCGCCGTCGAGAAGAAGTCCTTGTTCCGTTGGCGTTCCAGTCGAGTTTCCATAGCCGCGGTAATCGACGGCAAGAAATCCCGAACCGTCGCGAGTCAGATCTCGAAGGAAGCCGGCGCAGGACGCGAGGGAACCGCCGCTGCCGTGGAAATAGACAAAAACGGGTTTCCCGGGATGCGCGGGCTGATACCAGGCGACAATCGTCTCGCCGTCTTGCGTTTTGAGCGCGAGGTCCTCGGTCCGATCGAGCCCGAATGATTTGGCCTCGCCACTGAAATGTGTCGGCGTATACATTAACCGGCGTTGCGTCGCCGAGATGTAAATGAGCGCGATCGCGTAAACGGCGACGCCACACGCGATAAGCATAAGACCGCCTCTAGCCGTCATGCGGCGTCGTCCTGGGATCACTCAAGCGAGACCTCGATCATGCCTAGCGGCGAAAGGGGAACGAAAAGACATGTGCTCCTTACAGCACCATTTCATCCAGATGTAGGGGGGCACGTCTATCCCTTCAGACCGATTTGGTCCGCTCGCGGGGCTCTTCGCTGACCGAAAGCGCGCGATTCGACCTCATTCACGCGACAGCTGTGAAAAACGCCTTCGGTCGGGAGGCGCGCCAGCATCTGCCTTGGACCTTTGGCCATCATCAGACATCGCCGCGCGTATCGAGCACGGCGAAGGCCGGCCGCACAATTCCTTCGAGCAAGGGGCGTTCCGGACGAACCCGCGCCAGCACACGAATGCCCAGGAGAACGCCAAGGAGAAGGCGCGCCAAGTCTTCGGCCGGCTGACCACACGCAATATCCCCCGCGCGTTGTCCCGCGACGACGCAGCGAAGGAAGAAAGCCTCGATGTCGACGAGTTTTCCGGCGACGGTCCGCTGCGTCTCGAGATCGGCCGCGTTCGCGTCAAGCGCCGAATTCACCAACAGACAGCCGCGTCGCTTGGCATCGTTCAAGGACCGCGCGACGATTTCCTCGAAGAAAGCCGCCAGGGCTTGGCGCGGCGGCAAATTCCCTTCAAAGCGCCGGACCCTGTCGCCAAAGCCGGTTTCGGCATAGTGATTCAAGGCCTCGCGATAGAGCGACTGCTTGTCGCCAAAAGCATTGTAAAGGCTTGCGCCGGCGATGCCCATCCTTGACGCGAGTTCGCGGACGGATGTCGCTTCGTAACCGAACTCCCAGAAACAGAGCGCCGCCGCTTCAAGGACCACCGCCCGGTCGAATTCCGTGGGCCGCGCCATGCCATTCTCCCGATTCCGGTCCGCGGGCCAAGGACCGCCGATACATTAAGGCTATTTTAAAGCGGTCGCTCTAAAATACAAGTTCTCGCGGCCGTCAGATGCCGTTGGGCGTCGAAAACCACTGTGCCAAAAGCGAGATGCATATGTTGCGGTCCTGGTGAACCGAGTCGTCTCGGCGCCTTGCGGATGAAATAAAGTGGAGAGGACCGTGTCCGCGGCCGGGTTCGTTATGCCCGGTTAAGATCTTCGGTCTAAGAATCATAAAATTAGAGGCTAATAATATTAACGGGAGCGGATCGCGATGAGGTTTGAAAACCTTCGCTTGACACAAAAATTAGCGGTCGGCTTCGGGACCTTAATACTTATCGCCGTCGCAAGCTCCGCCTATGTTTATCGCGAAACATTCGTTCTTTCGGCGATCGAAAAAAAGACGGCGTCGTCTACATTGGCACTCAATTATATCGATAGCCTATCAGGAGAATTGAATACGGGGCGGGCGGCGGTCCAAAAATACATGCTGACTGGCGCGGCCGCGGACCAGAAGGAGATCGCGCCGAACTTCGCCCAAGTCCGAAATGATTTGGATGCTCTCAAGAATATCCTCGACGTGGACGCGCCGCAATTTCGCTCCGAGCTGCTTGAATACAGAAATGCGGTGATCGCCTACATCCAGGGTCCTCTGAGCAGGCAGGAAGCGCTGGTCTCCGATCCGTCAACGCACCTCGAGGCCATCGCGATCGTCGGATCGGCCGATACCAAAAAATACGCCGATGTTGTCGACCGCGCTTTTGATAAATTGCGTGGCAAGGTCGCCCCCTGGTCCGACGGCTGGACCGTCGAGAGCGCCCACGCCATGGATGCCACCAAGGCGGCGGTCGTCGTCAGCGGCGTGATCTCGCTTATTCTGGGCTTGGCATTGTGCTGGATCACGTCGCGCGCCATCGGCCGGCCGATGACCGCGATGACCAACGCGATGCGAGCGCTGGCGGGGGGCGACCGAAGCGTCGTGGTTCCCGCGCGAGACCAGAAAGACGAAATCGGCGAGATGGCGCAAGCGGTGCAGATTTTCAAAGAAGCGGCGGTCGCAAAGTTTGGCCTCGAACAGGAAGCGGCCGTTGCGCGCGCCGCCGCGGAGGAAGACCGCTCGCGTCATGAAGCGATCCGCGCGGAAACAGCGCGGCAGATGTCGCAGGTCGTCGAAGGCCTCGCGGCGGGTCTCGACAAGCTCGCGTCGGGCGACCTCGTCAACCGGATCGATAGGCCGTTCGCAACTGAATATGAAAGTCTCCGGGCCAATTTCAATGTGGCTGTCGCGCAGCTCCAGGAGACGATCGAAGTCGTTTCGGCCAATACGGGCGCGATTCTGTCGGGAAGCGGGCAGATCTCGACCGCGTCCGACGAATTGTCGCGGCGGACCGAGCAGCAGGCCGCGAGCATCGAGGAGACGGCGGCGACGCTGAGCGAGATCACCACGGCGGTGAAGCGGACGGCCGATGGCGCCGCTCATGCGCGCGAGTTGGTCAGAGTCGCGAGTGCCGATGCCGAGCAATCGGGCAAGGTCGTGACCCGAACCGTGGACGCGATGGGCGGCATTGATCAGTCCTCGCAAAAAATCGGGGACATCATCGGCGTCATCGACGAGATCGCGTTTCAGACGAATCTCCTCGCCCTCAATGCCGGCGTCGAGGCCGCGCGAGCGGGCGAGGCGGGCCGGGGTTTCGCGGTCGTCGCCAGCGAGGTCCGCGCGCTGGCGCAACGCTCCGCGGAAGCGGCAAAGGAGATCAAGAGCCTCGTTCTTGCGTCGAACGAGCAGGTCAAAGCCGGCGTGCAACTGGTGGGAGATACGGGCAAAAGCCTGACGCGCATCGTGGAGCAAGTCACCGAGATCAGCGCGATCGTCTCCGAGATCGCGAATTCGGCCCAGGACCAAGCCAACGGCCTGTCGCAGATCAACATCGCGGTCATGCAGATGGACAAGGTCACGCAGCAAAATGCCGCCATGGTCGAGGAATCGACCGCGGCCACGCATAGTCTTGCCAGCGACGGCGAGGAACTCGCCCGCGCGGTGGGCCGCTTCCGTCTTGCCAAGCCGTCGCAAGCGCGCTTTGTTCAGGAAACCGGCACGGCCAGGGCGGTCGGGTAAAACCCAGGAGTCGCGTGGCGCGAACGCGAAGAGGCAAGCCGCGTCGTCGTTCTATGAGTCCGGTCGCGATATGCGCGACGCGCTCTCCTGATCGGGTTTCTGGCGCGACAGGCGATCTTCCATCGCGGGAATGGCCCATTCCTCGATCGGAATGAGCGGATCGCTTTTGAAATATTCCCGGGCGTTTTTGAGGAAGGCGCCGAGGTTGGTCGACGCGATCCGACGCGCGGGATAGATCGCGCTGACGGGAAGTTGTTCGGCCATGAAGGCCGTCAAGAGCGGGACGAGGCGCCCGGCGCGGACGCTCGCCATGACCTGATACGAAAGCGCCCGGGTAAGTCCCAACCCGACCTCCGCCGCGGCAATCGCCGCATCCGCGCTATTCACGGTCAGTCTCGGCGCGACGCGCACCAATTTCGCGGTCGGTCCGAAGCGCCATTCATTGGTGGTGTCCAAATTTCCGAAGGCGATGATATCGTGCCGAGACAGGTCGGTCGGCGCGCTTGGAATTCCGCGGCGCCGCAAATAATCGGGGCTCGCGACGAGGACGCGGCTCACGAACCCGAGACGGATCGCCATCATGCTGCTATCGGCCAGGTCTCCGATGCGGATCGCCACGTCGACGGCTTCCTCCGCCAGATGGACGTTGCGATCCGACAGCGTCAACTGGATCGCCAGACCGGGATGCTTCATCAACACCCGGGTGATGATCGGGAGCACATGCAGCCGGCCGAATAGGATGGGCGCGGCGACCTTCAGCGACCCCCGAGGCTCGGCGTCCGCGCCCCGGACACGACGCTCGGCGCCTTCAATATCTTCGAGGATTTGCCGGCAGCTCTCGAGAAAAATCGCGCCCCGCTCGGTCAGGCCGACGGATCGCGTGGTGCGATTGAGAAGGACGAGCCCGAGCCTGTCCTCGAGTTCGGCGACGGAGCGGGTGATGACGGACGGCGAGAGCCGCAATTGGCGCGCGGCCTCGGCAAAACTCCCGAAGGTCGCCACGGCGACGAACACCCGCATGGTCTCGAGACGGTCCATGTATTATTGCATATTCGACAATAAAGACTTGTCAACAATCATGATTATCGCGAGGCGGCGATCGTCGTAGTGATCCCTGGACGCCGGCGCCGCCGGGTCGGACCCTCTGGAGAATCCCATGTCTCGCATCCCCGTTCCCACCCGTGAAGCCGCCCCCGCCGCCTCGCAACCGCTTTTGGACGCGGTGGAAAGGCAGTTGGGCGTCGTTCCCAATCTCTTCCGCCTCGTCGCCTTGAGCCCGGCGGCCCTTCAAGGGTTCCTCGGCCTCAACGGCGCTCTCGGCAAGGCGCTGGACGTCAAGACGCGCGAGCGAATCGCGATCGCGGTCGCGCAGGTCAACGGCTGCGACTATTGCCTGTCCGCTCACACCTACCTCGGCCTGAATCTGGCCAAGATCGACAACGCGGAGATCGCGCTGAACCGCCGCGGCGCGTCGTCGGACCCAAAGGCCCACGCAGCCGTCGCGTTCGCGCGCAAGATCGCCGAAAACCACGGCCGCGCGGCCGAGGCTGATCTCGGGGCGGTGCGGGCCGCGGGCTATACCGACGCGCAGATCATCGAGATCATCGCCATCGTGGCCGAGAACCTGTTCACCAATTTGGTCAACATCGTCGCGGGCACGGACATCGACTTCCCGGTCGTCCGCGCCGCCGAAGCGGCCTAATGTGATTGACTGCCGGCGGATTGCGATCGCCGGCAGTCGCTTTTTCAATGAGGTCTCGGCGATGGCCCATGGATTTCTCGACATCCTCTCGACGCCCGATGTTCGGGCGGCGCGGGCCGTGAACGGCAGCCTCGAGATGTGGGAGGACTTTGGCGGCCACCGAGCCTCCGACCGTTTCACGGCAGCCGAAGCCGGCTTCATCGAGGCGCGCGACAGTTTCTACATGGCCACGGTTTCGCAATCGGGCTGGCCGTATGTTCAGCACCGTGGCGGCCCGGCCGGCTTCCTGAAGGTCCTCGACGAGACGACGCTTGGATTCGCCGATTACCGCGGGAATCGTCAATATATCAGTCTTGGCAATGTGGCGTCGGACGATCGCGCGGCTTTGTTCCTGATGGACTATCCCAATCGCCACCGCTTGAAGATTCTGGCGCATATGAGCGTTCATGATCTCGCGGCCGAGCCCGAACTCGCGCGGCGCTTGGCGTCGCCGGGATATAAGGGGCGGCCCGAGCGTGCCTTGCTCTTGAAACTCGAGGCGTTCGACTGGAACTGTCCGCAACACATCACGCCGCGCTTTACGGCGGCGGAAATCGATACGGCGATCGCGCCCCTGCGCGACCGCATAGCCGCGCTCGAAGCGGAAAACCGCGCCCTGCGCGAGCAGTTCGCCACGCAACAATAGGAGATCACCATGACCCAATCGACAGAGACTCGCCCGCCTTTACCGCCGTTCACGCGGTCGACCGCGATCGAAAAGATCCGCAAGGCCGAAGACGGCTGGAATACGCGCGATGCGGCGAAAGTCGCGCTCGCCTATACGCCCGACAGCATTTGGCGCAATCGGAGCGAGTTCGTTCGCGGACGGCCGGCCATCGTCGCCTTCCTCACGGCAAAATGGGAACGCGAGCTCGACTATCGCTTGATCAAGGAGCTGTGGGCCTTCGGCGACGATCGCATCGCGGTCCGTTTCGCCTACGAGTGGCGCAACGCGGAGGGATCTTGGTTTCGCGCCTACGGAAACGAAAACTGGGCGTTCGACGCCAACGGTCTGATGCGGGAGCGTCACGCGAGCATCAATGACGTCCCGATCGCCGAATCGAACCGTCTCTTCCATTGGGACCGCGCCGGGCCGCGCCCCGCGGATCATCCCGGCCTGAGCGATTTGGGCCTCTAAATCGGGCCGGCCGCGCTCGATCGGCACAAACGGCAACGCGGGCGCGAATCTTTGACCGCGCCCCGTTACGTCCGCGCGAGTCGCGCCGGGGAGAGCTTGAGCGCGGGGGCTGGCGCGTCGCTATCGCTTGTGCCCCGCGCGGCGGTCGTCTAGCGCCCCGACGCTCCGCACATCTTCCCGTCGCCGCAGGGCAATTGGGTAAATTCTCCGGGCGCAAATTTGGCCGAGACCGAAAAAGGAATCGCGATGCCGGCCTCGCGCAGCGCCGCGGCGGCCATGCTGTTCGAGTTCTGGCTCACCGGCGAATAGGTCAGGTGAAGCCGTCCGATCTTTTCATAGGTCGCGACGATCGTTTTCCATTGGTTGGAGAGATCCGGGCCGGTCATGGCGATCACATGCGGATATTCCACGCCCTCGAAATCCTGGGTGTAGTAATCTTCCGGATAGCCTTTGCGAAACGGATGGTTGTTCTTGGGATCGGAGGTCAGGGTTCCGAACGCGGAAGGGATGTCCTTGGCAACGTCCAGGACCGCGTCGAGCGCGAGCATGGGCGTCTGAAGCGTGCCTTGATTCGAGGGTCCGGAACTGACGCCGAAGCTGACATTGGCGTTGTTGGTATGGACGAGCGCCATGTGATAGGCGAGGCCGAGGCCGACATAAGCGGCGATTTTCGTCGACGCCAGCGGCGAATAATAGATCGCAATCGTCTCCATCATCGCCACGTCACATGCTCGAGGCGTCGATGAAGGCGTTCATTTTTCGCAGGACCATGTTGGCCTCGTTGGGTCCCTCGAAGTCGAAATCAATCACCACTTCGACATGAGAGAACATCGCGTCCATCAAGTAGAACTTGGTCACATACATCGTTCCTTGGGCGGCATCCTGTTCCCCCTTGAAGAGGCGCAGGCTCCCCAGTTTTTGCTCGTCGATAATGCGCTTGGTGTCGCTCATGCGCTGTCCAAGCGGAAAAATCGGTGAAACGGCCTCGGTGATGTCGTCATGGAAGATCCCCTTGCTCGCCGCGTTCATCGTATGGAATTTCTCCATGAGAACGTCGTGTAGCGTCCGCTTCGGATCCGTCACGTCGGAGACGATGGCGACAAGCGCTCGGCTCGGCTCGCGGCGATCGAGCGAGGGCGGCATGGCGAGCGTGGCGGCGAGAATGAGCGGCGGCAGCAAAAAGACCTCCTATAGCGTCTCAAGCTGCGATACTTTATGATTTTCGTCAATGAATGGAGCGCGGATCCCCGCCCCGGCGCATGGCCGTGACGGCCGTATCGAGCGCGGTGATTGGTTTGTTCGGGAACCGCTCGCGGTTAAATCCGGCCATTGAGCCAAACAAAATCCTTGCCGGCAAAAGACGTGTTCGCCGGAGGATCGCGTTCCGGCCGCGTGCGCCCCTAGCACGAGCTTACGGCGCTCCTCGAGGATGACGTCGGCCGCCCTGCTCATGAGGGTCGACGCGACGCCGGTGGCGATTTCGCTCATTGTCTTGACCGAACGCGGCGCGACGATCATCCCCGGGCGCCGGACGGAACTTGCGTTCCGGCCGACCAGCAGGGAAACCGGCTTTCCCGCCGCGCCCCTAACGGACGCGGCCATCACGAGGTCATCGACAGCGGCGGAAAAGCGCGTTGGCGCGGCGAAGATCCGATTGCCGCGATGATCGAGAGGACATCAGGCGACGTGCCGGCGACGCAATTGGTCTAACACCGGGAAGATGGCCGAAGGCTCGGGCCGACGCGTGTAGTCGGCATTGACCTCGGCATAGACGATCGCGCCATCTTGCGCGATGACGTAACGCGCGGGCATCGGCAACGTCCAACTGTCCTCGCCGTTGAACTGCGTCAGGTCCGCGCCGAGCGTTTTTTGGGCCGCGCGCAGATAGTCAGGCAAAGTCCAGCGCACGCCGAACAGGGCCGCGATTTCGCCGCCATGGTCGCCGAGAATCGGGAAGCCGAGCCCATTCTGCCGCTGCGATTTGCGGCTATTGGGCGCCGTCTGCTCCGAGATCGCGACCAGGCTCGCGCCACGCGCCTCGATGTCTGAACGGGCCTGTTCCAGCGCGCTCAGGTCGAAGTTGCAGTATGGACACCAGACGCCGCGATAGAACGTGACCACGAGCGGCCCCTTGGCGAGCAACGTCTTGGACGACACCGGATTGCCGTCGGCGTCCGGAAGGGTAAATTCCGGCGCGAGATCCCCGGCTTTCAGCGCCCGGTTCTGGGCCCCCGACGCGATCAGTTCCTCGGTGCCGCGATGCAGCGCCTCGACGATCGCGGGCGGGGCGAAGTTGGTTTCGAATTCGAATTTCAGCGCATCGAGCTTGCCTTGCAGCGGCAGGCCGGATTTTGCGATTGAGGCGAGAGTTTCCTGAAGGGTCATCGATTTTCTCCGTGGTTTGTCGCGACCAGCGCGGTGACAGGAAAATCGATCAATCCGCCTCGAGAGACTAGCCAGGCCCCATGGCTTTGACTTATCCATTTTGACTATGAGTGACCACCTCGACTCCCTTCGGTTGTTTATCCGGGTCGCGCGCCGCGGGAGTTTTTCCGCCGCGGGCCGCGAACTCGGCGTGCCCCAATCGACGGTGTCGCGCACGATCGCCGCGCTCGAACGTGAAATCGGGGCCGCGCTTCTCGTCCGGACGACGCGGGCGGTCACGGTGACCGACGCCGGCGCCGATTTTCTCGCGCGGATCGAACCGATCCTCGCCGATCTCGATGAAGCGGAACAAGCGGCCCGCCATTCGGAAGAATTGCGCGGCACGCTGCGCATCGGCATTGGCACCACCCTGGCGGCGCGCATCGTGATCCCGCACCTGAAGCCCTTCCTCGATCGCCATCCGGCGCTGCGCGTCGACCTGTTGCTCGACGACCAAAAGCAAGACCTGGTCAGGGAGGGGGTGGATGTCGCGTTTCGCTTCGGCGCGCTCCCGGACTCGACGGCGACCGCGCGCAAGCTCGTCACCTGGCCGCGCGCGCTCGCGGCGGCGCCGAGCTATCTCAGGACAGCTCCAGCCCTGAATGTTCCGGCCGATTTGGCTGCCCATGCGATCATTGTCGGTCCGCAGGGCGTCGGAGATTGGACCTTCCGCAAAGGCGGAACGACCGCTTCGGTCCGCCTCGAGGGACGCCTGAGAATCACGGTCTTGCAAGGCGCATATTTGGCCGCGGTCGAAGGCATGGGCATCGTTTTGACGACGCTGCCGGCGTTCCGGCGCGAGTTCGAAAGTGGCGCCCTCGTGCATGTCTTGCCCGAGTGGGACATGGGCGCCGTGGACGTCCATGCCGTGTTCACGAACGGCCGCGCCACCAAACCCTCGGCGCGGGCGATCGTGGCCTATCTTGCCGACATTCTCCCGCGCGCCTAGAGCATGTCCCGAAAAAGTCGAAGACTTTTTCGATCGAGGACATGCTCTAACGTCTTAAAAAGAGAGCGATGTCTTGTCACCTGGGGGATTCCACCCAAGTGGACAGCGCTCCAACCGGCGCGACGAAACGGCCGCTCGCCGTTCCAAGCGCAGAGCGATTTATTCGAATTCCTCCGCCGCTTTTGACGCCACGTCGGCGTCCGCAAGCAGTCGATTTCGCAAGGCGTCGATAAAGGCCCGGACCCGGGCAGGCATGTGCGCGCGGGTCGGGAAAACGGCCCATATCCCGACTTCGAGCGGGTTGGCGTCGGCGAGGACGATAGGCTTCAAGTCTCCACGCGCGATCTGCTTGTTCACGTCCCAATAGGTCAACATCGCGATGCCGACGCCCGCGACGCAGGCGGCGCGAACCGCGTCGACGGTGCTGACCGACAAAGGACCGCTAATCCGAACGCGGTGCGTTTCACCGTTGCGGGTGAATGGCCAATGGTCCATGGCGTGAAGCTTGATACAGGGATGGCCCACGAGGTCGTCCGTCGTGGTGGGTTCGCCGAAGCGCGCGACGTAGCCCGGCGATGCAATCAGCGTAAACGGATTGTCCGCCACCTTCGTCGCGATCATGTCCGAAGGCTTCATCACCGCCACGCGAACCGCCACATCCAATCCCGCCGTCGCAATGTCGATGACGCCGTCGCTCAGAGTCAAATCGACGCGAAGCGCGGGATTGTCGGCGAGCAACGCGGCCACGACAGGGACGACGATCGAGTGGCCGATGACGTTCGGCGCCGTGATCTTCAACACGCCGGAAAGGCCAGAGCCCCCGGACGCGACCGAGTCCAGCGCCGAATCGCGCGCTTCCATGAGGATGGCCGCGTGAGGCAAAAATGCCTCGCCCTCGGGAGTCAGCGAGAGGGATCGCGTCGTGCGGTGGAACAAGCGCGCGCCCAACTCGGCTTCGAGGCCCGCCAGCCTGCGGCTGACCAACATCGGCGTCGCCCCGATCCGACGCGCCGCCGCCGACAGACTGCCGACGGAGACGATAGTGCGAAACAGAGCCACATCCGCGAGGTCCATATTTTAACGCTAAACGATATATTGCTTATCGTCCATCCGTCTTCCGCGCGCCGCCCGCAAAAGCTAAATCTAGGCCCAACAAGCGGATGAACCTTCGCTTTTGCGCTGAAGGCGCCCGATTCATGCTTCTGGAGGTTTCGACGATGGACATTGACACGCGCGCGCTTTTCGCGCCGACCGTTATAAACGGCCATGCCGTAACGAACCGTCTCGCCGTCGCCCCGATGACGCGCATCTCGGCAACCCAGGATGGCCGCGCGACCGAGACGATGACCCGTTACTACGAGCGTTTCGCGCGCGGCGGGTTCGGGACGGTCATCACCGAGGGCATTTATACCGACCAGGCGTTCTCGCAGGGCTACGCCCATCAGCCCGGCATGACCGACGAGGCGCAAGCCAAGGCCTGGAAGCCTGTCGTCAGCGGCATCAAGGCGCACGGCGCGCTCGCCATCGCCCAGCTGCTGCATGCCGGCGCCCTGAGCCAGGGCAATCGTTTTCGCGACACCACGGTCGGGCCGTCTCCGGTCCAGCCGAAAGGCGAGCAGATGAAATTCTATCACGGCAAGGGCCGTTACGCGTTGCCCGCCGCGATGACGGAGGCGCGGATCGCCGAGGCCATCGACGGCTTTGCCGAGTCGGCGGCGCGCGCCATCGAGGTCGCCGGGTTCGACGCGATCGAGATCCACGGCGCCAACGGCTACCTGCTCGACCAGTTCCTGACCGACTATGCCAACGAGAGAACGGATCGTTGGGGCGGCGCCACGGAAAACCGCGCGCGGTTGATCCTCGAAACGTTCAAGGCCGTGAGGGCGAAGGTCGGCGCCAAGATCCCGGTCGGGGTCCGCATCTCGCAGGGCAAGGTCAACGACTATCACCACAAGTGGGCGGGCGCGGAGCGCGATGCGGAAATCATCTTCGGCAGCCTCGCCGACGCCGGCGCCGACTTTATCCATGTGACCGAGTTCGAGGCGTGGAAGCCTGCTTTCGCCGCGGGCGGTCCGTCCTTGATGCGCCTCGCCAAGCGCTACGCCCCCAAAGCGGCGATCCTTGCCAATGGCGGTCTGCACGATGTCGAGCAGGCGGTGGCCGCGCTGGACGATGGCGCGGACATCGTCGCGATCGGCCGCGGCGCGCTCGCCAATCCCGACTTCCCCAAGCGTTTGTCCGATCGCAGGGTCCTCGACGACTTCGATCCCGCGATCCTTGGGCCGATCGCCGACATCAAGGACACAGAGCTGGCGAAGTGACGGCGGTCTGCCGCGTGGCGGTTTCGACGCCGCGCTGGCTGCGGCGTTCGAGCCCAATGATTTGGGATCCCACGGGCCGCGCGCCGTCTCGGGGGGACGAGAGCCAGTCCGGGCGCGCCACGCGCGGCTCGGTCGGCGGGCATCGCCGGATGTTCGGATGCGATGCCGTCTGAATGCAGGCTCGCCGTGGATGGGCGGCAAGTAGACCAAAAGGAGTGACCCCGATGAATAGTGTCTCAATATTCTGGCTGCAGCTTGTTGCGAGCCTCTTCGTCTTCAGCCTCGTCGCGGCGTGGTACGTTTGGCCGTTCCTCACCAAACTTTCTCGTCATTCCGCTCTCATTCCGCTGCTCTTCGTGCATGTGCCGCGCTATGTGGGAATGACTTTATTGGTTCCGGGTATGATCGACCCGAAACTGCCCGCGGAGTTCATTTCCAGCGCGGCCTACGGCGATCTGTTGGAGGCCGCGCTGGCCCTCGCGTCGATCTTTGCCCTGCGCGGCAACTGGCGTTTTGCCATTGCCCTGGTCTGGGTGGCCAACATCTGGGGATTTGCGGACCTGCTCAACGGCGTGCGCGGCGTGTTGCGGTTGAACGTGCCGAGCTTCGACCTGAGGACCGCTTGGTATATTTATACATTCTACGCTCCCTTGGTCGTCGTTTCACATCTGATGATCTTTTGGATTTTGATCAAATCCAAGTCTTGGAAGCAATAATGTTTCGGCCTCTGTCGGCGAGAGAATCGTCGGCTCCCGCCTCTTCATCGCGAAACAGATGATGATCCTGGGCGGCTTGGCTCAAGGCACGCGTCAGCCGCCGTCGATCCAGACGGACACGCCGCCGCATCGCCCCTTCAGAAAAAAGAAGAGGGTCGAGAGCCCTTCATCCTGACGCAATCGAACCCGATCATTCTGTATGCGGCCGGAAATGCAGCGGGTCGCTTGCTGCCCGAGACGGAGAGACGATTCTGATGGACCGGCTGCGCGCGACGCTCGCAACAGCGGAAAGATACGTCGGCGATAACGAATTCATCGCCGGCGGGACATTCAGCGCGGCCGACATTGCCGCGTTTGATCTTATGGAGGAGAGGTAACAGAGCTTTCGACTTTGCGTCCCCGTAAAATTATGCCGATGCCGCGCAATAGCGGCACAGGCGCCGCACGGCGGTTTCAGGATACCCCACGCGCATCATTTGGGAGAGCACGATATGTCCACCACCCGGCCAATCCGTCAGCCCGGTCCCGACCATCCGATCACCATCG
>JARLIW010000106.1 GCA_031291515.1 Beijerinckiaceae bacterium | reverse complement strand
GTGTTCGGGCTCGGCTGCTTCTGGGGCGCGGAGCGCAAGTTCTGGGAACTCGGCGATGGCATCTTCACCACCGCCGTGGGCTACGCCGGCGGCCACACCAGGAACCCGACTTATGAGGAGGTCTGCTCGGGCCGGACCGGTCATACCGAGGTGGTCCTGGTGGCGTACGATCCGAACAAAATATCCTATGATCGGCTGCTGAAGGTTTTCTGGGAAAGCCACAACCCGACCCAGGGCATGCGGCAGGGCAACGACGTCGGCACCCAATATCGCTCCGCGATCTACACCTTCGACGCTGCCCAGCGCCAGGCCGCCGAGGCGTCGAAGGCCGCCTATCAAAAGGCGCTTTCGGCCAAGGGGCTCGGCACCATCACCACCGAAATCGCGCCGGCGGGCGAGTTCTATTTCGCCGAGGACTATCATCAGCAATATCTGGCGAAGAATCCGGCGGGCTATTGCGGCCTGGGCGGCAGCGGCGTCGCGTGCCCCGTCGGCGTCGGCCTGTGACGAGTTAAGGTTCGCGCCCATTGGCATGAACGCGGGGCGCGAGAGGCCGGCATGGGTTTTGGCAAAAGAATCGAACTGACCATCCAGACCGTGCTTTTCGCCAGCCGCTGGCTGCTGGCGCCCTTCTATGTCGCCCTTGCCTTCGCCATGGTCATCCTGATGATCAAGGCGGGGCAGCATGTCGTTCACCTCGCCCATGATTCCTTTTCCGCCGACGAATCGACCGTGGTGCTCGACACGCTCGGCCTGATCGACCTGACGCTCACCTGTTCGCTGGTCGTGCTGGTGATCTTTTCCGGTTTCGAGAATTTCGTCTCCCATGTCGCCCCCGACGGCGCCACCAGCCGGCCGGCCTGGCTGACCAAGATCGATTTCGGCGGGCTGAAACTGAAGCTGATGTCGTCCATCGTCGCTATTTCCGCGATCCAGACCCTGCGCGTCTTCATGGACCTGCCCAATCAAACCGACCGGGCTTTGGCCTGGAACGTCGGGATACACCTGTCCTTCGTACTTTCGGCCGTGCTGCTGGCGGCCAGCGACCGCATCTCGGGCCATGGCGCCAAGTCCGAGGATGGTGGACATTAGCGCGAGCGTGTATGGAGGCGCATCGCATGACATTGCGGCGAAAGGACCGAACATGCCATCTTTGAAAAGACTGAAACCCGGCAAGCGCATGAGCCAGGCGGTGATTCGCGGCAACGCGGTCTATCTCGCCGGCCAGGTGGCGGAAAAGACCGCCGGCGCCTCGGTCGCGGCGCAGACTGCCGAAGTGCTGGCCCAGATCGATTCCCTGCTCGCCGAGGCTGGAACCGACAAGACCAAGATCATGATGGCCACAATCTATCTCGCCGACATTTCGACCTTCCCCGAGATGAACGCGGTGTGGGACACCTGGGTGGTCGAGGGCGAAACCCCGGCCCGCGCCACGGTCGAAGCCAAGCTGGTCGCGCCGGAATATAAAGTCGAGATCGCGGTGATCGCGACCATCTGATTTCGTCGACCGCGACTTTGTCGCGGTCGGCCCCTCGCATCAGCTGGGCGTCATGTCGTTCCTATCGCCCTCCCTCCGCGAGGCATCAAGTGAAAATAAAGTCTGTGCAAAAGCCACGGTTGATGTCCCACACGGGGCAATTCGTGTGAGCGGTCCAAAAATAAATATTTTACGGAGCAGAAAAGGCGGCGTTTCAGACCGCCGTGCAAGGTCGATTTGTGAAACGAGTTTCAGCTCTTATCGCCCTCAAAACGACATTGCGTGAAACCTTCAATTTATCTTCGATCGAACTTGGGCTGTGGCCATTCCGGCTGAGATCCACAGCCGCCGTTGTTACTACGGGGCCGATTATGGGAATTTGTGAGATCACAAGCAGGCTATTGAAAAAGGCTGGCGTTTGGCTTTGAGGACGGCTTCGTCGCCATCGCGATAGGCAAACTCGATCTCAATCGAGCCATCGTCGAGCAATTCTGCGGAACCTTCTCCTGATACGTCGTCCCCTTCGTCGAAGCCGATCCAGGTGAAGTCGATAGGGGCGCGGGCATGGGCGATTTCAAGGCCTGCCTCCATTGCGTCGAAGGCGATTTCGCCGCGTCCGTCGGTTCCGATTGTGATCGCCGCCGGTCCGCAGAGGTCGAGATAGTCGCGATCCCAAAGATCGGCCTCGACAATACGCCAGCGACCGACGAGCTGGCGGTTCGCCGGCGCGCTCATGGCGACGCCGCAATGAGTTTGGGGAGCCGCACGAGATTATAGGCCGCGGCCGCGAAGACAAAGGACCAGCCGACGCGATTCCGCCCGCGGAACCTGGAATTCTCGTGTCCGGCGATCGCCTTGATCCAACCGAAGGCTTGCTCGATCCGCTGGCCGATGCGCTGACTGACGGCATAGCCGGCATGGCGCGTCGTGCGGCCGTCGATCGCCGATGAGCGCCCGCTCTTATTCTGCGCAACATGCGGCGTCGCGTTCATCGAGCGGAGTTCGTTGACGAAGTCCTGAGTGTCGTGTGCCTGGTCGGCGCCCCGCGTGATCGCATGCGGCCGATCGGCCCGCGGCTCGATCATGTGAAGCGCCGCTATTCGTTCGGCGCGGCCGTCCGCCTGCGTCAGGCGAGCATCGACAACAAGGCCATTCCGGTTCTCCACCAACGCATGGCCCGTGAAGCAGAGCTTCGTCTCCCTGCCTTTCCCTTTGCGATGGAGTTTCGCCTCGGGATCGGTGGTGGACGCGTGTGTATCATTCTATCGCTTGGCGCCATGAAAGTCCGCTTCCTTGTTGCGTCCGCCGCCTGCGGCGGACGACTCATCTGATTCATCCTTCGGAGGAAAGCTCTTCGTCGACGCTCAGGCTTCAATCAGCATGCCGTCGACCGAGAAGTGGTCCGCGTTCAGAAGCCGCTTCACGCGCGGCTGCTCCAGCACCGCCTTCATGAACTTGGCGGCGATGGCGCCCTCAAGGAGGCGATCCCTATTTTTGGAAAACACCGAATGGTCCCACGCCGCGTTATCGACGCCTATGCCGACGAACCAGCGGAACAAAAGGTCGAACTCGAACCGCTCCATCACCTGACGTTCCGAGCGAATCGAATAAAACGCTTGCAGCAGCATCGCCCGCAAGAGCTTTTCCGGCGCAATCCGCGGCCGTCCCCTTGGCGGATACAGCGCGGAAAACTCGCCGGCCAGCGCCGACAACGCCTCGTTGACGATCCCGCGGATCGCCCGCAGCGGGTGGTTCTGCCGAACTCACGCTTCCAAATCGACGTAGCTTAAATGCGCCTCAGATCTCTCGTCCTCGCCCCGCATGATCCAGCCCCGTACGTCTGGAAAGAATGAATCACACCACAGATTCCCGCGGCGAGCGCCTTTTTCAACATCCTGTTAGATGCGCCTGAACCAACGGGATAAAGCCTCATTCCCTAAACGCATAGTTGGGGTCGGCCGACGTGAACTACACGCAAGTTGTTTGTCGAACCGGCCTGCCCAAATGGAATCCCCGCTACGACAACGATCAAATCCGCCACGCGCGCAAACCCCTCTGAAAGCGCTCTGGTCGTCGCACGATCGACCATTTCCTCGTAAGTGTGGGCGTCTTCCGAGAGGAGACTGTGAGCGCCCCACAGAAGGCACAAGCGACGCGAAGTTCTCAGGTTGGGTGTGATCGCCAAGATCGGAACTGCTGACCGTTTGCGGGCTATACGCGCGGCGGTCGTGCCGCTCGATGTGAAGGCGACGATTGTCGGAGCATGGATTGCCTCCGCAAGATCGGCGGCGGCCGCCGCGACGGCATGCGGCGCCGTCGTTTCTTCGTCGGGCCGGGTCGCGTCGATAATCGATCGGTACAGCTTGTGCTGTTCGGTGCTGCGGATGATACGATCCATAATCTCGACCGTTTCTCGGGGATAGCTTCCGGTCGCGGATTCCGCCGACAACATGACCGCGTCGGCGCCGTCATAAATCGCGGTGGCTACGTCCGAAGCTTCGGCGCGTGTCGGTGTCGGGGCTGCGACCATCGAATCGAGCATCTGGGTCGCGACAATGACCGGCTTCACCGCCAACCGACAGGCCCGCACGATCTCTTTCTGACGGCCGGGCACGTCTTCGGGCGGGATTTCGACGCCTAAGTCGCCGCGCGCGACCATGACCGCGTCCGATAGCATGATAATGTCGTCGATATGATCGAGCGCGGAGGGCTTTTCGATCTTTGCCACCAGGCCAGCCTGGTCCCCGACCAGCGCCCGAGCTTCAATGACGTCGGAAGGTTTTTGGACGAAGGACAAAGCTATCCAGTCGACGCCGAGTGCGAGACCGAAGGCGAGATCCGTCCGATCCTTAGGGGTCAACGGTGAAAGATCAAGGATCGTGCCCGGCAGATTGACGCCTTTACGGTTCGAGATTACCCCGCCAACGATGACTTCCGCTTCAATGAAATTACTACCACATCGATCGACGCGAATGCGAACGCGACCGTCATCGATTAGCAGATCATGTCCGGGCAAAACGGCCGCGAAGATCTCGGGGTGGGGGAGGGGGATAGAGCGCTGGTCACCATTAGTCCCCGACAAAACAAAACGGATTTTTTCGCCCGGAGCGACCGTTATCTTCCCATCCTTGATAGTGCCGACGCGGATCTTGGGTCCCTGCAAGTCAAGAAGGATGCCGATCGGACGCCCGACCTCCATCTCGAGTGCGCGGATGGCGGTATGGACTTTGGCGTGATCTTCATGAACGCCGTGACTAAAGTTGAGTCGGAACGTGTCGACGCCGGCAAGGAAAAGCGCTTTCAACATTTCTGGAGAGGCGCTCGCAGGCCCAACGGTTGCGACGATTTTGGCTCGGCGATGACGACGCATTTTCCCCCCTGGCATGCCTTCGATAATCGGAACGGCGCGTTTTTTTGACGCAGGTAAGCGCCGATTTAGCGTGGACGAGATTCCGTAGCGATCCAAAAAATTATGATTGATGGTCCGGGCAGACAGTGTTGGGACAGCGTTTTGCTTTTGCAAAACGCAGATTTAAGACGGCCTGGATTTCGCTCGAGTGGCCATCCCGACACGCGATAGATTGCGCGGCGTTAGTCGCAGGATCTCGGGGCCGGTATGCCTAAGACCGCTAACTGACCCTCACCTATAGTGGTTCGACCATTCCTTCAACTCGGAATCCAAGCCAACATGCCGACGAAAATACATATTCGTGGCGCCGTTCCGAGCATCGCACTGGATGGAGGTGGCAAAAATGAGTAATTGCAAGCAATTGCCGTCGCGCAGCACAATTGTTTAGATAAACTAAAGCAGTGGTTATTTTTTTTAAATTTTATTTTTCTGGTCGCCCGTCCAGTGTGCGCGCCTGCCAGCCAAAAGAGCCGGCCGGGAGGAATTCTAAAATGACCTGCACAGACGCGCCGGCGCTTCATGCCGGCGGTGAAAACCTCACGTCGTATCTCGCGACCTGGTGCGCCGCGCATCCGGGCCGCGAAGCTGTCGCCGGCGTCATGATCGCCATGGCCGAGGCCGGATCCGCCATTTCCCAGATCATCCTTCGCGGCCCCTTGATGGGCGCGATGGGCGTCGAGATCGGCAAAGCCAATGCCGACGGCGACAAGCAGCGGCGTCTCGACGTCCTCGCCGATGGCGCCGTGGTTTCCGCTCTGCGTCGGACGTCGGCCGCCTATTACGCTTCAGAAGAAGAAGAAGCCATTCTGACTCTCAAGGCCGGCGGCGATCTCGCTGTGGCAGTCGATCCGCTCGACGGCTCGTCGAATATCGACGCCAATATTTCAATTGGCACGATTTTTTCGGTTTTTCCGGCCTCGCCGGCCGGCGCGACGGCATCGTTTTTCCGCCCCGGAGCCGAGCAGGTCGCGGCAGGCTATATCGTCTATGGCCCGCATACCGCGCTGCTGTTCACTTTGGGCGAAGGCGTTGTGCATTTCGTCCTCGATCCCGAGACCGGCGCGTTCCGCCTGATCGCGGAACATCTCAAGATTACGTCCTCGACGCGCGAATATGCCGCCAACACGTCGAATTATCGTCATTGGACGCCGCCGATCCGCTCCTTCGTGGACGATTGCCTCGCCGGCTCCGGCGGGCCGCATGGCAAGGATTTCAACATGCGCTGGGTGGCCTCGCTGGTCGCCGAGACCCATCGCATTTTCGCCCGCGGCGGCGTGTTCCTTTATCCCGGCGACCAGCGTCCCGGTTACGAGCACGGGCGCCTTCGCCTGCTTTACGAAGCCAATCCGATCGCCATGTTGGTTGAACAGGCCGGCGGCGCCGCGACCGACGGCTACGACCGCGTCCTGGATAAACGGGCATCCGCCCTGCATCAGCGCACGCCGCTGATTTTTGGTTCGTCCGAGAAGGTCGCGCGCGTCACCTCCTATTTCACCGATTCCACTTTCGAACGCGCTCATTCGCCGCTGTTTGGCGAACGCGGCCTGTTTCACGTCTGAGGCCGCTATGTCAGTCAAGCATCCCATCATTTCCGTTATCGGTTCATCGGGCGCGGGCACCAGCACGGTCAAACATACATTCGATCAGATTTTTCGCCGCGAGGGTGTTGGCGCGGCCTCGATCGAGGGCGACGCTTTCCATCGTTTCGACCGCGCCGACATGAAGGCGGAAATGGCGCGCCGCCGCGCCGCCGGCGATCAGACTTTCAGTCATTTCTCGATCGACGCCAATTTGCTCAAGGAGTTGGAAGGCTCCATGCGCAGCTACGGCGAAACCGGCAAATGCCAGGCGCGCACTTATGTGCACGATGACAAAGAAGCTGAATTGCACGGCACGCCTCCGGGCCATTTCACCGATTGGCGCGAGATCGGCGAAGGCTCCGACCTGTTGTTTTACGAAGGCCTGCACGGCGCGGTGAAAGCCGACGGAATCGACCTAGCCGGACAGAGCGATCTGAAAATCGGTGTGGTGCCCGTCATCAATCTCGAATGGATTCAGAAAATCCACCGCGACCGCGCATCGCGTGGCTACACGACGGAGGCCGTCACCGACACCATCCTGCGCCGCATGCACGCCTATGTGCATGTGATCTGCCCGCAATTTACCCAGACCGACATCAATTTCCAGCGCGTGCCGGTGGTGGACACGTCCAATCCATTTATCGCGCGCTGGATCCCGACGGCGGGCGAATCAATTTTCGTCATCCGGTTCGGTAATCCGAAGGGCATCGATTTTCCCTATCTGGTGTCGATGATTCAGGGAAGTTGGATGAGCCGCGCCAATTCGATCGTCATCCCGGCCGATAAGCTCGACATCGCCATGCAGCTCATTCTCACGCCGATGATCATTCGGCTGGTCGAGCGCGGCCGCAGATCGAAGTAACGCGCAAGAGCGAGAAAGGATTTTGAAATGGGCGAAACTTTGCTTGCCGAACGCGCCGCAAATCAGATCGTTCCCTTCCGCGACATGGCCAACGTCATTCGCGCTCTGGCAATGGATGCGGTCGAAAAAGCCAAATCCGGACATCCGGGAATGCCGATGGGCTTGGCCGACGTCGCCGCCGCGGAGAAGCCGGCGCAGGAGGGCGTGAAGGCCGCCGTCGTATCGATGCCAAGCTGGGAGCTGTTCGAACGCCAGAGCGATGAATATCGCCG
>JARLIW010000105.1 GCA_031291515.1 Beijerinckiaceae bacterium | reverse complement strand
GGTGCGAGCTTTAGCCATGGGGCACCTCTAATGAGGAGGCTGCCGCAAACGGGAGCGATATGACCGAGACATCCTCGGCGTTGAGAACGCAACCGCGGCCCGGCATTGCGCGCTGCTCCAGCGTGACGGCGACGACGTATTGTGCGGTCGCCGAAAGGAATCCGTTGATCACGCCATCGCCGCGCCGCGTCGTGACGGTTGCGCCTAGAGGCAGATCGAGAACGATGCCGTTGGCGACGACCCATACCTTGACCGCGTCCTCAAAGGCTTTGGACGCCCAACGATCGGCCTCGCCAAGAACTTCCACAAGCTCTGCATTCGCAGCGTAACCGACATCGTCGAGACGCCTCGCCAGCGCGTACCCGTCATTGAAGGGGCGAATTACTTGCGCCAGATCGCTCACGATCTGGTCGAGACGGGCGCTTGGCTCGTCGATCCAAGCCAGGACGGCGGGCGCCAGCATTTGCGCGGCGCGCAGCAGAATCGCGGGTTCGGAGCGTTGCGGGCGTAGCGTCGGATGGATACCAGGAAGAACGGCTTGGACGTCAGCCATGGACGCCTCCCGAAAGAGGCTTCTCGGCGCCAAAAACAGCGCCGGAAATCATGGGACAATCGTTCGAATTTCCCCTTGTAGAACAGTCGCCGAAATTTGATACAATTATGGGACGTTTTACAGGGAAAGTGGTGGCCTCTCCGGGACTCGAACCCGGACGCCTTGTGGGCTCAGCATTTTAAGTGCTGTGCGTCTACCTGTTTCGCCAAGAGGCCGTCGAGCCTCCTTCTTTCATCGGATTGCAGGTTTTGCAACTGTCTCGCTTCTCTTGACGCGGATGTTATAACATAATAATTCTTGGCGATGATTGATCTTGCCGCCGACGCCCCAAGCCGCGCCCATGAGCATTCCCGGGGACATTCCCATGGCCATGCGCATTCCGATTCCGAACCATTGAGCCTGTCGCTGATGGCGCAATCGGCGGGTCTGCGCGTCGTTGCCGGTGCGAGTGTTCTCGTCGTGCTCTGGGCCGCGATCTGGTGGGCGGTCAACCTGCCATGAGCGCTTCGATCCGGCTCCAGAATTTGACCGTGGCCTATGACCGACATGCGGCGGTGCATCACGTCAGCGGGGTGTTCGAGCCCGGCAGCATGACGGCGATCGTCGGGCCGAACGGCGCGGGCAAATCGACCTTGTTGAAGGCGCTGCTCGGCGAAAAAGCGGTGGCTTCGGGCTCGGTCGATTGGGGCGGGCTGCCTCTGTCCGCGGTCGGCTATCTGCCGCAGGTCGCCGAGATCGACCGGTCTTTTCCGCTCAGCGTCGGCGATACGGTGCTGCTTGGAGCATGGCGCCAAAGCGGCGCGTTTGGTCGAGTCAGCCGCGAGATGCGCGAACGCGGACGCGCGGCGCTCGCGAGCGTGGGCCTCGACGGGTTTGGCCCCCGGCCGATCGGCGCGCTGTCGTCGGGGCAATTCCGCCGCGTTCTCTTCGCGCGGTTGATGCTGCAAGAGGCGGAGGTCATCATTCTCGACGAGCCGTTCGCCGCCATCGACGCGCGCACGACCGATGACCTTCTGGCCTTGCTCGAGGCTTGGCACAAGCAATCACGCACCATTATCGCCGTGCTTCACGATTTCGAGCAGGTCCGCGCGCATTTTCCGCAGACTCTGATCATCGCGCGCGAGCTGATCGCCTGGGGCGACACACCCACCGCCATGAGCGCCGAAAACCTGCTGCGCGCGCGCGCGATGTCGCAAAATTGGGATGACGTGGAAGAGATTTGCGACGACGCGCACCGGCACGTCGCATGAGTTTTTACGCCCTTCTGATCGCGCCGTTTGTCGATTTTGGATTCATGCGCCGCGCCTTGGTCGCCTGTCTGGCGCTGGGCCTCGGGTCTGGTCCCATTGGCATTCTCTTGGTATTGCGCCGGATGAGCTTGGTCGGCGATGCCATGAGCCACGCGGTTCTTCCCGGCGCGGCGATCGGGTTTCTCGTATCCGGCCTGTCGTTGCCGGCGATGGGCATCGGCGGAATCGTGGCGGGGTTGGCGGTGGCTTTGTTGTCGGGTCTCGTCAGCCGCACCACCGCGTTGCGCGAGGATGCGAGTTTCGCGAGCTTTTATCTGACGTCCCTGGCGCTCGGCGTGCTCATCGTGTCGCTGCGCGGTTCCAGCGTCGATCTCTTGCATGTTCTCTTCGGCAGTATCCTCGCGATCGACGCTTCGGCCTTGATCTTGGTCGGCGCGATCGCGTCGATCACCGTGGTGACGCTTGCGGTCATCTACCGTCCGTTGGTGGCGGAATGTTTCGATCCGGGCTTTTTGCGCGCCGTGTCGGGACGCGGACCGCTGTACCACCTCTTATTCTTGCTGCTCGTCGTGCTGAATCTGGTCGCGGGTTTTCAGGCCCTCGGCACGCTGATGGCGGTGGGGCTGATGATGCTGCCCGCCGCCGTGGCGCAGCTGTGGGTGCGGGGCATGCCGGCGCTCATTGCCGTGTCGATCGTGACCGCCTGCGTCGCGGGCTACGCCGGCCTGGTCATCAGTTTCCATTCCGGCCTTGCGTCGGGACCGACGATCATTCTCGTCGCCGGGGGGCTTTATCTTTTGTCGCTCTTGTTCGCGCCCTCTGGCGCGTTGCGCCGGCTGCTTCCGCAGCGCCATTTTGCAAGAAGGGAAGGCAGATGACGATGAACCTTGCTCGTTGTGTCGGAGTTCTCGCGTCTTTGACCGTGGGGACTGGCCTAGCCGAGGCCCGGCCGCTCAAGGCTGTCGCCAGTTTTACCGTGCTGGCCGATATGGTTCGCGTCGTCGGGGGCGATAAGGTCGAGGTCCGCTCTCTGGTCGGACCCAATGGCGATCCCCATACGTTCGAACCGGCGCCCGACGATGCCCGCGCGCTCAAGGCCGCCGATGTTGTTTTCGTCAACGGGCTTGGCTTGGAAGGCTGGATGGATCGCTTGATCGTGGCCTCGGGCTACAAGGGCACGCCGATCGTGGCCTCGACGGGCGTGGCGCCGTTGCAAATGGAGGATGACGGCAAGGTCGTCATCGATCCCCATGCCTGGAACAGCGCCGCCAATGGAATGATCTATGTCGCGGTCATCGCCAAGGCACTTGCCGCCGCCGATCCCGAGGATCGCGCGATCTTCGAGACGAATGCCGACCGCTACGAGGCCGAACTCTCGCATCTCGATGCCGAGACCAAGGCCGCCGCGCTTGGCGTCCCCGTGGCCCGCCGCAAGATCCTCACGACCCATGATGCCCTTGGCTATTTCGCCAAGGCCTATGGAATCGAAATCTTGGCGCCGCTCGGCATTTCGACGGAACAAGAGCCCTCCGCCGCGACGGTCGCCGCTTTGATCACGCAGATCAAGAACGACGGGATCAAAACCTATTTTCTCGAAAACTCGAACGACCCGAGGTTGATCGCGCAAATCGCCCGCGCGACCGGGGCGCGGCCGGGCGGGGAACTCTACGTCGAGTCCTTATCGAAGCCGGACGGCCCCGCCGCGACTTATCTCGCGATGTTCAAATGGAACGCGGATCTCATCGTCAAAGCGATGAGCGAAAAGAACTGATTCCGGTTCGCGGCGTAACCCGCTTCGTGAATGCAATGAGAGCGCTTTCCCCTTGGGTGGAGCGACCCAAGCGACGAGACATTGCTCGATCCTTGAAAGATTGGAGCTTGTCCTCGATCGAAAAGTCTTCGACTTTTTCGGGACATGCTCTCGTGAACCGGTTTACCGGGCGCTACGGGCGATAAGCCGGTTTCGACGATCACGAGACTTCAATAAAAAAAGCTCCCATTCATTCGCGGGAGCTTTCTCGTGCTGGAATACGTCTCGGGACGACGGGTCTTCGGCCAGTTGATTTACGCGACGCCGTTGGTGATCTTGTCGAGTAACGTGATCAAACGGCTTTTCGAGGCGCCGGCAATGCGGTCAAGTTCTTCTTCATGCTCGCGCGCGCGCGCCAATAGCTTGTCGAGGATGCGCTCGCCCTTCTTGGTCAAGCTCAGCGTCACGCTGCGGCGGTCGTGCAAGGAGGCCTTGCGCGTGATGAAACCGTTCTTCTGTAAATCCTTGATCAAGGGGCTGACGGTGGATTTGTCGCGCGCGATCGCGCGGCCCAAGGCACTTTGGGAAATGCCGGGATTGAGGTGGATAATTGCGAGCGCCGGAAAGCGGCCGGGTTTCAGGAGATCGTCGTCGGCTTGCCGCGTGAAGCTCCGATAGGAGGCATCTTGCGCGAGGCGAAGGTGAAAACCGATAAACCCGTCGAGAAAGCCGAGCTTGATCTCGCCAGTGGCTTCGAGCGGTTCCGTCGCCGGTTCATTTACGATTTGCTTGCGCGCCCGAACCACCATAGATCCTCCCAAAAATAACACAGCGGCAACACGTGCCGGACCAAACAGTGCGAGGTTATGCGCTTATCTGTTTGGCGAAAAACCACATACGCGCTTTCCCAGGCTAATGCAAGTGTTATCAATTATTAAATGGGCGATGCTGTCAATAGCCGTCCGCCCGCGGTCCTGCGGACTCCGTGTTTGTTGCTAGAAGAGAAATCGCGTTTATTAAACAAGTCTCCGCAATTAAATTTTCGTCTAATCAAAAAAAATTATTCGTATGTGCGCTGGTATCTCTCGGGCACGTTATGTCGTGTCCACGGGACCGACGTCCGGAACCGTCCGGCGGCAAGCAAAGGATCATTGACACGGAAAGACCGCGGTTTCGCCGAGCCGCGTTGGGGGATTTATCGATACCCGCCGAAGGATAGTTTTGGATCTGAACAGCACGGAATTTATCCGAATGCTTATGAGAATCGCTTCAATGGTTTAAACGCGGACAATCCGTTGGTCGGGTGTGCCTCGACCCCACGATAGGAACCATCGTTTTGGAGACAGACCTATATTTTCCGGTCAAGCGCTTTCTCGAAACCCTGGGCTATTTGGTCAAGGGGGAGGTCGGCGGCTGTGATCTCGTCGCCTTGAGCGGAAATGACCCGCCCCTTGTCGTCATCGGGGAATTGAAGCTCACGTTCACGCTCGAGCTCGTCCTCCAGGGCGTCGACCGCGCCAAGCTCTGCGACGAGGTCTGGTTGGCGGCTCGCCTGTCCGCGAGCGGCAAGGGACGTGAAAACGATGTGCGCTTCCGCGATCTTTGTCGGCGGCTGGGGTTTGGTCTGCTTGGCGTATCCAAGGCGGGCGATGTCGATATTCTCCTCAGCCCCGCCGCCTTGGCGCCGCGCCGCGACCCTAAACGCCGCTCGCGCCTGGTTGACGAGCATCGCCGGCGGCGCGGGGATCCCGTATTAGGTGGCGGTTCGCGCGCGCCGATCATGACGGCCTATCGCCAACAGGCCCTGACCTGTGCTTTCGCCCTGATGGCCGGGCCGCGCCGTCCGCGCGACCTCAAAGCGGAGGCGCCGGATGCCGCGAAAATCCTGCGCGGGAATGTTTACGGGTGGTTCGCCCGCGAGGAACGCGGGGTCTATGGTTTGACCGATGCGGGGCGGGCCGCGCTCGAGCGGTGGCCGCGCGCAGCGGCCAATCCATCATCAGGCGACGCCTTCGCTGGACCGTAGGTGCTTCACGCGCAGCGGCACCGACGGGTGGGAATAATGGACCAGCGCGTAGAGCGGATCCGGCGTGAGGGTCGACGCATTGTCCCGCGCCAATCGGGTCAAGGCACTGATCATTGGACCGGCGCCCACGCTGAGCCGCGCGTAATCGTCGGCCTGGAATTCATTGCGGCGAGAAATCCAATTGCTTGCCGGGGCCAGCAAGGGGCCGATCACCGAGAAGAGCAAGATGCAGACGAAGAGGCTCAGCGCATCGTCATGGAAGGGGATGCCGAACGCGGGCAGCAGCCAGGCTTGCTTGCAAAGCCAGCCGAAGGCCGCCAATCCGCCCAGCGCCATCAAAGCCCCGCGGGCGAGGCCAAAAATGACGTGGCGGTGCCGGAAATGGCCGAGCTCATGAGCGATGACAGCTTCGATTTCATCGGGCGTGCTGCTCTGCAACAAGGTATCGAACAGAACGATCCGTTTGGTTTTACCGAAACCAATGAAGAACGCATTGCCGTGCGCCGTGCGTTTCGAGGCGTCCATCGTGAAAAGGCCGGACGAGCGGAAGCCGGAGCGCTCGAGGAGCCGCTCGATCCGCGCCCGAAGGGCCTCGTCGCTCAGAGGCGTGAACGTATTGAACCGCGGCGCGATCAGCCGGACGTAAACCGTGGGGGCGGCGATCATCAACGCCAACAGGCCGAACCATGTCCAAAGCCACCAGAGGCCGGCGAAACCGCGCATCGCCCAAAGACAGGCGAGCAAAAGAGGGATCGAAACGACAAGCGAAATCGCCCAGCCCTTCAAGCGGTCGAGGACGAAGGTTTTGACGTTTGTCCGATTGAAGCCAAACTTTTGCTCCAAGATGAAGGCTTTATAGACAGCGAACGGCAGCCCGATCGCGTTGCCCACGACCGCGGTGCCGATGAGAAAAACGACGCCGCGCCATAAGGAGGCTGGAATGACGGCCGCGGTGGCCGCATAGAGCAGATTGATGCCGCCGAGGACCCAGGCCAAGGCGAGGGCGAAATCCACGATCGATTCGATCGTCGAGAGCCGCTCGCGCGCCATCGTATAATCCGCCGCTTTGTGATGCTCACCGATTGTGACGGTCGCCGTGAAATCGGCGGGCACGTGATCGCGATGGCGCGAGACGGCGTCGATTTGGCGAGAGGAAAGATAAAGCGACAAGATCGTCCAAGCAGCCGATGCCATGACGAAGAGGATCAAAAGGGCGGACATGTCCGGAGGACCTCCTTCACGATTGCCGAGGATGCGGATGCTCGGCTGTTGCCCAAGAAAATGATGAAACACACGAGCATGCGCGCCTGATCCTGTCAAAGTCTGGAGGTTTCATCGCGCGAAACGTTCGGTGGCGGCTCGATCGGCGCGCGATTGAAGGGCCCTCGATCGGCCAAATTCGCTCGGCCGTGGAAACTTTAGATGCGGAGGAGGGAGGACGCGTGCCGATCGCATTTGAGCCAGGGCATGAAATCGAAGATTGTTCTTTCCGCTCTTTCCTTTTTGGAAGACGGTGCTAATTCTACAAATCAACTAGATTGTATGCGAGAGTGTCTTTCGCCCAGACGCCGGAATGGATCACTATCATGCTGACAAAAAAAGGAAAATATGGACTCAAGGCGGCCGTTCACTTGGCCAGGTTGCCGTTTGGGCAATCCGCTTTCGTTGCCGATGTCGCCCAAGCGAATATGATTCCGAAAAAGTTTCTCGACGCGATCCTTGGCGAGCTGCGCAATGCCGGCATGCTCCACTCCAAAAAGGGCAAGGGTGGCGGTTACATGCTCGCCAAACCGGCGGAATCGATCATCGTCGGCGATATCGTGCGCGTTTTGGATGGCCCGCTCGCGCCGCTGTCTTGCGCGAGCACCACGGCCTATCACCGCTGCGACGACTGCTCCGACGAAAACACCTGTACGGTCCGGTTGATGATGCTGGCCGTTCGCAACGCGATCACCGACGTTCTGGATCAGCATACTCTTGCCGAGATGCGCGATCTCACCGGCGACTTTTTCGAAACGTTGACTCACGATTCGGTATCCGCGAAATCGGCCGTCCTCCCTGCCGAGACGGAGCTGGCGAAGGCTTGATGGGCCGGGCGTCGAAAGATGTGACCGCGCGATTTGCGTCGCGTTGACAGGTTGCCATGGAACGCCTATGCACCGGAGCAAGACACCAAGATCGAATTTTTTGGAACTTTGCAGCTCTGCTCGCGCGTTTCCAAACCTGATCGTGTTTTGGGGGATAGTTCAACGGTAGAACAGCGGACTCTGACTCCGTCAATCTTGGTTCGAATCCAGGTCCCCCAGCCAATCGGTTTTCATTGACTTTCTGGTCGGCATCCGCGTTTGAGCGGCGTTTTCAGTTGCTTTGACGCCTATCGGTTGGGCCGCCGCGGAAGACTTAGACCGGTTCCCGCGATCGATTTGCGGTGCTCTCTCTCGGTCTCGCCAAAGATTCTGTCGCGCCTTGTTTTGATTGTCGGCGCAAGTCTGTTTTGTGGATTTTGCTGTCTATTCGGCGATAAAATTTGATATTTTTGCAATTTTCGCAACTTAAACAAATGTTGCATGGTAAATAAATTGATAAGAGGGCCGGGTTCGGTTGGATCAATACTTAAAATGGCGAATTAAAGTCGTCATGGATTCAGAGTTTGGGGTACGCCTGGCCGATCGTGCCTCGTCTGTATATGTAAATCGGCATGTTGGAAAAACAAATCCAAAAGGTTCACTGGCCAGGTCCGCGCTTTCTTCGAGCGCTCGTCACTTGGGCGGAATCACCGACGTGGTAAGAAATCGCTCGCTTTTTAAGAAGTTAGAGAATGTCCCTTGTGTGTTTCCAAGACGCGGCGGTTGGTTTGACGGTGGTATTGCGCGAATGCGTCGGGCGCCTGCGCGCGCGGGCCGACACGGGGGCTTGGCGTCGGAAATCGCCGGCCTCATCGCGGAGCGGCCCGTTCAGGACGCGATTCCTTGCAATAGTTGGGACCAATCCTTTTGCGGTTGACGCGGGTGCTTAGTGGTCTCGTGGGCCAGCGAGCGGCGAAAATTGTGACGGACGGCGATTTGCGTGGATTGGAACGCGCCTGTCAGCGCTCGCCTCCTGTTTGACGCGGGGGAGGCGGGGACTTTTGGGCGCCGATAATCGATTCGATCGCCAGTTGAAATCGACGGCGCGGAGCGAGACCGCAAAGATGGCTTCGTGCCTGTCCCCCTCCCCAAGTGATCTGCGTCAAAGCGTGACGCCCGCCGATCGCGTAGGCACCTCAATCGGAGGCCGGAGTCGGCATGAGGGTTGAGGGCGCGGGGATTTACCGATGCAGGATGTCAAATCAGAGGGCGAGGACACGGCAGCGGCGGCCCAGTCCGGCGCGCCGGACACCGCGGTGCTTCAGTCAGTGTCGTCCGCGTCCAATCCGCCGGCGACAATCCCGCGGCCGCTCCCGCCTTTGGTCGAGGCTGGGGCGCGGGCGAGAACGCGGCGTTGGCGTCTTTTCGCTGGGCTTTTCGTCGTCATTTTGGGCGCCGCGGGCGGAGGCTTGTACTGGTGGAAATATCACCAAGTGCCGTTGCCCGCCGGCATCGCGTCGGGCAACGGCCGGGTTGAATCCGACGAAATCGATATCACGCCGAAATATGCCGGGCGTGTCGCGGCGCTTCTGGTCGATGAAGGCGACCTCGTCAAGGCTGGCCAGATTGTCGCGCGCATGGATACGCGCGACGCCGAGGCGACGCTGCAGAAGTCGGAGGCGCAAGCGAGATTGGCGGAACGTTATCTCGAGGAAGCCGCCGCCACCTCCGCCCAGCAGCAGACCCAACAAAAACTCGCCCAGCAGGAATTCGATCGCACGAAGGCGTTGGTCCAGAAGGGCTTCTCAACGATCGAGTTGCTCGATCAGCGCCAGCAGGCGTTGGATGGCGCCAACGCCGCCGTGAGGGCGGCGAGTGCCAGGGTCAGCGAGGCCGAACAAGCCATCGCCGCGACGTCGCATGACGTGGCCTATAACAAGCTCGTGGTGGCCGAGGGTGTTCTCGTGGCACCTCGGGACTCCCGGGTTTTGTACCGGCTCGTCAATACCGGCGAGGTGGTTGGCGCTGGCGCCAAGATCTTCACCTTGCTCGACCTGTCGAATATTTACATGACCGTCTTTCTGCCGACGGAGGAGGCGGGTAAGATCGCGCTCGGCGCGGAAGGCCGCATCGTGCTCGATGCGCTGCCCGGCGTCGTCGTGCCTGGGCACGTCACTTTTGTGTCGGCGACGTCGCAGTTCACGCCCAAGATGGTCGAAACGCGCTCGGAACGCGATAAGCTCATGTTCCGCGTCAAAGTGCGGGTCGATCCCGAGGTCGTCGCCGAGCATCTGGCCTCCGTGCATACCGGACTGCCTGGGGTCGCCTATGTGCGATTGGATCCCAAAGTTGCTTGGCCGGCGCAACTGCGGGTCAATGTGCCAAAATGAGTCCGGATGGTGGCTCGATCGTCCGGCTCACCGGGGTCACGCATTGCTACGGTTCGACGCGGGCGCTCGATGATGTCTCGCTCGACTTGCCAGCGGGTAGGGTGATTGGGTTGATCGGCCCCGACGGGGTCGGCAAATCGTCGCTGCTCGGCCTTGCCGCCGGCGTGCGCAAGCTTCAGACCGGCGCGATGCGGGTGTTTGGTGGCGACATCGCGGATGCGCGGCACCGGAGCGCCATCTGCCCGCGCATTGCCTATATGCCGCAGGGCCTTGGCAGCAATCTCTACGGGGAACTCAGCGTCGCCGAGAACATCGACTTCTTCGCACGCCTGTTTGGCCAGAGCGCCGGGGAACGGGCGGCTCGGATCGACGAGCTTTTACAGGCCACCGGGCTAGAACCGTTCCGCGACCGGCCGGCGCGTAATCTGTCGGGGGGCATGAAACAAAAGCTCGGCCTGTGCTGCGCGTTGATCCACGATCCCGATTTTCTCATCCTCGACGAGCCGACGACCGGCGTCGATCCCTTGTCGCGCCGGCAGTTCTGGGAACTGATCGACATCATGCGCGCCAGACGGCCGGGCATGAGCGTGGCGGTCGCGACCGCCTATATGGAGGAGGCGGAACAGTTCGACTGGCTCGTCGCCATGAACGCGGGCCGCGTGCTCGCGACCGGCGACGCCGCGGCGCTGAAGGCGCACGCGGGCGCGGCCACGTTGGAGGAGGCGTTCATCGCGCTGTTGCCCGGCGAAGCTCGCAAGGGGTACCATGCCGTGGTCATTCCGCCACGCCAGGCGCAACCGGGCGCCCCCGCCATCGTGGCGCATGGGCTGACCCAGCGCTTTGGCAATTTCGTCGCGGTCGATCATGTCGACCTCGAAATCGAGCGTGGCGAGATCTTCGGCTTCGTCGGGTCCAACGGCTGCGGCAAGACCACGACGATGAAGATGCTCACCGGCCTTTTGCCGGCGACGGAGGGCGAGGCGCTGTTGTTCGGCCGCGCCGTCGATGCGACCGATCTCGAGACGCGCCGGCGTGTCGGCTATATGTCGCAATCCTTTTCGCTCTACGGCGAATTGACGGTCCGGCAGAACCTGGAACTGCACGCGCGGCTCTTTCAGATCCCGGCCGAGCGGGCAAAGACGCGGATCGCCACGCTCGTCGACAGCTTCCACCTGGCCGCTCATCTCGACGAGCGGGCGGATCGTCTGCCGCTCGGCATCCGCCAGCGGCTTTCGCTCGCGGTCGCCGTCGTCCATGAGCCGGAGATGTTGATCCTGGACGAGCCGACCTCTGGCGTCGATCCGATCGCGCGAGACGAGTTCTGGGCGCTGCTGGTCGATCTTTCACGCAATCAGGGCGTTACGATCTTCATCTCGACGCACTTCATGAACGAGGCGGCGCGGTGCGATCGGGTCTCGCTGATGCATGCCGGGCGCATCCTGGCGACCGCGGCACCGGCGGCATTGGTCAAGGCGCGTGGGTCCGCCACGCTGGAAGACGCGTTCATTGCCTATCTCGAGGAGGCGGCCGGCCAAGCTCATCCGGTGATCGACGGGATCGCGGCGACGCCGGTTGCCGCGGGCCGCGAGCCTCTCCCGGGCCGCGCCTCATCGCCGGCCTGGTTCAGCGCGAGGCGCCTCATCGCCTATGCCCGTTGCGAGATGCTGCAAATCTTGCGCGATCCCGTTCGGCTCGCGACCTCGTTTTTCGGCACCCTTCTGCTGATGCTGGTTTTTGGCTATGGCATCACCTTCGACGTCGAGCATTTGACCTTTGCCGTGCTCGACCGGGATCAGACGCCGCAGAGCCGCGAATACATCGAAGAGTTTGCCGATACACGTTATTTCGACCAGCAGGCGCCGATCCTGGATTATGCCGGCCTCAATGGTAGGCTCAAAGACGGCAAGCTCTCTTTCGTCATCGAGATCCCCTCCAATTTCGGCCGCGACGTGAAGCGCCGCGCGCCGGCCGAAGTTTCCGCCTGGATCGATGGCGCCATGCCGTTCCGGGCCGAGACCGTTCTAGGCTATCTGAACGGGGTCCATGCGAGCTATCTGACACACCTCAATCTGAGAATGACCGGCTCGCCAACCGTATGGCAGCCGATCCAGATCGAAACGCGCGATCGGTTTAATCAGGATTTCAAAAGTATCTACGCGATGGTCCCCATGGTGATCGGTCTGCTGCTGCTTTTCATCCCGGCGATCCTCATGGCGCTGAGCATTGTCCGCGAAAAGGAGCTTGGTTCGATCGTCAACCTCTACGTGACGCCGGTCAACAGGTTCGAATTCCTATTTGGCAAGCAGCTTCCTTATGTCGGCTTGGCCATGGTGAACTATGCCTCGATGGTGGCGCTTGCCGTGTTTCTGTTTCAGGTGCCGGTCAAAGGTAGCCTATTGGCGCTGACGCTCGGCGCGCTCATCTATTGCATCACGACGACAGGCATCGGGCTCCTGATCTCCGCGTTCACCAATACCCAGGTCGCCGCCCTTTTCGGCGCCGGCATCCTGACTATCATGCCCGCGCTGCAATTCTCCGGCTTGATCATGCCGGTCTCGTCGTTGACCGGCGTCGCGTCGGCGATCGGCTACGGCTTTCCCGCGACCTATTTCCTCAAGATCAGCGTGGGGGCGTTCACGAAGGCGCTCGGCTTCGCCGAGCTCGCCGGAAATCTTCTGAAACTTGCATGTTTCGTCCCCGTATTGCTCGGGCTCAGCTTTCTGTTCCTTCCGAAGCAGGATCGTTGACCGATGCACAGTCTGACCAACATTTGGAACCTCGGCATCAAGGAGCTGCGCAGCCTCGGCCACGACCCTGTCTTGCTTGGCCTGATCGTCTTTGCCTTCTCTTACGCGATCTACAGTCTGGCGACCGGCATGTCTTATGAACTGCGCAACGCTTCAATCGCGATCGTCGATGAAGATCGTTCGCGCCTCTCCGGCAATCTTGTCGCGGCGCTGCTCCCGCCCAATTTTCGGCCGCCGGAACAAATCGCATCGGGGGAGCTCGATCAACGTCTTGACGATGGCCGCGATACTTTCATTCTCGATATCCCGCCCAAGTTCCAGGCCGACGTTTCGGCTGGCCGCGCGCCGGCGGTTCAGGTCAATATCGACGCCACGGCGGTGCTGCAAGCCGGGATCGGCGCGAGTGACATCCAGCAAATCCTGACCGGCGAGGCCGCCAAATTCTATTATAATGGCCTCGATCGCCAGCCCGATCCGCCGGTGTCGCTTCGACCGCGCATCGCGTTCAACGACAACCTGGAATCGTCGTGGTTCATGGGCGTCGCATGGCTGATCAACATCGTGACCATGCTCGCCATCGTCCTGTCGGGAGCGGCGGTCATTCGGGAACGGGAACATGGCACGCTCGACCATCTACTGGTCATGCCGCTCTCGCCTTTCGAAATCGCGATGGCGAAGGTCTGGGCGAACGGGCTCGTCATCATGATCGCCGCCGGGCTCTCGCTTACAGTCGTCGTGCGCGGCATGCTCGGACTGCCGGCCACCGGATCTTTCGCGCTCTTCATGGTGAGCGTGATGCTTTACCTTTTCTTCGCCACGGCGGTCGGCCTTTATCTCGGCACGATCGCGCGTTCCATGCCGCAATTCGGTTTGCTCTTCATCCTTGTCGTGCTGCCGATGATCCTTCTGTCCGGCGGCTACACGCCGTTGGAAAGCATGCCGCGGGGCTTGCAGATCGCGATGCAGGCCGTGCCTTCGACGCATTTCGTCAAGATCGCGCAGGCGATCCTGTTCCGCGGCGCCGGGATCGACATTATTTGGCCGAATCTTGCCGTCGTCGCCGGGGTCGGCGGCCTGCTGTTCGCCCTGGCGCTGTCGCGTTTTCGGATTTCCGTCTCCCAGACAGGCGGCTAGCCGTGGATCGGGTCGGTATCGGCGCATCCGGCATCGCGGCGTGTCGATTTCAGGCCGCCGTGCGATATTTTCTCTGCTCTCGCGCCGGGGCTGTCACGCCGGTCTTGAACTGACCGATGAGATCGGCAAGCTGTTGCGCCTCACTGCTCAAAGACTGCACCGCGCTCGTTGTTTCCTCGACCATTTCCGTATTTTGCTGTGTCGCCTTGTCCATATCGCCGATCGAAAGATTGATTTGCGCGAGCTTATTGGCCTGGTCGCTGGCGCTTGCCGCGATCTCGGTCATGGTGCCGTTTAATTCGCTGACTTGCGTGAAAATTCGGTTGAGGGCCTTGCCTGTTTCCGAGACCAGGGCGGATCCGTGATTGACCTGTTTGGTCGAGGCTAAAATCAGGACTCGGATTTGGTTCGCGGCCTCGGCCGAGCGTTGCGCCAAAGCCCTCACTTCCGAAGCAACCACGGCGAACCCGCGGCCGGCGTCGCCGGCGCGCGCCGCCTCCACCGCGGCATTCAACGCGAGAAGATTTGTCTGGAAGGTGATTTGATCCATCACCCCGATGATTTCCTTGATCTGTTTGGAAGAATATTCGATCTGGCTCATCGCGTCGATCGCTTCGCGCATCACCGCTTCGCTTCGTTCGGCTTCCGCTTTCGTGTTGGCAACGGTGCTGCTGGCCTGCGTCGCCTCCGCGGCCGAGTTTTTGACGGCATCGGTGATCTCGTTCAGCGAGGCGGCGGAGTTTTCGAGCGTCACGGCCTGGCGGCAGGTGCGCTGCGCGAGGTCATCGGCGGCGATGCTGATTTCCCGCGATCCGGAATGGATAATGTAGGTGCTCGCGCTGATGCTCTGGATCGTATTGTTGAGTTTGGCGACCGTGGCATTCAGATCGATCCGGATTTTTTCGAAGGCCGGCGGGAAGGTTTCCGTGAGGCAAACGGTCAGATCGCCCTGCGCCAGCCGGTCGAGCCCATGCGCCACGGCGCTGACCACCGAGGCCTGTTCGCTGGCCAAGGCTTTTTCGGATTTGAGCTTCATGCGTTCGACGACGCTGTCCTTGAATGCCGCCAACGTCTTGGCGATCTGGCCTGTTTCATTTTTATCGGACAGATAGGGAATTTCTGGCGTGACGTCGTTGGCGACCAAGCGGTCCATGATTTTGACGAGATGCGACACGCGTTTGGAGAGACCGGTTGAAATCGTTTTGGAAAGCCAACCCGCGACGAGGAGCGAGACCCCCGCGACGATCAGGCTGATCGTCAGTTTGTGGTAAAACCCTTCCGTCCGGACCTGGAGCAGGCGGGCGAGCTCGGTATTGGTCGCGGACCAAGTCGCATCGACTTGGCGCAAAAGGTTCGCCTGCGCCATGCCGAGATCGTCAACTTGGCCGCCATCGAGAAGCGTTCGCCCGCGAAGCGCCAGCTCTCCAGAGGCAGCCTTGAGGCCCGCCGTCAGACCGGACAACGCGCGCGAGGTCATTCCGGCGGCATTGTTCTTCATCGCGGCGTTCAGCGAGGCGTCGGCATCGCCGGAACTCGTCTCGAGACGATTGACGGCAAAAGCGATGTGAACCAAGCGCGAGGGAACGCCGGCCGGCTCCGCCGCCGCTTTGCCGAGCGCGACGGCAGCGGACACGATGCCGGGCAGACGAACAGTGTCCGCGTCCATCGCATAGAAACTGTCGAGATCGGGATCGAGCGTCAGATTTGAACCGTCGGCCACGGCGCCGATGAGCGCTTTACCCGCTTCGAGCTTGTCTTCGACATTGGACGCCGCTTCGTAGGCCTTCGCGGCGTTCTCCGCGCCAAATTCAATGTCATAAGTGCTCATCGTTTGCGGCGCTTCCGCGATCGAGCCTGTCTGTGCGATCTCCGAGAAGGACTTCCAAAGGCCGGAAAGATATTCCGTTCCCTTAAATTCTTTTTGTGCAAATGAAATATCGAGCGACGACTGCTGCACGAATAATCCCGTGAGCAAAATATCGGGAACCGTCGAGACGACGACCATCAGCCACAGCCGCGCTGGGATGGAAAGTCGAGAATTGATAAATCTAACCATAGGGAGCTTTGAACCTCGGCATCCGACTCGCGGCAATCGTTTTTCCGTTCATATCCAATTAAGTCGCGCCAATAAGTTGGGCTGCAATGGTTAATATCCCGGTAAAGCGAGATGGATATAAGTGGTCAAAAAATATACGGTTTTAGCATTTTTGGGCGTTTATTGTGCCGCCAAAATGGACATTTCGACACAGGGGACACCACGCGTAAGTCGAGCGCATTCCTGACGTGATCTCATAGGTTTCGCCGTTTGCCGCGACGTCCGTGGGAGCGCGCGGCGAACACGTTTCACGCGGCGCGGTCGTTGGAAGCCGTTTCGGCATTGCGCTTGCCTGGCTGACGGTTATAATTCGGCGTCAATCATCCTTGACTTGGTGCCTATAAGGGACGCGAGGGTGTTCGCGTGGCGCGCTTTAGCCGTCCCGTCGAATTTCGGAGTTTCATGATGCCGGAAGACAAAGTCGTTGCCGCCCGTGAGACTGGGGTGGAAACGGCGCCAGAGATTATCGTTCCCGCCCCGATCCTCAAACAGCCGTCAGAATTAATTCCAACCAACAAGGGTCCCGGCAAACGGCGCGGGCTAGGGCCTATCTTGTTGATTGTCGTTTTGCTGATTGGCGGTATCGGCGGCGGCTACTGGTGGCTGCACCCTCGAAATGTGCTGCCGGCGGGAATCGCTTCGGGCAATGGCCGGATCGAAGCGGATGAGATCGACATCGATACCAAATTCGCGGGCCGGATCGTGAAGCTCTTCGCCGACGAGGGCGATTTGACCACGGCCGGGGAAGTGCTCGTGAAAATGGATACGGCGGATCTCGAGGCATCCCTCAAGCAATCCCAGGCCCTCATCCGCCAGGCCGAGCAAACGATCAAGGCCGCCGACGAAACACTGGCCCAGCAAAAGAGTCAGGTGGTTTTGGCTCAGCAGGAAATCGAGCGCACGCAGGAGTTGGTGACGAAAGGATTTGCGACGAAGGAGACGCTCGACCAGCGCCGACAGGTGCTTGTGAGCGCGGTCGCCGGGCAACATGCCGCTGAGGCCGTGATTGCCCAGAACACGCAGGCACGGGAAGCGGCCATGCACGCGTCCGAGGTCTATGAGGCCGATATTCGCGACGATTCTCTTGTTGCTCCACGTGACGGCCGGATTGAATATCGCGTCGCCAATGTCGGGGAAGTTCTGCCAGCCGGCGGCAAGGTCTTCACCATGCTCGACACGTCCTATGTCTACATGGACATTTATTTGCCGACGCTGTCGGCCGGTCGGGTCAAGCTGGGATCGGACGCGCGTATCGTGCTGGATTCTTATCCGACGCACGCGATTCCGGCCAAGGTGGTCTTCGTGGCCAAGCAGGCGCAATTCACGCCCAAAACGGTGGAAACCACCGACGAGCGCGACTTGCTCATGTTCCGGGTGCGGGTGCGGATTGATCCCGAGCGGCTTCGAACGCATGCCGCCGCGGTCAGAAGCGGGCTGCCGGGGATGGCCTACGTGCAGACCGCTCCCGACGTCGTCTGGCCCGCCGCGTTGCAAGGCGACGCCTCGAAATGATCGAGGAGCGCGGCGTCGCCGCAAGTCTCGAAGCTGTCACCCATCGCTACGGAAAGACGATTGCGCTCGACGACGTTACGCTCGTCATCCCCGCCGACTGCATGGTGGGGCTGATCGGGCCCGACGGCGTCGGTAAGTCCTCGGTCCTGAGCCTCATCGCCGGCGCGCGAAAGATCCAGACAGGGCGTGTGAGCGTTCTTGGCGGTGACATGGCCAGCCGATCCTATCGCGCGGATCTCTGTCCGCGCGTCGCTTTCATGCCGCAAGGCCTCGGCCGGAATCTTTATCCCGATCTCAGCATCCGCGAAAACATCGAGTTTTTTAGCCGGCTGTTCGAGCAATCCAGTTCCGAACGAGAATGGCGGATCGCCGAACTTTTGAGGGCGACCGGACTGGCCCCCTTTGCCGATCGGCCGGCGAAAAAGCTGTCGGGCGGGATGCGCCAAAAACTTGGTTTGTGTTGCGCGTTGATTCACGATCCCGATCTGCTGATCCTCGATGAACCGACGACCGGCGTCGATCCGCTGTCGCGGCGCCAATTCTGGGAGTTGATCGGCGTTATCCGCTCGCGACGTCAAGGCATGAGCGTGGTGGTGGCGACCGCATACATGGAGGAGGCTGAGCAGTTCGATTGGCTGATCGCCATGAATGGCGGCAAGGTCTTGGCGGCAGGCTCGCCGGCGGATTTGAAGCGGGCGCATCATGTGGCGACAGTGGAGGAAGCCTTCATCGCCGTTCTGCCCGAAGAGCAACGGCGCGGCCATACGGAGCTGCACGTCCCGCCCCGGTCGGTGAGCGACGGCGAGCCGGTGATCGTCGCGCAAAACTTGACGTGCCGCTTTGGCGATTTCGTCGCCGTGGACAATGCAAGCTTCACGATCGAGCGCGGAGAGATCTTCGGGTTTCTCGGTTCGAACGGCTGTGGCAAAACGACGACGATGAAGATGCTGACGGGTCTGTTGCCGCCCTCGAGCGGCCAAGCGTTTTTGCTGGGGCAGTCGGCCGATGCGGGCACCATGGAGATGCGCAACCGCGTCGGCTATATGTCTCAATCGTTTTCGCTCTACACCGAGCTGACCGTCGCGCAGAATCTCGACCTTCACGCCCATCTCTTTCATCTTGCGCGGGATTTTTCGAAAAAGCGCATCGCGAGCCTGATCGATCAATTCGGGCTCGGCGCTTATCTCGACAAACGCGCGCAGGATCTGCCGCTCGGCATTCGTCAGCGTCTTTCCCTGGCCGTCGCGATCGTTCATCAACCGGAAATCCTGATATTGGACGAGCCGACCTCGGGCGTCGATCCCTTGGAACGGGATCGTTTCTGGCAATTGCTCATCGGCCTTTCGCGAAATCAGGGGGTGACGATTTTCGTTTCCACCCATTTCATGAACGAGGCCGCGCGCTGCGACCGCATCTCGCTGATGGATGCCGGGCATGTGCTGGCGACCGGAACGCCGGCGGAATTGATCGCGGCGCGTCGCGCGAGCACGCTCGAGGAGGCGTTCATCGCCTATCTCGAAGAGGCCAAGGGCGAAAGCGCTTCGGTTGCGGCGACGGCCGGTTCCATCGTCCTAGGCAAGGCGGTCGAGGAGGGCAACAAGGTTGCGGGCAAGCGGTCGTGGTTCAGCCCGCAACGACTGCTTGCCTATACGATTCGCGAAACCCTGGAACTGCTGCGCGATCCGGTCCGGCTCGGTTTTGGCCTGTTTGGGACCGCTATTTTGATGCTGGTGTTCGGTTTCGGCATTTCGACCGATGTCAACAATCTCACCTTCGCCGTCCTCGACCGCGACCAGAGTACGGAAAGCCGAGCCTATCTCGAGGAACTTCGGGGTTCCGCCTATTTCGTCGAACAGACGCCTGTCCGGAACTATGATGAGCTTCTGAAGCGGATGCAGAGCGGAGATCTCGATGCCGCCGTCGAGATTCCGCCGGGCTTCGGCCGGGATATTCAGCGCGGCAGGCCGGCCTGGGTCTCCGCGACGGTCGATGGCGCCATGCCGTTTCGCGCGCAGACCATCCGCGGCTATCTGCAGGCGATGCACCAAATATATCTGACCGACCCCGCTGTTCCGACGACAAAGGCCTCGGCATTTTCACCAGTCCATATCGAGCTGCGCTTCAAATACAATCAGGATTTTGAAAGCATCTATGCCATGGTGCCCTCGGATATGAGTTTAATGCTCGCGCTGTTCCCGGCCATTCTGATGGCGCTCGCGATCGTGCGGGAAAAGGAACTTGGATCGATCACCAATCTCTATGTCACGCCCGTCACGCGTCTCGAGTTCTTGATCGGCAAACAACTTCCCTACGTCGCAATTGCGATGATCAATTTCGGTCTGCTGTTTTTGATGGCCTTGTTCCTGTTCCAGGTGCCGTTGCGCGGAAGCTTTCCGGCGTTGTTGGTGGGCGTGCTCATTTACGTGACGACGACCACCGCTTACGGGATGTTGATTTCGGCGTTCACGAATACCCAAATCGCGGCGCTGTTCGGGACGGCGATCTTGACCGTGCTGCCCGCCACCCAATTGTCTGGCATGATGACCCCCGTCTCGTCCTTGACCGGGCTGGCCCGATACATGGGCGAGGCATTTCCGATGAGCTATTTCGTGCCGATTTGCGTCGGCACGTTCACAAAGGGCCTGGGCTTTCAGGATCTCTATACCGACATTGCGGGGCTTGCGCTCTTCGTGCCGGCGCTGATCCTGTTGAGTCTCGTCTTGCTGCGCAAGCAAGAGCGCTAATGGGATCGGGACCGATGCGCAGCCTCTCCACGATCTTCTGGCTTGGGACCAAGGAGCTGCGCAGCTTCCTGAACGATTATGTCCTGATCGGGCTTGTCGTCTATGCGTTTTCGCTCAACGTGATGATCGCCGCGCAGAGCAATTCCCAGGAACTTCGCCACGCTTCGATCGCCATTGCCGATGAAGATCATTCCGAGCTTTCGCGCCGGATCGCCCATGCCTTCATGCCGCCGTTGTTTCAACCGCCGCAAAGCATTGCCGTTCGGGACATCGTGCCTCTCATGAATGCCGGACGATATACGTTCGTGGTCGATATTCCCGCGAATTTCCAGCAAAACGTTCTCGCCCGCCACTATACCGGCCTTCAAATCGACGTCGACGCAACGGCCATGGTTCAGGCGGGCCTCGGGTCTGGCGATGCGCAGCAGATCATCACGGACGAGATCACCAACTTTTTCGCCAAGACCGAAAATGCGCCGCTTGCTCCAGTCAATCTGGATGTCCGCATCGCCTTCAATCCGAATGTGACGACGGCATGGTTCACGAGCGTGATGATCATTCTCAATAACGTGACGATGCTGGCGATCATCATGGCGGGCGCGGCCGTCGTGCGCGAGCGCGAGCATGGAACGATGGACCATCTTCTCGCCATGCCGGTATCGCCGTTCGAAATCGCGATATCGAAGATTTGGGCGAATGGTCTCGTCATCACCATCGCGACCGGCTTCTCGCTCTACGTCGTCGTCCGAACGCTGCTTGGGATTCCGATCGCCGGCTCGATCCCGCTATTCCTAGGCGGGGTGGTGATCTATCTGTTCTTTGCGACCGCCATCGGCATTTTCCTTGGGACGGTTGCGAGATCGATGCCGCAGCTGGGTCTGCTTTTCATGCTGGTTTATTTGCCCATGAACATGCTTTCGGGGAGCAATACGCCTCTTGAAAGCATGCCCCCTTGGCTCGCGAAAGCCGTGCAAGTCTCGCCGTCCACGCAGTTTGTCAGCTTTGCGCAGTCCATACTCTATCGCGGCGGCGGTCTCGATGTGGTTTGGCCGCACTTCCTGGCCGTGGCCGCGGTTGGAGCCGTATTTCTGGGACTTGCTTTGTGGCGGTTTCGGTTCGTGACCGCGCAATCGAACTGAGGCGTGGCGCTTCGCTACAGTTGGCGTGAAAAGCGCGTGGTCTGGACTTAAGCGCAAAGTGCCAATCAATCTCCCGGGCCTTGTGAAATCAACCTGGGAGAATCGCCGAAAAATGACCGCGTCGCCAGTTCGGGTCCGATGGACGTTTACGCACAATCCGATGCGCCAACCACTCGTTGCAACAAGAACCCGGATCAAATCATCGCCGTCGTTAAAGGAGCGCCCAAGCGTCAGATTCGATCCGCCAGAGCAACTTTAGCGTGTATTTCACTTCGTTTACTAGCGCATCCGCCAACAATATTGATCGGAAATTACCAACATTACTCGAATTTCGAACGCGCGATCCCCGATATACGGTTGAGTTACGTTACATTTAAATACTTTTTTCTCTCAATTCATTTACATGAACCCTGCATT
>JARLIW010000017.1 GCA_031291515.1 Beijerinckiaceae bacterium | reverse complement strand
TCGAAAAGAAGGCCAAGGGCTCCGACAAGGAGGCCAAGGAACTCGCCGATCTGATGACGCGCTGCCTCGTGCTGCTGCGCGAGGGCAAGCCGGCCCGTCTCGCCGAGGTCAAGCCCGACGAGCAGAAGGCCTTTGCTGGGCTCGGTCTGCTGTCGTCCAAGCCGGTGCTCTATGTCTGCAATGTCGAGGAGGCCTCGGCCGACAAGGGCAATGCCTTTTCGGAGGAAGTCCTGGCCCGCGCCAAGATCGAGGGCGCGGTGGCGGTCGTCGTCTCGGCCCGGATCGAAAGCGAGATCGCGGTTCTGCCCAAGGACGAGCAGGGCGACTATTTGGAGGCCGCGGGCCTCGCCGAGCCCGGCCTCAACCGGGTGATCCGCGCGGGCTATGGCCTGCTCAATCTCATCACTTATTTCACCGTCGGTCCCAAGGAAGCGCGGGCCTGGACGATTTCGCAGGGCACCAAGGGACCGGCGGCGGCGGGCGTCATTCACACGGATTTTGAAAAGGGTTACATTCGGGCCGAAACCATCGCCTTTGACGATTATGTCGCGTGCAAGGGCGAGGCCGGCGCGCGCGAGGCCGGTAAATTCCGCCTCGAAGGAAAGGATTATGTCGTCGCCGATGGCGATGTGCTGCATTTCCGCTTCGCGAATTGAGGCCTTGCATGAGTGATCCCGCCAACCTGCGCGTTTTCGAGGACATCGAGCCCGGCGAGACTCATCAGTCGGGTCCCTACAAGGTTACGCGCGAGCAGATTCTCGCCTTCGCCAGGATGTATGATCCCCAACCGTTTCATCTCGACGACGCGGCGGCGGAAGCGTCTGTCTTGGGGGGGCTCGCCGCCTCGGGATGGCATACCACCGCGATCGGCATGTATCTGTACTTTCACGGGTTCGTAAAGCACGTCGCGGGCATGGGCGCGCCGGGCGTCGACGAAGTGCGTTGGCTGCGTCCGGTCAAGCCCGACGACGAATTGACGCTGCATGTTTCGATCCCCACGACGCGCCCCTCCGCCTCGCGGCCCGATCGCGGCTTCATCAGCGTCGAAATCGACATGCGCAACGGCGGTGGCGAGACCGTCATGACCCAGCGCTTTTCGATGATGGTGCAGCGGCGCGGCGCGGCGCAAGACATCCGCCCGCCGCTCGCGCCGCACCTGCTTCAGGCTCCCGCTCTCGTCGAGACGCCGCCGCCGGATCCCAAACTCTGCGGTTTTCTCGACGAAGCCGAAATTGGCGCCGAGTTCGAGTTGGGCTCGCAAACCTTCGCGCCGGATGCGATCATCGCTTTCGCCGAGAGCTTCGATCCGCAATATTTCCACACGGACCCCGAGCGCGCCAAACAGAGCCATTTCGGCGGCCTCGCGGCGTCGGGCTGGCACACCGCCGCGCTCTGGATGAAGAGCTATATCGACGCGCGCGACCGGTCGGCGGCGCTGCGTCGGTCGCAAGGCCTGCAAGTTGCGGTGCCGGGTCCCTCGCCGGGCTTCGCCAATATGAAATGGCTTCGCCCGGTTCTGGCCGGCGAAACCATCGGCTATCAAACCAAGGTGACGGGAGTCCGTCGGCTGACGCGTCCCGGCTGGGGCCTGATCGAATCGCTGAATACCGGCCGCGCGGCCGATGGCGCGCTGGTTTTTTCGTTCGAGGGCCGGATTCTTTGGCCCTTCGCGCCGGGGCGTTAAGTCGACGGAGCGCGGCTCTCGCGCGTCACGCCCCGAAAATCGACCAGCCCATTCGTTTGGTCAGGCTCTCCAGGGCCAGCCGGCCGAGATGCGAATTGCCCGATTTGTCGAGGCCGGGTGACCAGACGGCGATCGAAGCCTTGCCGGGGGCGATCGCGAGAATCCCGCCGCCGACCCCGCTCTTTCCAGGCAGTCCGACGCGATAGGCAAATTCGCCGGATCCGTCGTAATGGCCGCAGGTCAGCATGACCGCATTGATCCGCTTGGCCCGTTCGGCCGAGACCACGGACAGGCCGGTCGCGGGATTGCGGCCGGAATGGGCCAAAAATTGTCCGGCCATCGCCAATTGCCGACACGACATGGCAATGGCGCAATGATGGAAATAGACGCCGAGCGTATAGTCCACGGGATTGTCGAGCACGCCGAAGCTTTTCATGTAATTGGCCAGCGCGATGTTGCGAAATCCGGTCCGTTTTTCCGAAGCCGCCACGGACTCGTCGATGGCGATCGAACTGTCGTGGGCGAGGAACTGCATGAACCGCAAAATCTCTCCGAGCGCTTCGCGAGGCTGATGCCCGGAGAGAATCGCATCGGTGACCGCGATCGCGCCCGCGTTGATGAAGGGATTGCGCGGAATGCCGCGCTCGTGCTCGAGCTGGACGATCGAATTGAACGGGCTGCCTGACGGCTCGCGGCCGACGCGCCGCCACAAGCGGTCGCCCACCAGGCCCAGGGCGAGGGTCAGCGTAAAAACCTTGGAAATGCTTTGAATCGAAAATGACGTGTCGCTGTCGCCCGCGGCCGTCACGCTCCCATCGGCGCTGACGACGGCGAGGCCGAAGCTGTTGGCGTCAACGCGCGCCAGTTCGGGGATATACGAGGCAACATCGCCCCGGTCGGGTCGCTGCCGCATTTCGTCCGCGATTTCTTCGACGGCCTTGGCAAGGCCGGGCACGGCGTGGCTCATCTCTGGGTCTCCGCATCATTGGCGGGTCCTTATAGCCCATTCGGCGCGGAAACTCATTTTGTCCTATTCGCCCAAAAGCCGTCGGTTTCCGATCCGTGGGGACATATCGCGGCCCCGAGCAAAAAGAATCGGGTGGTCCGGGATCAGCCGCCGCAACCTCCGGTATCACCCTGTTGCCGCAACCCGGCGCCGCCCGAAAGCTTTCACGAAAGGCCAAACAATCTGTCCGCGAAAGCTTGCCGGCATGGGGTCGGCGATGCCGATATTGGCGGGCGGCCGGCGGTTCTCGTTGAACCATGTGCCGAAGACCCAGTCCCACAACATGATATTTTCGCCGTAGTTGGTGTTCCCTTCGCGCAGAACCCGGCTGTGATGCCAGCGGTGGAGTTCCGGCGTGTTGAACACCACGGACAGGGCTCCGAAACGCATGTCGATATTACAATGCGTGAGCGTTCCGACAAAGGCGCCGATGGCGGAGAGCCAGGTCACGACATCCATTGGCGCGCCCATCGCCAGAACAATCGCGATACCCGGCAGGACGCTCTTGATGGCATCGATGAAATGGAAGCGCCCCGAATTCACGACCCAGAGCTTTCCCACGCTGTGGTGAACCGCGTGAAAGTACCAAAGCGCGGTCCATTCATGCGCGATGCGATGCGCCCAATACATCGCGAATTCGGAGACGATCAAACCAAGCCCGATTTGCAAGACCAGGGGCCAATGATGCGGCCAAATGCCAGGCTTCATTACGCCCGTTCCTGTGACGAGCGCCGAGATTCCGATCGCGCCGCTGAAACCGATCAGGGCCTGGATCGCGCTATTGCTGACCAAGGTATGCATCACGTCGGCGGCGATCTGGCCATCGTCCGCGAGCCAGGCCGTTTCGTGCGGCATGCAACGCTCGAGCAACAGAACCGCGACGGCGAAAACGGCATAAGTGACATAAAACGCGGCAACCGGCCGGCCCAGCCGGAAGCCGGCATCGGTCGCGATCATGCACAGAACCAACAGTCCCGGCCAGGCAATCCAAGATATGAACGCGCGAAACTTTCTGCCCATGTCCCCGTGATAGGGGCATACCGGGGTGCCGGACAAGGTGAAAATTAAGGCGCGCCGACGCCGAATCGATTCTACCGGCGTCCGCTGGGCTGGCGCGGGGCCATGGGCGCTCGCCAATCTTGGTCGGGCTCTTCCCAATCCTGGTTGGCGCCAGAGCGATATTCCTCCGGGTCCAAAAGAGGTCCGGCCAGAGTTTCCAGAATCTCGTGGATCGCATTCAGCGCGGCATGGGTGCGGTCGTCGGACACGGCTTGATGGCGGCGCAACGCCGCGATCTCGTCCCAAGCATCGCGCCCATCCCCACGATCACCGGCGCCCGCGATACGCCCAGCGCCGAGGTAGGCCTCCGCGGCGACTTCGGTGGCGCGCCCTATTTTGCGGTCGAGTTCCGCGAGTTTGTCGCTCAATCCGCCGTCAAAAGCGCGCGCGGCGCCGCGCCCGAACTCATCGGCGATTCGACGCAAGTTTTCTAGCGGCGCGCGCGTGCCGTTGGCGCGACGCTCTTGGACATGGGCGCTGGGACGACCGCCGGCCGGACTTGGCGCGAAATCCGGACTTGGCGCGAAATCTTGTGTGCCACGTGTGCGGTGCGTCGGCGCGTTGCGCCGCACCGGGCCGGACGCGGCGTCCACAAGGGCCGCGAGTTTGTCCAACCGCGCTTCGAGTCGCGCCAATCGCGTTTCGGCCGGATCGCCGCCGCCATTGTCTTGCGCGGCGCGGCGTTCCCTTTCCGCCGTCGCTTCGGCCAAGAGCAGCGCGGCTTCGTCTTCGCGTCGGGAGGCCGAAGCGAACGGAGGCGGTCCGGCCAGCCGCGACGCGGGATGGCCCGCCCGCCGCGGGCGACGGGCGTCTTCATCGACGGGTTGCTCGGCGCGAGCTCTCACGAACCGTGGGTAGAGAACTTCGCCGTCTTCTCTGGATTTCGGACCCTCCGCCCGCCGGGAGGCGGGGCCACCCCGGAATTTGATTCCGCGTGGGCTCGCGTGGCGCGCCTCGGCGCTTTCATGACGCGGACCGGGCCCGCTCATGTCATCGTCCGCTTGGTCGAGTTGTGACGTATGCTTGATGATGACGCGGTCGAGCCATTCGCCCAACGATGTCCCGTCGCGCCGCGCGGCCTCGCGCGCCGTGACGCGCGAGGCGAGCCGAACCCCGTTTAAATTCCAAGGAACCGTTTTCGTCATCAGGCTTTCCCAGGCACTCTCGCTTCCGTCTCGGGGCGAGTTCGTTTCTCATCCGGCGTCCGCATCCGTTCGCCGGCATGCGAATCAGCCGTTTAAACGCCCATCGTGTCGCTGCGAGGTAAATATTGCCTTAAGCTATTTAATACTTATGGGGTCGCGCGTATTTTGTAGTATTTCAATATTTATTTATTTAAATCGAAACTGGAAATAGAAAAACGCCCCGTTCGCGCGCCGAATTGCGCCGTGGCGCGGAGTCCTCGAATGCCCTAAAATGCCGCGCGCCCGGGCATTCGATCCCGGTGTTTTGTACAATTGGGTTCAAAGCCGTGACGAGAATCTGTGTCTTGGACGATTGGCAGGAGATCGCGCGCGCCAGCGCGGATTGGGGCGCGTTGGAGCAACGCGCGGCGATCGTCTTTCTGTCCCGTCCGCTCCAGGGTGAAGACGAAGCGGCGGCGGTTCTCCGAGACTTCGACATCATCCTCGCGATGCGCGAGCGGACCGCGTTTCCCGCGTCTCTCGTGGCGCGTCTGCCGCGCCTAAAAATGTTCAATCTCACGGGCAAACGCGCGCCCTCGATCGATCTTGCCGGCATGGCCGGCGCCGGCGTGACGGTCTGCTATACGACCGGAGGCGAAACCGGCGCGGCGACTGCCGAGCTCGCTCTGGCCTTGATGCTTGCCGCGGCCCGAAACATTCCCTCCGCCGAGCAGGCGCTGCGCGCGGGCCGGTTTCAGCGCGGAACGGTGCCTGGCATCGAACTGTCCGGCAAGGTCCTCGGCCTGTTGGGCCTGGGTCGTCTCGGCCAGCGCATGGCCGGCTATGGCGCGGCGCTCGGCATGACCGTCCTCGCTTGGAGCCAAAACTTGACGCCGGACGCCGCCTCGGCCGGCGGCGCGTCCTATGCGTCCAAACAAGACCTGCTCGCGCAAAGCGACGTCGTGAGCCTGCATCTCGTCTTGTCGGAGCGCACGCGCGGGATCCTTGCGGCCGAGGACCTGGCCCAGATGAAGGACGGCGCCATTCTCGTCAACACCTCGCGCGGCCCGTTGATCGACGAGGCGGCATTGCTCGACGCGTTACAGCGCGGACGGATTTTCGCGGCCTTGGACGTCTATGGCGAGGAGCCGCTGCCGCCCGGCCATCCGCTGCTCGCGGCGCCCAACACGGTTTTGACGCCGCATCTCGGCTACGGCTCGGCCGAAACCTTCGCGACGTTTTACACGCAGAGCATCGAGAATGCCCTCGCGTTTCTGGACGGCGCGCCGATACGTCTGTTGTATCCGCGCTCATAGTCGCGCGTCCCCGGCGACGCGGCTGAGATCGTCGACTTACAAACTAACGCGGAACAGCCGGGCCAGCCGCCCGACGATACCTTCGCGGAACAGCATCACGCAGACGACGAACACGCTGCCTTGCATGATCATGACCGAGGCGCCGAATTGAGCGAGATAGGTTTCCATCGCCACGATCACGGCGGCGCCGGCGACGGGTCCGAATACCGTGCCCATCCCGCCGACGAGGGTCACGAGCACCACTTCGCCCGACATCGCCCAATGCACATCGGTCAGCGACGCGAGTTGAAACACCAGCGCTTTCGTCGAGCCGGCAAGACCCGCGATCGTCGCGGAGAGAACGAAGACGATCAGCTTGTAGCGGCCGACGCGGTAGCCGAGCGAGATCATGCGCGGCTCGTTGTCCCGGATCGCCCTGAGCACCTGGCCGAAGGGCGAATGAATGATGCGGTAGATCGCCAGAAATCCGGCGAAAAAGATCACGGCCGTGACGGCGTAAAGCGCGAGATCGCTGGAGATGTCGAGCAGGCCGAACAGTTTGCCCCGCGGCACGCCTTGGATGCCGTCCTCGCCGCCGGTGAATTTGGCTTGGAGCGAAATAAAATAGATCATCTGGGCCAGAGCCAAGGTGATCATCGCGAAATAAATGCCTTGGCGGCGGATCGCGAGCGATCCCAAGACGAATCCCAGCAGAGCCGATACGGCGGTGCCGCAGAGAATCGCGAGTTCCGGCGTCAGGCCCCAGACCTTCGCGGCATAGGCGCAGACATAGCCGGCCATCCCGAAAAAAGCGGCATGTCCGAACGAGAGCAAGCCGCCATAACCGAGCAGAAGGTTGAAGGCCAAGGCAAACAGCGCGAAGCACAAGATCTTCATGACCAAGACGGGATAGAGCAGGAACGGCGCGATCGCGACGGCCATCGCGAGTCCGACGAAGATCAGGGCATGCAATGTCCGGTCGCTCTTCGTTTCGCGGGCGAGCGCCGCATCCGTTACGGCATCGGTCGTGGAAGCGCCGGACATCAGTTGGTCCGCCCGAACAGGCCCGCGGGCTTGATCAACAGCACCAAGGCCATGATGACGTAAATGACCGTCGCGGAGCCCTCGGGATAAAACACCTTGGTCAGGCCTTCGACGAGGCCAAGGGCATAGCCCGTGACGACCGAGCCGAGGATCGAACCCATGCCGCCGATCACCACGACGGCAAAAACGACGATGATAATATCGGCGCCCATATTGGGATTGACCGAATAGATTGGCGCGGCCAACACGCCCGCGAAAGCCGCGAGCGCGACGCCGCCGCCATAGGTGAGCGTGAGCAGCAAAGGCACGTTGACGCCAAAGGCCGCGACGAGAGCGGGGTTTTCGGTGGCGGCGCGCAGATAGGCGCCGAGCATCGTTTTTTCGATCGCGAGCCAGACCGACAGACAGACCGCGAGCGAGGCGACGATGACGAAAACGCGGTAGTTCGGCAGGAACATGAAGGGCAGCCGCTGGCCGCCCGCCAATTCGCCGGGAATCGCGTAAGCCAGGCCGGAGACGCCGTATTTGCTTTGAAAGATCCCTTGGAGGATCAGCGCGAGGCCGAACGTCAGAAGAAATCCATAGAGGTGATCGAGCCGGTAGAGCCTGGAAATCAGCACGCGCTCCAAAACGATTCCGAACAAGCCGACAAGGAGCGGCGCGAGGATTAGCGCCCACCAAAAGCCAAGGCCGGCATAATTCAACAGCATCCAGGCCGCGAAAGCGCCCATCATATATTGGGCGCCATGGGCGAAATTGATATTGTTGAGCAGGCCGAAAATGATCGCGAGGCCGAGCGACAGCACGGCGTAAAACGAGCCGTTGATCAGGCCCAGGAGGAGTTGCCCGAACAAAGCTTGCAGGGGAACGCCGTAAATCGCGGTCATCGGGTCAAAAGCCGGTAAGGTTTTGGAACAGACGAGCTTCGCGATCCGGCGCGGCCCCGGCGGCGAGCGCCGATCATTTCGCCGCCAGCGGACAGCCGCCTTCGGACAGGGGCCGGAAGGCCTCGGCGCCGGGCACGGTCGCGAGCGTCTTGTAGAGATCCCAAGGGTCCGTGGACTCGCCGGGTTTCTTGACCTCGAAGAGATACATATTGTGCAAGGTCCGGCCATCGACGCGGATCGAGCCCTTGCCGAACAGGGGATCGTCGGTGGGAATGTCCTTCATCTTGGCGACGACGGCGGCGCCGTCCTTGGCGCTCTTCAAGGCCGCGACGGCTTTCAAATAATGGAGGACGCCGGCATAAACGCCGGCCTGCGGGGACGTCGGCTTCTTGCCGTCGAAGGCCGCGGAGAAACGTTTGGAGAAGGCTCGCGTGCCGTCGTTCTGATCCCAATAGAAGGGTTCCGTCAACACCAGGCCCTGCGCCACTTTCGCGGTCAGGGTGTGGATGGTCGCCAAGTCGGCCAGTAGCGCGGCGAGTTTCTGGCCGCTCTCGGTAATGCCGAATTCACCGGCCTGTTTGATCGAATTGACGGTATCGCCGCCGGCGTTGGCGAGACCGACGACCTTGGCTCCGGAGCCCTGGGCTTGCAGCAAGGCGGAGGAGAAATCGGAATTCGGGAAGGGAGTCTTGACCGAGCCGAGAACCTTGCCGCCATTTCTCACGACGACGGCCGAGGTATCGCGCTCGAGAGCCTGGCCGAAGGCGTAATCGGCGGTGATGAAGAACCAGCTGTCGCCGCCCTGCTTCACCAGGGCGCCGCCGGTCACATTGGCCAGCGCATAGGTGTCGTAAGTCCAATGCACCGTATTGGGCGAACATTGCTTGCCCGTGAGTTCCGCCGTGCCCGCGCCGGACACGACGAAGGCTTTGTTCTTGTCGCGCGTGATTTGACTGACCGCGAGCGCCACGGACGAGGTCGGCACGTCGAAGATCGCATCGACGCCGTCGCTGTCGTACCATTGCCGGGCGATGGCGGCGCCGACATCGGGCTTGTTCTGGTGGTCGGCGAACACAATGGTCACATCCAAACCCTTGTCCAGCGCCTTGAAATCCTCGACCGCCAAATGGGCCGCGACGACGGCGCCGGGGCCCGAGAAATCGGCGTAAACGCCAGTGCGGTCGTTGAGGATGCCGATTTTCACGGGCGTCTGCGCGAGAGCCATCGTTACCGGCGCGGTCAAAACGGCGGCAAGCCAAACTTGTCTAAACATTCCATCCTCCCAAGCGCATGGCGGCTCTTTGGGCCGTCCGCTCTGAATTCGTTGGTTCGTTCGTCTTCGAAACAACGTATCGCTTTCTCGCTACAGCGACGTGACTTATACGCCGAGATAGGTCGTAATCTTGCCGAGGCTCGCCTCGAAATCCGCGTTCGCGATCGTATCGACGGCCCGCCCTTGTTCGATCACGACATGTTTGTCGGCAACCGTCTGCGCGAAGCGAAAATTCTGCTCCACCAAGACAATCGTATAGCCGTCTTGCTTGAGCTGGGCGATGGTGCGGCCGATCTGTTGCACGATGACGGGCGCCAGCCCCTCGGTCGGCTCGTCGAGCAGGATCGTCCTGGCACCGGTGCGGAGAATGCGGCCAATGGCCAGCATCTGCTGCTCGCCACCCGAAAGCTTGGTGCCGGGACTTCCCGCGCGTTCCCTCAAGTTGGGAAACAGCGTGTAGATTTGCTCCACGTCGAGACCGCCGGGCTTGACGCGGGGCGGCAGCATCAGATTCTCGAAGGTCGAGAGGCTCGCGAAAATGCCGCGCTCTTCCGGGACATAGCCGAGGCCGAGCCGGGCGATCCGACGCGACGGCAAGGCGATGGTTTGCACGCCATCGAAACGGATGCTGCCGCGGCGCTTGCCCAAAATGCCCATCAAGGCGCGCAAGGTCGTGGTCTTGCCCGCCCCGTTGCGGCCGAGCAGCGTGACGACCTGGCCCGGCTCCACGTCGAAGGTGACGCCATGAAGCACCTGGCCTTCACCATACCAGCCCTCGAGATGTTCGACGCTCAGGATCGGCCCAGGGGCCAACGTTTGCGTTTTCACGGCCTCAGGCATGTCCGGCCCCGATATAGGCTTCGACCACGCGCGGATCGGCGGAGACGGTGGCGTAATCGCCCTCCGCGAGGATTTGTCCGCGCGTCAGAACCGTGATTCTGTCCGAGAGCGCGGCGACGACCGAGAGATTATGCTCGACCATCAGAATGGTGCGGTTTTCCGAGACCCGGCGGATCAAAGCCGCCGTGCGCTCGACGTCCTCATGTCCCATGCCGGCCATGGGCTCGTCCAACAACAGGACTTCGGGATCGAGGGCAAGCGTCGCCGCGATTTCGAGCGCGCGCTTGCGGCCATAGGAGAGCTGGCCCGCCGGCACGTTGGCGAAGGCCAAGAGGCCAACGGCCTCGACAAGTTCGAGCGATTCCGCGTCCAAGGCGTGCAACACGCGTTGCGAGCGCCAGAAATCGAAGGAGTCGCCGTGCAATCGGCGTTGCAAGGCGATCCGCACGTTTTCCTTGACGGTGAAATGCGGGAAGACGGCCGAGATTTGAAACGACCGGACGAGGCCGCGCCGCGCGACGTCGGCGGGTTTCACCTTGGTGATATCCTCGCCTTTGTAGAAAATCGTTCCGGCGGTCGGCGTCAGGAATTTTGTGAGCAAGTTGAACAGGGTGGTCTTGCCCGCCCCGTTGGGGCCGATCAAGGCATGGATGGTTCCACGCCGCACGTTGAGCGATACGCCGCCGACAGCCCGGAACCCCCTAAACTCCATGGTCAGACCGTGGGTCCTCAGAATGACATCCGGGGAATTCGTTTCTCCAGCCTCCTGGGCACCGACATGACGAAATCCTCGACATTGCTTCGGCGACCAAACACGTCCTAGGCCTGCTTTGCAACGCAACGAAAGCTAGAGGGCGTGGGCCTTGCTTTAAAGCAATTGCCCTAGCGGCATAGGTTTGGCCGAGACTGCGGCGGTGATGGTCGACGGCGACCTGGAGCCGGCCGCTCAAGCTGACGCCGCCGTCCGGCCCTCGGGGACGGGCGGCCCCATTTCGCCGCGGCGCCGGGCTCATCAAGAGGTGACCCGAGACGACTCGTGGAGTTGTCATGTCATCGCGAACATGCTGGGAAGGGCCAAGCCAAACATGCGCAAGGAGATTCCGCGCGCCGGAATGCCACAATTAGGAGTTGCTCCATGACATCGCAATTATCGCATTTTATCGATGGCCAGTGGAGGGCGGGTACGAGCGGACGCTTCGCGCCGGTTTTCAACCCCGCGACGGGCGAGCAGACTGGCGAAGTGCCGCTGGCCAATGGCGCGGAGGTGGATGCCGCGGTGACCGCCGCGGCCAATGCCTTTCCTGCCTGGGCCGCGACGCCGCCCTTGCGCCGCGCTCGCATTCTCAATCGCTTTCTCCACATCGCGGAGGAACGCACCGATGTTCTCGCGCGGGTGATCACGTCCGAACATGGCAAGGTTTGGTCCGACGCCAGGGGCGAGGTGCAGCGCGGTCTCGAAGTCGTCGAATTTGCCACCGCCGCGCCGAGTCTCCTCAAAGGCGACTTCAGCGAGAATGTCGGCACCAACGTCGATAGCTATGCGATCCGCCAGCCGCTCGGGGTCGTGGCGGGAATCACGCCGTTCAATTTTCCCGCCATGGTGCCGATGTGGATGTTTCCCGTCGCGCTCGCCGCCGGCAATTGCTTTATCCTCAAACCGTCCGAGCGCGACCCGTCGGCCGCGCGCCTGATCGCGGATTGGCTGACCGAGGCCGGCCTTCCCGCGGGCGTCTTTAGCGTCGTCCATGGCGACAAGGAGGCCGTCGACGCCTTGCTGCTGCACAAGACGGTTCAAGCCATCAGCTTTGTCGGATCGACCCCCATCGCGCGCTACATCTATGAGACCGCGGCGCGCACGGGCAAGCGCTGCCAGGCGCTCGGCGGCGCGAAAAACCACATGGTCATCATGCCCGATGCCGATCTCGACCAGGCCGTGGATGCGTTGATGGGCGCGGCCTTTGGCTCCGCCGGGGAGCGTTGCATGGCCGTTTCGGTCGCTGTTCCCGTTGGCGAGACGACCGCCAATGCGCTGGTGGACAAGCTGTTGCCGCGCGTTCGCGCGCTCAAGATCGGCCCTGGCATCGATCCTGACTCGGACATGGGGCCGCTGGTGACCGCGCAACATCGCGACAAGGTCCATGGCTATATCGATCAAGGTGTCGCGGAAGGCGCGCAACTGCTCGTCGATGGCCGAAACTTCAAAATGCAGGGTTACGAGCGCGGTTTCTTCACCGGCGCCACGGTGTTCGATCATGTGACGCCCGGCATGCGGATCTACCAAGAAGAGATTTTCGGACCGGTGCTGTCGATCACGCGCGCGCCCGATTACGAGACGGCGGCGCGGCTCGTCAACGAGCACGAATTTGGCAACGGCACCGCGATCTTCACGCGCGATGGCGACACGGCCCGTGAATTCGCGAGCAAGATCCAGGTCGGCATGATCGGAATCAACGTGCCGATTCCGGTTCCAATGGCGTTCCACTCTTTCGGCGGCTGGAAGGCGTCTTTGTTTGGCGACCACCATATGCACGGCTCCGAGGGCATTCGATTCTACACGCGCCTCAAGACGATCACGAGCCGGTGGCCCACGGGCATCCGGGCCGGCGCGGAATTTGTCATGCCCGTGATGAAATGACAGGATAAGGCTGGAGGTTGCGAGCCGATGCGGATCATCATCCTGGGCGGCGGCGTGGTGGGGGTCGCGACAGCCTATTACCTCGCCAAGGCCGGTCATGAAGTCGATGTGCTCGACCGCCAGCCGGCCGCTGGCATGGAGACCAGTTT
>JARLIW010000104.1 GCA_031291515.1 Beijerinckiaceae bacterium | reverse complement strand
TGGCAGGGCGCATAGAGCCCTAAACATAAAAGCCCCGACGCAGGGTGGCTGCATCGGGGCCAATTGCGACGAAGGACTACACAATCGGCCGCCCCGAGTCAAAAAACGATATGAGTCAAAGCGTCGCCTCGACTATCCGGCAAGCCGGCTGGCGTCGTCAAATTCGGTTTTCTTGCAGCGGCTGCCGCTGAAAAGAGACAACCCAGGGCATCGCTGCCCTGGGTTGTCCAACACCTACACAGACCCGCCGGCTTAGCCGAACTGATGCATCGTATTGGCTTCGCCGCTGGCCTTGAGGGCCGCTTCGCCGGCGAAATATTCCTTATGGTCGTCGCCGGTGTCGGAGCCGGCCATGTTCTGGTGACGCACGCAAGCGATCCCCTCGCGGATTTCCTTGCGCTGAACCTGGAGAACGTAGCCGAGCATGCCGGCCGCGCCGAAATATTCCTTCGTCAGGTTGTCGGTCGATAGCGCCGCCGTATGGTACGTCGGCAGCGTGATCAGATGGTGGAACACGCCAGCCCGCTTCGCCGCGTCGGCCTGGAACGTCCGAATCCGCTCGTCCGCTTCCTTCGCGAGATCGGTCGCGTCGTAAGCCGCGCTCATCAGAGCCGAACGGTCATAGGCCTTCACGTCCTTGCCCGCCTTGTCCCACGCATCATAGACCTGCTGACGGAAATTCAGCGTCCAGTTGAAGGACGGCGAATTGTTGTAGACGAGCTTCGCGTTGGGAATGACCTCGCGGATGCGATCGACCATGCTCGCGACCTGCTCGACGTGGGGCTTCTCGGTTTCGATCCAAAGCAGATCGGCGCCGTTCTGCAGCGAGGTGATGCTGTCGAGCACGCAACGATCGGCGCCCGTTCCCGCGCGGAACTGGTAGAGGTTGCTCGGCAGGCGCTTCGGCCGGTACATCGTGCCGTTGCGGTTGATGATGACATCGCCGTTCTTGGCGGTGGCGGGCGAGACTTCCTCGACGTCGAGGAACGAATTGTACTGGTCGCCGAGATCGCCCGGCTCATGGCTGACGGCGATTTGCTTGGTGAGGCCGGCGCCGAGCGAATCCGTGCGCGTGACGATGACGCCGTCTTCGACACCGAGTTCGAGGAAAGCGTAGCGGCAGGCGCGAATCTTCGCGAGGAAGTCTTCGTGCGGAACGGTCACTTTGCCGTCCTGGTGACCGCATTGCTTTTCGTCCGACACCTGGTTTTCGATCTGGAGAGCGCCCGCGCCCGCTTCGATCATCTTCTTGGCGAGCAAGTAGGTCGCTTCGGCATTGCCGAAACCAGCGTCGATGTCGGCGATGATCGGAACGACATGGGTCTGATAATTCTCGACAGCCGCCAGCAGCTCGCGTTCTTTCGCGGCGTTGCCCGCCTTGCGCGCGGCGTCGATGTCACGGAACAGGCCGCCGAGCTCGCGCTGATCGGCTTGACGCAGGAACGTGTAGATTTCTTCGATCAGCGCCGGCACCGAGGTCTTCTCGTGCATCGACTGGTCGGGCAGCGGTCCGAACTCGGAACGCAGCGCGGCAACCATCCAACCCGACAGGTAGATGTAGCTGCGATCGGTGGTTCCGAAATGCTTCTTGACCGAAATGATGTTCTGCTGGGCGATGAACCCGTGCCAGCACCCGAGCGACTGGGTGTACTTGGACGAATCCGCGTCATAAGCGGCCATGTCCTTGCGGATGATGCCAGCGGTGTAACGCGCGATGTCGAGGCCAGTCTGAAACCGGTTTTGCAGACGCATGCGAGCGACCGATTCCGGATTGATGCCGGCCCAGGTGCCCTTCTTGGTCTTAATCAGCTGTTCCGTCTTGGAAATATGATCTTGGTACGACACGTCCATGCTCCTTCGGTGAGGCGGTGACAGCTTCCTACACCCGCGAGGGCCTTGAGCGGTAGAGGCGAGATAGTTTAAATGTCATACTTTACAAGCTAGTTTTGTAATGTTGTAATATCTTGACAAGCCGAACAGAGGGAGTGCCGGGACATGTCCAACGAACGCCCCGTCTATATGGGCCCGCGCCTACGCCGGCTGCGCCGCGATCTGGGCCTGACGCAGGCCAATATGGCCACCGATCTGGAAATCTCGGCCTCCTATGTCGCGCTGCTCGAACGCAATCAGCGCCCCCTCACGGCCGATATGATCCTGCGTCTCGCCCGGACCTACAAAATGGACATGGCGGAATTGGCCGGGGACGGCGGCGCCGAATATACGGCGCGGCTTCAATCGGCCTTGAAGGATCCGATGTTCGCCGATCTCGATCTACCCGCCCTCGAATGCGCCGACGTCGCGACCAGCTACCCCGGCATCACCGAAGCGATCCTACGCCTTTACACCGCCTACCAGGAAGAACATCTGGCGCTCGCCGACCGCGGCGCCGAGGCGCGCGCGCAAGGCGGCGGCAAAAACCTCGAGCCGCCCGACCCCGTGGCCGAGGCCCGCCGCTTTCTCGAAGTCCGCCGGAACTGCTTTCCGGTTCTCGACGACGCGGCCGAGCGCCTGGCCCAGACCGTCGGCACCCAGGACGAGTTCATTGCCCATTTCAAGGCGCGTCATAATCTGCGCGTCCGCCGCCTGCCGTCCGATGTCATGGTCGATTCATTGCGGCGGCTCGACCGCCATCGCGACGAAATCTTGCTCGACGATTCGCTCGACAATGCGAGCCTCATGTTCCAGCTCGCGCTTCAACTCGCCTATCTCGAAATGAGCAAGGAAATCGACTCGGTGCTCCGGGACGGCAAGTTCGCCACCGACAGCGGCGAGCGCCTGACGCGCCGGGCGCTCGCCAGCTATGCCGCGGCGGCGATTCTCATGCCCTACTCTGCCTTTGCCAAGGCGGCCGAGACGCGGCGTTACGACGTGGAAGCGCTCGGCCGCCAGTTCCGGACCAGTTTCGAGCAAACCGCGCACCGGCTCACCACGCTGCAGAAGCCGGGGCAGGAACGCGTCCCGTTCTTTTTCATCCGCATCGATCCCGCCGGCAATGTGTCGAAGCGGCTCGACGGCGCGGGCTTTCCCTTCGCGCGGCACGGCGGAGCATGTCCGTTGTGGTCGGTCCATCAAGTGTTCAAGACGCCCCGCCAAATTGTGACCCAATGGCTCGAACTGCCCGACGGCCAGCGCTTCTTTTCGATCGCGCGCACCGTGACCGCCGGCGGTGGAAGCTATGGCGCGCCGCGCGTCGAACGCGCCATCGCGCTCGGCTGCGCGGCCGAACATGCCGGCCGCCTCGTCTACACGCGCGGCCATCCCGAGGCGGGCGCCGAGGCCGCGACCCCGATTGGCGTCACCTGCCGCCTTTGCCATCGCTCCAAATGCACGGCGCGGTCGGCGCCGCCGATCGGGCGGCAAGTCATGCCCGACGAATATCGCCGCGCCAGCGCGCCGTTCGGATTTTCGGACGGGTGAGCGTGCGGCTCACAACTCAAGCCAAATCGCGCGCCTGGATCGAGATCGCGACGTCGAGCAGCCATTGATCCCAGCCCGTGGGCGCGATCAGTTGCAGGCCGACGGGCAAGCCATGCACCAGGCCGGCCGGGATGGTGACGGTAGGCAGGCCGACGACGTTCCAGGGCCGTGTCATGGCGAGAAGCGTCTTGATGACCGGCGCGGTCTGGCCGCCGAGCGTGACCTCGCGTTCGCCGGTCTTGCACGCGACCATGCCGATCGTCGGCATGGCCAAGAGATCGAAGCGCTCGAAAAAGACCGCGAGCGTCGCCTGCAATTGTTTGCGCTGCTTCAAGGCGCGGACATATTCCCACCCCTTGACCTCGCGCGCGCCCTTCAAACGCTCCAACACCTCCGGCTCGAACAATTCGGGGTGGGCGGCGACGCGCTCGGCATGGACCTCGTAGGCCTCCGCCCCTTGGATCGCCGTGATGCTGGCGCTGAACGCCTCCGCCAAGACCGACATCTGCGCCACGTCGTGCATGGCTTGACCGAACAAAGCTTCGGCGAATTGACGGACCTCGGCGATCACCTCGGGATCGCTGGCGCCAAACGGGCCGGTCGGAATCCAGCCCGTCAGCAAGGTCGATTGGGAGAGCTTGTTGTGTTTGGTCTTTTGATTGGGATCGCGCAGCACCTGGTAGACAACGGCGGCATCCTCGGCGCTTTGCGCCAGGATTCCGACATGGTCCAAGGTCGTGGACAGCGGAAACACGCCCTGCGCGGAGATGCCGGCATAGGTCGGTTTGAACCCGACGATATTGCACAGCGCCGCGGGGATACGGATCGACCCGCCGGTATCGGTGCCGAGCGCGAAGGGCACCATGCCTGCCGCGACGGCCGCCGCGCTGCCGCCGCTCGAGCCCCCGGTAATCCGCGTGGGATCCCAGGGATTCTTGCTGGATCCCTGCAAGGAACGGTCGGCGGTCGGGCCAAAGGCGAATTCATGCGTCAGAGTCTTGCCGAGCACGACGGCCCCCGCCGCCTTGAGAAGACGGACGCATTCCGCGTCTTCCTTGGGGACGAAAGATTTGAAATGGGCCGAGCCCGCCGTGGTCACGAGCCCCGCCGTATTGATATTGTCCTTGATGGCAACCGGAATCCCGTGGAGGGGCCCGCGATCGATGCCGGCCTTGAGATCCTTGTCGGCCTGCTCGCCCGCCTTTTGCGCACCCTGTTTATCGACGAGGACGAACGCATTGAGTTCACCGTTCAATCTGTCGATGGTCGCAAGAGCCTCGCGAACCAGACCAAGCGATGTGAACGTGCCATCCCGGAGACCTTGGGCTAACTCTTTCAGGGTGTAAGCGCAGAAAAATCCTGCATTTGGCGGATTGGCGGACATGGCGACCCCAGGCGGAATTCGAACGTGAGCGAGAGCCCTGACCGCCAGCGGCGGATGAGGCCGGAGCATCTATAGAGAGTGAACCTTAAAAAACACTCGGGCTCGAGCCCCGGCGGATTCGGCAAAAAAGCGCCTTCGATGTTTCGAATTGGAACCGCCAACCATAATCGAATTCACACCGCCTGTCGCGCGCCTAACCATTCCGTCACATGGACGGTACTGCGGTCGGGTGGGAACACGGGATAGAAGACATGCTCGATGAGTCCGTCGGCAATGACCAGGGTCAAGCGTCGCAGCAGCCTGACCCCATCGACCTCGAAGGTGGGAAGACGCAAGGCATCCGTGAGAGCAAAGGCGGCATCGCTGAGGACGGGATAGGGCAAATGCAGCCGCGCGGCCATTTCGCGCTGGTAGTCGGACGTCTGCGTGCTGAGGCCGAGCACGCCCACGCCGAGCGCGGTAAAAACCGCATGGGAATCCCGGAACGAACAATTTTGCGGCGTGCAGCCGCGCGCGCCCGGAATGTCATCCCACCCTTCCGGTAGGGCAACGCCGGGCCTTCCGGTCATCGGATAAGCGAACAGAACCGTCCGCCCGGCCGGAAGCGCGGCGAGATCGAGGGCGGGGCCAATGGTTGCCTCTAAAACCAGGGACGGCATCGCGAGGCCGGTGAGGTGCCGCGCGGCGCCATCGTCTTCTGGCATGGGCAGGTCCGCGGGCAAGGTAAAAATATCCACCATGGTGCCCGCGGCCCTCGCTAGATATGGATGGCGCGTTTTTCCACGTCCATGGCGGCTTCCTTCACGGCTTCGGACGTCGTGGGATGGGCGTGACAGGTTCGCGCCAAATCCTCCGACGAACCGCCGAATTCCATCAGAAGCGCGCATTCCGCGATGAGATCGCCGGCATCGACGCCGATGATGTGCACGCCGAGAACCTTGTCGGTCGCGGCATCGGCGAGGACCTTCACGAACCCTTCGGTATGACGCATCGCCCGCGCGCGGCCATTGGCGGTGAAGGGGAACTTGCCGACGTTATAGGCAATGCCGGCCGCTTTGAGTTCTTCCTCGGTCTGGCCAACGGAGGCGACCTCCGGCGACGTGTAAACGATGCCGGGAATGACATGATAGTTCACGTGACCATGCTGGCCCGCGAGAATTTCCGCCAAGGCGACGCCTTCGTCCTCGGCTTTATGCGCGAGCATCGGACCGCGCACGACATCGCCGATGGCATAGATGCCGGGAATATTGGTCGCGAAATGATCGTCGATCACGACGCGTCCGCGATCGAGGACCACGCCGGCGGCTTCCAGGCCGAGCCCTTCGGTAAACGGCCGCCGGCCGATCGCCACCAGGACGACATCGGCCTCGATCACCGCGCCGCCGCCGCCCTGGGCCGGTTCGATCGTGACCTTGACGCCCTTCTTGGTCTTTTCGATCCCGGACACCTTTTGGCCGAGATAGAAGGCAATGCCCTGCTTTTCCAGAATCCGCTGGAACTGCTTGGCGATTTCATTGTCCATGCCGGGCAGGATCCGGTCGAGATATTCGACCACCTCGACCTCGGCGCCCAGACGCTTCCAGACCGACCCGAGCTCCAGCCCGATCACGCCGGCGCCGACGATCAGCAGCTTCTTCGGAACTTGCTTCAATTCGAGCGCGCCCTCGGACGAGACGATGGTCTCCTCGTCGATGTCGACGCCCGGCAGTTTCGCGACATCGGAGCCGGTGGCGATGCAGATCGCCTTGGTCTCGAGCACCTGCTTGCCGCCGTCCGCCGCCGTCACCTCGACCTGCCCGGCGCCCAGAACCGTCCCGTGCCCGATAAATGTCTCGACCTTGTTCTTTTTGAACAAAAACTGCACGCCGTTGACATTGGCCGCGACCGTATCGGTCTTGTGCTTCATCATCGCCTTCAAATCGAGCTGCGGCTTACCGACCGTAATCCCGAGAGCTGGAAAATCATGGGCGGCTTCCTCGAACCGCTCGGAGGCATAGAGCAGCGCCTTGGACGGAATGCAGCCGATATTCAAGCAGGTGCCGCCAAACGTCGGGCGCTTTTCCACCACGGCCACTTTGAGACCGAGCTGCGCCGCGCGGATCGCGCAGACATAACCGCCGGGGCCGGTACCGATGACGATGAGGTCGTAGGACATGTCACTCACTTCAGTTCGATTGGAAAAATCATTTCAGCGTCCGCCGGACACCGTCAATATGCACCCAGTCACGTAAGAGGCCTCGTCCGAAAGAAGCCATAGGACCGAGCCGGCGACTTCATCGGCCGTGCCGATACGCCGAAGCGGGATCGAAGGAATCGCGCGCTGCAATCGATCCGGTGTTCCGGTGCGCGCGTGAATATCGGTTTCGATCATGCCTGGCGCAACAGCATTCACGCGAATGCCTTCATGGGC
>JARLIW010000103.1 GCA_031291515.1 Beijerinckiaceae bacterium | reverse complement strand
GGGCATGGCGAGCGGTTTGTCATGCGCCATAAGCGTCCTCTCTTCGCCGCGCAAGCGGGATCGGCATTTCAACTCGATGCGCGCTCAGATCTTTCGTTTTCGCTCGGTACCGAATCTGATCACGATCGGCCGCTTGTTCCTCGTGCCGGTGGTCATCGATCTGATCGTCTCGCATCGATGGTGGGGCGCTTGCGCCATCTTTCTCGTGGCCGGACTAAGCGATGCGCTCGACGGCTGGCTAGCCAAGACCTTCGATCTGCGGACCGAACTTGGCTCGTATCTCGATCCGTTGGCCGATAAGGCGCTCTTGGTGTCGATTTATGTCGCCCTCGCGATCGAAGCGGCGGTTCCACCCGCGCTTGCGATCCTGATCGTCGCGCGCGATCTCATCATTGTCGGCGCCGTCCTTCTGTCCTGGCTGCTGCGCCGGCCGATGGCGATCAGGCCATTGCTGATCTCCAAGATCAATACCGTCGCTCAAATCCTTGTGGCGGCTTTCGTTCTTGCGCTCGAGGCGATGGCCTATCCGGTGGGACCATGGGTGAATAGCGGGTTTTATGCGGTGGCGGCATTGACGCTTCTCTCCATGGCTGCCTATCTCCAGCAATGGCTGCGGCACATGAGCGCGTGAGGAAACCATGCCCGGAAATTTGGCGCAGGCGAGATCGGCGAGCGAAATGGTGCAGGTCCGCTTCTGGCTGGCGGCGCTCGCCGTTACTGTTTTTCTGCTATGGGTATTCAATGAGGTTCTGCCGCCTTTTGTCGTCGCCTTCGTCCTCGGTTATTTGCTCGATCCGGTCGTGGGATGGGCGCATCGCTTCGGCCTGAGCCGGGCCGCGGCGGCCACGATTATTTTGCTTGGGGCGCTCATTGTCGTGGCCTTGGCCGCGGCGCTTCTCGCGCCCATGCTCGGCCATCAGCTCGCGAATTTTATCAGGGACTTGCCCGATCTCGTAAATAGGGCCCAGGCGTTGATTGCCTCCGCGGGAGACCAGATTACGCATGGCTATGCCGGGTCTCTCCTGCAAAAGTTCGGGCTTGACGAGCCCACCGCGCCTGATTTGAAGGGGCACGCCGCCGATATTGCCAATAAAGGGGTGCAGTGGCTTGGCGGGTTTGCCAACGGTCTGCTCTCGCGCGGCGCGGCCGTGGTCGACGTCCTGTCCTGGCTCGTGATCATTCCCGTCGTCGTCTTCTACTTGCTGCTCGATTGGCCTAAAATGATCGCGGCGATCGACGGCCTCGTGCCGCCGCGTCATCGCGCGACCATCTGGGGCCTCGCTCGCGAGATCGATCGGGCGTTGTCCGGATTTTTACGCGGCCAGTCCCTGGTCTGTTTGTTTCTCGCGCTTTGGTATGGCTTGGGCCTCACCGCGATTGGGGTGAACTTCGGCTTGCTGATTGGTTTGACCGGCGGCCTTCTCAGCTTCATCCCCTATATCGGGTCGCTGTTGGTTTTGATCGTGTCGCTGCTGATCGCCGTCGTCCAGGGCTGGCCATCGTGGCATCTTCCAGTCACGGCGCTGTGCATCGTGCTCGTCGGGCAATTTCTTGAAGGCAATGTGTTGTCGCCCAAGCTCGTCGGCGACAAGGTCGGCCTGCATCCGGTCTGGTTGATTTTCGCGCTTCTCGCTTTTGGCAGCGTTTTTGGCTTTACCGGCCTGATTGTCGCCGTGCCGGTGGCGGCCACCGCCGGCGTGCTGTTGCGGTTCGCGGTGCGGCGGTACCGCGAGAGCCCGCTCTACGTCGGCGATGAACCGACCCTCCCGGCGATCTCGACGGACAGCCGCAATGTGGCCTGACGAGGCCGGGCCGCGCAAAAAATCGTCGGCGCGGCAGCTGATCCTCGACCTCACCGGCGCGCCCGCCACCGGGGCCGAGGACTTCTTGGTTTCGTCCTCGAACGAACAGGCCTTCGGCTTGATCGATCTTTGGCCGGAATGGCCGGCGCCGACGCTGATCCTCACAGGGCCGGCAGGCTCGGGCAAAAGCCATCTCGCGGCGATTTGGGCGCGGCGCGCGCAAGCCCGCATTTTACGCCCGGACGAGGATTTGGAGCCTGAGACGCTCGCCCGCCATGCGGCAATTCTGATGGAGGACTGCGATCGGGTTCGCCGGCCCGAGGCGGCGCTGTTTCACCTGATCAATCTGTTGAAGGAGACCGGCGGGTCGCTGCTCCTCACCGCGCGGCAAAAGCCGGATCTCTGGGGGATTACCACCCCAGACCTCCTTTCGCGCCTTCGCCTGGCGCCCACCGCCGCCATCGGCCGGCCTGACAGCGCCTTGCTGCGCGCCGTGCTCGTGAAGCTTTTTACCGACCGGCAAATCCGCATCGAGGAGGATGTCATCGTCTATGCCGCGTTGCATCTCGATCAGAGCTTGGAAGAGGCAGCGCGATTCGTGCAGGCGGTGGATGAAGCCGCGCTCTCGGCCGGCCGACGGATTACGAAGCCACTGGCGGCAGCCACGATCGCAACGATGAACGGCGCGGAGCGCGGTGGGGCGGCGTAAAGGTTTGCTCGCAACGGCGCATCCCCCCGCAATAACGGTGTGACGTCTCGTTTAGCTCGCTTGGGCAGAAAGACGAAACCTGTTCAACCCATTTGAAATTATTACGAGTGGCGATCGCTATATACACCATAACGGGTAGACGATCACGGCAAGTTACTTGAGCGTGAGTAACGGTGAATCACTGTGATTCGGTCAAGCATTGTTGCGCGATTCAATTGTTCGACGACCTCAACGCAAAGAACCTAACATCTCATGCTAGGCATGGCTGAGCTACGCGTTTGAATAAAACAAATTAAATTACCAAACCAAGATATTCCGAAGAACGCTTGATCGAATGGGAAGAGGTGACTGCGCCGTTTGCCCCCCAAGAGAGCGTTTTTCCTCCGGTCGGCGATGGACGAGTCAAAAGCAAGTTCTCGGGAGGGGCGATGAAAAAGTTTAATCTGACAATCGAAAGCGCCGTTACGACGGCGCCCGCCGATTTCCCGGGCTCGTTCCAAGGACGCGAAACTCTCTGTTCGCCGCGGCAAGCGGATGGCACGATGAAGAAAACAACACAGTTCGGACACTTTATCGTACGCATCGTCCGGCAAATATTAAATTCAAGTAAAAAAACGCAGATGGCTTTCTCATTAAACGATGCTCAACGCTTCGCGTCGATTGTCGAAGGATCCGAGGATGCAATCATCAGTAAAACACTGGATGGTAGGATTACGTTTTGGAACCAGGGTGCCGTCAATATATTTGGTTATAACTCATCGGAAATGATAGGGCGCTCTATCTATCAAATCATTCCGCCCGAGCTCAGGGCGGAGGAAAAAGACATAATCGCCAAGCTATCACGGGGTGAGCGCGTCGATCATTTCGACACGATCCGGGTCGCCAAGAATGGGGCGCAAATTGCCGTTTCGCTGACGGTGTCGCCTCTTCGCGACGTCATGGGCAATATTATTGGCGCATCGAAGGTCGCTCGTGACATTTCGGATCGGAAGCGCGTCGAAGAAACGCTGCGGGCCGGGAACGAAGCACTGAGCGCCGCCAACGAGGCGTTGCGCCAGGCCCTCAGCGATGCCGAAAACGCAAGGCGTATGCAAGAAAATACGGTTGAATCATCGCCGAGCGCGATGGTGATGATTAGCGCCGCGGGCAAAATCGAAATGGTCAATGCCCAAACCGAGCGGTTGTTTGGCTATCCACGATCGGAACTGCTGGGGCAGAGCGTGGAAATGCTTTTGCCCGATCGGCTCCGGAACAGCCACCCTAGGCTGAGCAGCGCTTTTTTTAGTGACCCCAAGTCCCGGCCGACGGGAGCGGAACGGGATCTCTTCGGCTTGCGGAAGGATGGTAGTGAGTTCCCCATCGAGATCGGCCTCAATTCGATCGAGACCAGCGAAGGCGTCGCCATGGTGATGTCGGCGATCATCGATATGACGGCGCCCAAGCGCGCCGAAGAAGCGCTGCGCCATGCGAACGAGGTGGCGCAACGGGCCCGGATCGAGGCCGAGAACGCCAACCAAGCGAAGACGGATTTTCTCGCGGTCATGAGCCATGAGATCCGTACGCCTTTGACTAGCATCAGTGGCTTCGTCGATTTGCTGACATGTACCGGTGAATTGACGCCGCAGCAGCGCCGGCACATCGATTTGGTCAAAACGGCCAACGCCGCGCTTCTCACCATCGTCAACGATATTCTCGATTTCTCGAAAGTCGAGGCGGGTCAAATGGAATTGGAATGCCGCCCGTTTTCCATATCGGCTCTTGTTCAGGATACCGTCGCGATCGTCCAGCCGATCGCCGTGGCGAAGAAGCTCGCGTTGGACTTTGTGATCGCCAACAACGTGAATGAATGGATCATTGGAGATCCTGCCAGATTACGTCAGATTCTCCTCAATTTACTGAACAATGCCGTCAAATTTACAGAAATGGGGACAATCTCTCTTGCCGTGGGCCTCCAGAAAACCCTGGAAAACCGCGAAAGGCTCCGATTCTCGATCGTCGACACCGGGATCGGAATTTCCGCGGATCAGCAACGTCGCCTTTTCAATAAGTTTACCCAGGCCGACAGTTCCGTCAGCAGGCGTCACGGGGGGACCGGGCTCGGCCTTGCGATATGCAAGCGGCTGGTCGAATTGATGGATGGTGAAATCCATGTGGTCAGCGACGCGGGCCGGGGAACGTCCGTTTGGTTCACATGCTATATGCCTCCGGTGGGCCGCCCGGCCCCCAAGACGGAAATCGACACGCCGCCGGAGGCCGCCGACGCGCGGAAGGCGCGTATTCTCGTCGTCGACGACATCGACACGAACCGTGAGATCCTCGAGGCTTATCTCCAGGACAATGGCTATTGCGTCGGCATGGCCTCGAGCGGCGACGAAGCGATTCGCATGCTTCAAAATGATAGTTACGATCTCGTCCTCATGGACATCCAGATGCCAGTCATGGATGGCGTGACCGCGACACAGCATATTCGCGCCCTTCCAGCAAAGGTCCGCGATATTCCCATCGTGGCGATGACAGGGAATGTCTTGCCGCAACAGGTGAAGTCGTTTCTCGCCGCGGGCATGAACGATCATGTCGGCAAGCCGATCGAGAAGGCAAAGCTCTACAGCAGCGTCCGGCGGTGGCTCCCCGAGGACCGGAGATGCGATTCAAATCGGGCCTGAGGCCTCTCATTTTCGACGTCGCAATAGCTCAGACCGTTGTTGGATCTCCGACGTGGTTCGCGCGGAGCCCGACTGCCGCGGAATGTCGCGAGCCGGTCGCCGACAGGGCGCTTTCGACCTGGCTGGAATTACCCAAGTGACAAGAAATCCCGATCTTTATAAGAAGTTAGAGCATGTCCTCGATCGAAAAAGGCTTCGACTTTTTCGGGACGGGCTCTAGAACGCCTGCTTGACGCTGGCGCGGATTTCCTGCCCTTCGATCTGTCTTGTCGAGCCGCTGAGCAGATATTCGAGCTCGGCCCAGAAGCCGCCGGCCGTTTCGGCGCGCAGGCCGAGGCCGCCGGTGAAGAGGTCGTTCGCCACGGGGGTCGTCGAGAGGATGTAATTGGTGCCGGGCAGCCCCGAATAGCTCAAGGTTTGATTATAGGCGCCGCTCAGCGCGCGGCTATATTCGAACCGCGCCGTGGGGATCAGCAATCCCCAGCGCTCGGGGATCGTATAGGCGACGCGGGTGCCGAGCACGGCGGAAACCGTCGTCGAACTGAGTTCATTATAACTGAGGTCCCAGATGCTCGACCCGGTTTCGCTATAGGCGTCGAGGTCGATGTGAACCACGTCGAGGCGGGTGTAGGGCGATAATTTCCAGGCATCCCATTTGAACACCTGGGTCAAGACGAGCGATCCATAGACGTCGCTGCCGCCGCGGTTGCCGGCGAGGAACAAGTCGCCGTCGCTCGACCAGCGGCTCAGCGTGAAGTTCATCCGGCCATAACCGGCGATCGCGTCGAGGAACGTATGCGGCAGGAAGCGGTAGCTCGCGTAGACCGTGGCGTTATAGGCGTAGGAATCGCTCTTGGTGCCGTCGGTGCCGACCGTCGTGTGGTCGAGGCCGGCGCCGAAGGCAATGCCGGCCTTGAAGCCATCGAAGAAGCGGCGGTCGAAGCC
>JARLIW010000334.1 GCA_031291515.1 Beijerinckiaceae bacterium | reverse complement strand
TCGATCCCATTGTTTTCAGACATGTATTTTGCTGATTTCGAATTGACGTAATGGCCCGAGACGGGACGGTAATGCGCGGAACAGACCGACACGGGACCGCTATAGCCGGCCACCGCGACATCGCGCGTGCCGGAGAACGAGAGTTGAATGTCGAACCGGGCGTAGCCGTCGTAAATCGGCAAGGTGCGATTGCACGCGGCGGCGCCGACGAGTTTCTCGTCGGCGGGCACCGTCATGAGCAGGGCGCTGGTCGGGTCGAGAATGTTGCGCTTGTCGTCCTCGGTCACCGGCACGCGCTCGAGGCCGTGGAAATCCGGCGGCGGCATGATCTCGACGGCGCGCACGGTGCCGCTGTTCAAGGCCATGCGCAGCGTCCGCGTTTCCCCGGAATTGGCGGAGCTCGTGGCATAGGCGCTGGGCAAGAGGCCGCTCTTCCTGACGACGCCCGAGGATGCGAGCGCGAGCTTCAGGCTCGACAGCATCGCGGCGAGGCCGGAAAGTTTGGCGTTGAGGGAGATCCGGTAGTTTTGCTGGCCCAGGGTTCCATCGGCATAGAGGTCGCCGACATGGAGCCCGATGATCGAAACGACGAAATGCGCTTTCAGAATATCGGCCGAGGCCGGAGAAATCGCCAAGCCGAGCGCGACAACGGAGGCGCAAACGTGCCGCGACGTCCGGCGAACCCAATCGGTTTGTACCATCCTGTTATTACCGTTCTTAAAGGCCATTTCGGTCTGCTTACCACGTCAACTTGGCCCGGGGCTGGCGAGCCTGCGCATAGGGTTGGGAAATTCCGCCGGTTTCAAGGCCACGGCTCCCGGTGATTCGCAAGAAAACGCTTTTCGACCCAAGGCCAGGACTACGGCGAATGACTTTGGCGAACCATGCGTTAGCAAGGGACACACCAAAACCATCGAACGACGATCGCGACAAGACCAAGTCCCTTCGGGTTGGGCCGATGATTCTTTGCACCCGAGCCCCGGCTCGTATACCAAGCGCCAGCCTGGTTTCGTTGGACCCTCCCCGCGAACGGGGTGGGCCTTTCTGACCGGGACCTATTCGAACTCCTTTGAGAGAAGGCGATTTCCGTCACCTGGATAGGTCCGTCCAGGCGGCGCGCGCCCGAGTGAGGATGAAAAGGATGAGCGCCGACACCCAGCAGGCTCTCGAAGTTGCCGCTTCGAAGACGGAAACCGGTGAAAATTTTCCTGTCGCCTCGCGTCTCATTGCCCCGCGCCACCGCGCCACGGTGCTGGCATTCTATAAATTCGCCCGCGCCGCCGACGATATTGCCGACCATCCCGATTTGCCCGCGCCGGAGAAAATCGCTCGGCTCGATCTGTTCGAGGCCACGCTGCTCGGGCAGTCCGACGCGGTCGCCGCCGCCATGCCTTTGCGCGCCACGCTTGCCAAAACCGGACTGAGCGCGCGCCCTGCCTTGGATTTGTTGATCGCCTTTCGCATGGATGCGACAAAAACGCGGTATCGGGATTTTGACGAACTGTTGCATTATTGCCGCTATTCGGCCGCGCCGGTCGGACGTTTCGTGCTCTCGGTGCATGGCGAGCCGGAAACGACATGGCCGGCGAACGACGCGCTTTGCGCGGCGCTGCAAATCATCAATCACCTGCAGGATTGCGGGAAGGATTTTCGCGAGATCGATCGCGTCTATATTCCGCAGGATGTCCTCGCGCGGCATGGGGCCGCGACCGAATGGCTCGGCGGCCCGGCCGCGCCGCCGCCGCTCTTGGCCGCGATTCACGAGGTCGCCGCGCGCAATCTCGATCTGATCCGCCATGGGGCTCTGCTGTCGCCCCAGGTCCGGGATTGGCGGCTGTGCTTGGAGACCGCGATCATCGCGCGGCTCGCCGCGAAATTGAACGGGTTCTTGACGGCGCGCGATCCGCTGAGCCAAACCGTGCATCTGTCGAAACCAGGCGCCTTGTTCCAAGCCTTGCTCGGAGCCGGCGCCGGAATTGCCGGCCGGTTCCAGCGGGCCGCCATATCCCCCGAAACAGCGGATCACGCATGAGCATCGCGGCGACACAGGATTCCAGCGCCGGAGACGCCAACGCCGGCATGGCGAAAAGCAGCTCGTTTTATCTCGCGATGCGTCTGCTGCCGAAGCCGCGGCGCGAGGCGATGTATGCCGTCTATTCGTTCTGCCGGCTCGTCGACGATATTGCCGACGACGGCGGTCCGCGCGGGGGGCGCCGTCGCGCGCTCGAAGACTGGCGGCGCGATATCGATCGTCTCTACGCCGGTGAGATTCCGCGCGCCTCGCTCCGCGACTTGGCCAAGGCCATCGACGCCTTCGGCCTGCGGCGCGAGGATTTCATCGCGATCATCGATGGCATGGACATGGATGTCGAGCGCGACATCCAAGCGCCGGATTGGGCGACGCTCGAGCTTTATTGCGATCGCGTGGCGAGCGCCGTCGGGCGGTTGTCGGTGCGGATTTTCGGGACGCCCGAAGAATATTGCGAGAGCCTGCCCCATCACTTGGGCAAGGCCCTGCAACTCACCAATATCTTGCGCGACATCGACGAGGACGCGGGCATCGGCCGGCTCTATTTGCCGCGCGAAGCGCTCGAAGCGGCGGGAATCTGGTCGCATGATCCGCGAACCGTCGCGGCCCATCCGAACCTCGGCGCGGCCTGCGCGCCCGTGATCGCGCGCGCCAAGGAGCATTTCCGCCGAGCCCGCGCCATCATGTCTCGCTGCCCGCGCGCGAGCGTCAAGGCATGCCGGATCATGGCGGAAGCCTATGGTCCCATTCTCGATGGCGTCGCCGCGCGCGGCTTTGCGCCGCCGCGCGCGCGCGTGCGCGTTTCCAAGGGGCGGTTGCTGCTCATTCTGCTCCGCCATGGGCTGGTGTAAGGGATGAGCGGACGCGAGCGACCGGCCCGGCCCACCGTTCATATCGTCGGCGCGGGGCTGTCCGGCCTGGCGGCGGCCGTCGCCTTGAGCAAGGGTCCGCGTGCGATCGTCCTTCACGAGGGCGCGCGGCAGGCGGGCGGGCGCTGCCGCTCCTATTTCGACGCGACGCTTGGCATGGACATCGACAACGGCAACCATCTGCTATTGTCGGGCAACAGCGGCGCGCGCGCCTTCTGCCGCCAGATCGGAACGGAAGACCAACTCGCGGGTCCCGCCGAGGCGGTGTTTCCGTTCTTCGATCTCGACACCGGCGCGCGTTGGAACGTGCGCCCCAACGCGGGACCGCTGCCGTGGTGGGTTTTTCGCGCGAACCGCCGCGTGCCCGGCACCAAGGCGAGCGATTATCTCGCCTTGGCGCGCCTGTTGACGACGGACAAGACCGCGACGATCGGCTCGCGTCTGGCCTGCTCCGGGACGCTCTATCGCAGACTCTGGCAGCCATTTTTGCTCGCGGCGCTCAACACCGACCCGCCGGAAAGCTCGGCGGCCTTGGCGGGCGCGGTCATCCGCGAGACGCTGGCCAAGGGCGGCCGGGCCTGCCGTCCCTTGATCGCGGCCAAGGGGCTCGGATCCGCTTTCGTCGATCCCGCGATCCGATTCCTCGAGGGCAAGGGGGCTGAGGTTCGGCTTGGCCATCCGCTGCGCGCCTTGGCTGGGCCCGACGGCGCGGTGACCGCGCTCGAATTCGACGACGAGACGATCGCGCTCGGTCCCGATGATCGCGTCATCCTGGCCGTGCCGCCGCCGGCCGCGGCCGCGCTGCTGCCCGGCTTGAGCGTGCCGGTCAAATTCCGTTCGATCGTCAACGCCCATTTCAAGATGTCGCCGCCGGCCGGCCTGCCGCCCATTCTCGGGGTGATCGGCGGCACGGTGGAATGGATCTTCGCCTTTCCGGACCGGATCTCGATCACGATCTCGGGCGCCGACCGCCTTCTCGACATTCCGCGCGAGACGCTGATCGAAACGCTGTGGCGCGACGTCAAGGCCGCGGCGGGGATCGAGGCTGCATTGCCGCCATGGCAGATCATCCGGGAGAAACGGGCGACTTTCGCGGCCACGCCGGAGGAAGATGCGAAGCGTCCGGGGCCGGAAACGCGCTACGCCAATTGTTTCCTGGCCGGCGATTGGACCGCGACCGGGCTT
>JARLIW010000016.1 GCA_031291515.1 Beijerinckiaceae bacterium | reverse complement strand
GGGAGGGATCAAGCATTTTCGACAGGGCTCCATTGTATGCCGCAAGATCACGTCAAGACGCTGCCCGCCTGGCTTATGCCGGGGAATCTCGCCGAAATCATCGAGGAAGACGGCGAATGGGAGGATCCGAGCTGGGATCCGCTGCTCCTGACCGTGGTCGGCGATACGCGGCACGAGGGCCGGTTGATCAAGAAAGCCTGGCAACTCACGCTGTGGCCCGGCGACGCTTTCTTCGAGCCGTTGAACGCCGCGCTCAAGGCGCGCGGCGGCAAGGCCGACGGTCCTGCCTGGTTCGATCTCCTCCACGCGGAAATCGCGCGCCGCGCGCCAGCTTTATTGCCGAAGCTGCACGACGATTCCGACGCCGCGACCTGCGTAATCTGGGTCGAGTCAGAGGCGGATGGCAAGGCGCTGATGGAAACGGCGTGGGCCTATTTGCACGAGGGGACGGCGGAACGCGACACCTGAGTTGAACGGCCCATTCAATCAGGATATCCTAATGCTCGTCATGGATATCCCGAGTCCGTCATGCCCCTTTACATCAAGGACGATGCTACCGCCGAGCTGGTGGCAGAACTCGCCGCGCTCCGCAAAACGTCGAAGCAAGACGCGGTAAAGTTCGCCGTTCAGGCCGAGTTGAACCGAGCCGCCCAGGCGATTCCCTACCGCGAACGGCTCGCCGCCTTCCGGGCGACGCATCCGTTGCCGCCGCATACGGGTCTTGAAGCGGATCAAGCGTTTTTCGACGAACTGTCCGGTCAGCCGAAATGATTTTCGTCGATGCCCCGGCCTTGATCGCTCTCATGACCGGCGAGGCCGAAGCGGATTTCTTGGCTCAAATCCTCGACTCGAATGGCGAGCGTCTATGTTCCGCCTTGTCGATCTGGGAGACGATTGCGGGCCTATGCCGATCCTACCAATATACGACGGATGCCGCGCGCGCCGACGTCGAGGACTATTTGAAGCTCGAACGCTTCCAATTCGTTCCAATCGGCATGCCGGAGTACGAAATCGCGGCGGCCGCCTATGCGCGATTCGGAAAAGGCCGCCATCCCGCGGGCCTCAATATGGGCGATTGCTTTGCCTACGCCTGCGCCAAAACGAACCAGGCCAAACTGCTTTACAAAGGCGATGATTTCGCCAAGACAGATCTCGCCTGACGCGGCCAACCCCAAAGAGGTCTCGTGCCCGACCCATCGCATGCCACCGGCTTCACCCTCAACACGCTCGACCGCAAATCCGCGCAGCGCGAAGATCCGGCCTTCATCGCGGCTTTGCTCGCGGCGCCCTCGAGCCGCAGCTTGGTGCTGTCGGCGGATATTCCCGCTTTAAAACGCGCCGGGGACATCCATGACGCCATTTTCACCCTGGACGAGGCGAGAGCTTTTGGCGACCCGGCGGAGACCGTCTTTCTCGGCTGTCACGGCGAGCGCGCGCTGTTCGCGACCCGGATCGAAGGGGCCGCGCATGAGGCGGCGCCCGAGCGCGACGATCTCGCCTTCGTCGATTTGCGCACCATTGCCGCGCAAGGTCTCGTCGACCCGGAGATGATTGGCGCGTTGAGCCAGGCCAAAAGCCTGTTGCATTGGCACCAGCACAACCGGTTTTGCGCCAATTGCGCCAAGCCGTCGAAAGCCGCGGCCGGCGGATCGCGGCGCGAATGCGAGCATTGCGGCCGCCACCACTTTCCCCGGGTCGAGCCCGTCGCGATCATGCTGGTCACGGATGGCGAGCACTGCCTGCTCGGGCGCCAAGCGGGGTTTCCCCCAGGCATGTACTCGTGTCTCGCCGGCTTCGCCGAGGTCGGCGAGACGTTGGAGGATACCGTGCGCCGGGAAATCATGGAAGAAGCCGGCGTCAAAATCGGCCACGTCGATTATTTCGCTTCGCAGCCGTGGCCCTTCCCGGCCTCCCTGATGATTGGCTGCACCGCGCGGGCGCTGTCGAGCGAGATCACCATCGACACCCGCGAAATCGAGGATGCCCGCTGGTTCAGCCGGGAAGAAACGCGGTTGATGCTTGCGCGCGAGCATCCCGCCGGCCTGATCTGCCCGCCCAAGCTCGCCATCGCCAATCTGTTGATTTCGGCTTGGGCAACGGAAAAAGGCTAAACCCATGAGCGCGATTGTCCTGTTTTCCGGCGGTCAGGATTCCACGGCTTGCCTCGCCTGGGCGCTCGAACGATTCGACCGTGTCGAGACCATCGGCTTCGATTATCACCAGCGCCATCGTATCGAGCTCAGCCAACGGCCCGTGATCCGCGCGGCCTTGGCGCAAAAATTTCCGCGCTGGGCGCCCAAGCTCGGTCCCGACCACGTCATCGATCTCTCCGCCCTGGCGGCGATCGGCGCGACGGCGATGACGCAAGACATCGCGATCACCCTCGACGCCAGCGGTCTGCCCAACACATTCGTGCCCGGCCGCAATCTGTTGTTTTTGACCTTCGCGGCGGCGCTCGCCTACCCCCGGGGCCTGCGCCATATCGTGGGCGGCATGTGCGAGACGGATTTTTCCGGCTATCCCGATTGCCGCGACGATACGATCAAGGCGATGCAAGCGACGATCAACCTTGGGATGGACAGCCATTTCATCATCGAGACCCCGCTGATGTGGATCGACAAGGCCGCGACCTGGCGGCTCGCCGAAACGCTCGGAGGCCAGGCGCTCGTCGATTTGACGGTCGAGGAGACGCACACCTGTTATCTCGGGACGCGCGACCAGAAACACGACTGGGGCTACGGCTGCGGCACCTGCCCGGCTTGCCAATTGCGCGCCGAGGGCTGGCGCCGGTTTAGGGCGCCCGGCCCTTAATCGACGCGTCCTCCGGGAATAGCACGAGAACGAACGCGTCCCGGCTCAGAACTCGTCCCATTCCTGCTCGGCCGAAGCGGCAGGCTTGCGAGCGGCATTCCCGCCGGCGCTCGTCGTCTTGAGCATCGGACGCGAGGCGGAAGCTCGCGCGGGCATCGGGGTCACGGATGCGCGAACCGGCGCGGCGACGGGTAGCTCGCGCTCCGAATGATTTGTCCCAATTTGGAACTGCGAGACCAATTTTTCGAGCGTCTCGGCTTCTTCCGCCAAATGGTGACTCGCCGCCGTCGACTCCTCGACCATGGCCGCATTTTGCTGGACGACCTGATCCATCTGGCTGACCGCCGTATTGATCTCCTGCAGGCTCAACGCCTGTTCTTCCGACGACGCCGCAATGACCGCGACGATCTCGTTGACCTTGCTGACTTCGTCGAGGATCTGCTCGAGAGATTGGCCGGTTTCGCCGACGAGCGACACGCCCTGCTTGATATGTTGGTTGGAGGTCGAGATCAGCCCCTTGATCTCCTTCGCGGCCTCGGCCGAACGCTGCGCCAGCGCGCGAACTTCCGTCGCGACGACGGCGAAGCCACGCCCGGCATCGCCCGCGCGCGCCGCCTCGACGCCGGCGTTCAGCGCCAGCAAATTGGTTTGGGATGCGATCTCGTCGATGACACCGATGATCTGGCTGATTTGACGCGAAGAGCTTTCGATTTCGCTCATGGCGCTGACGGCCTGGCGAACCACCTCACTCGAATGTTCCGCCGCCTTCTTGCTATTGGTGACGACCTTGCGGGCTTCATTGACCCCATCCGCCGTCCGCCGGACCGTCGACGTGATGAGATCGAGCGAAGCCGCCGTCTCTTCCAGATTCGCGGCCTGTTGTTCGGTTCGGCGGGACAGTTCGTCAACCGCCTGAAAGATCTCCCGCGTATGGCCGCGCATCGACGAGGTTTCCGCCACGATCGCGGTCATCGTATCGCGCAACGCCAGAAGAGCGCCGCCGAAATCGTCCTTGAGCTTTTGATATTCCGGCGGGAACGCCAAATCGATCCGATGCGTCAAATCGGCCGCGGCCAAACGTTCGAGCGCGGTCGACAACGCGGACACGACGTTTTCCTGATCGACGGCCGTGACGCGCTCCAGCGCCTTTTGCTTGCGCCGCGCATCCGCCATGACCGATCGCTGCTCGTTCGCCTCGCGCATGATTTTGTCGCGAGTGATCGTTATGTGCCGCAGCTCCGTGATATTCTTGTCGATCCGACCGAAATCGTCGAGCGGCGCGCCCCCGCCGTGAACCGCGCCCGTGAGCGCGTCGGCCTTTTTGAAGCACACAAAGATAATGCCGACGATGTCCTGCCCTTTCAGGATGGGCTCGTAGATCGTGATATATTTCTCGCCGAAAATCTCGGCTTCGCCGCGATAGGTTTTCCCCTCCACGAGCGCCGTGTCGAAGGCGGGTCCCCTGGCGAGCTTGGTGCCGGTCTGGCGCTTGCCTTGCGGATCCTTGATGTTCGTGGACACCCGCAAATCGCCAAGAAAGATCGTCGCGGATCCGCCGTGGACCGACTGAACCTTGTCGACAATCGCATCGTTGCCGTTGATCAAGAGATTCCCAAAGTAAAGCTTGCCGTCGGTCACGGACGGATCGCCGTGCTTATAGAGCTGATCGCGCAGAAACGTCAGATTGGCGTCGAGCTGCGCCTGAGCCTTAGCGACGGAATCGAGCGCGCGGGCTTCGCTGGTGAGAGCCTCGATCGTCGTGTTGAGACGGGCGAGCGGCTTGAGAACGGTTTGGGCCAGGGCATAAGCGATCGCCGCGCCAGCGCCGGTCAAACCGAGAATCAGGCCCCCGCGCAGGCTCGTCAAAGTTGCGGGGCCACCAAGGCTCTCATTGGGCCAGACACCGAGGAGCGCGACGGCAGCAATGATGCCAAATATCCCGACGCATCCGGCGATCATCTTGGTCTTGAGCGGCAATGGCATTGTTCTTCCTTATATAGTCTCCCCTTTTTTGCAAAGGGTGAGAGGCCTCCCTGGAGCCATCTGAAAGAATTAAACGAAACAAATTACCAAATGATCACCATCCCCGGTCCATTTCGCTTCGCAATGGACGACATATGCTCATTAATTCGGATTAAGCATGCCGCCCCTGGTGTTTAGACCGAATTTCGGTCACGATGGGCCCCGACCTCAAGCTTTAGTAGCAACGGACGTCAATATTGCGATATTTATACGCCGGTGCCCAAGCGCGTACTTTGGGTTGCGATAGAGATATTATTCACGAGTAGAGAATCGTTGCGCATCCGATTTGCCACGGGGCACCGCTGACTGACCGGCGCTTGTTGGAACATTACAGCCCCCACTTTCTTGCCGCGTTGAATATCAAACGGGACGGAGCCGCCGACCCACGGGTCACGAGACGTCATTTGAGCTTGAGCATAACGGGCGTTGTGAATTTCCGGACTGTCGATGATCGGACGCCCAAACGCGAAGGCCCCGGCGTCGCGAATCGGACGCAAATCTTCGGCGCATTCGAAGGGCGAAGCGCTAAAGCACGGCGGTGAGCAACGCGTCCGCGCGAACACCCTTGCTGGCGGCGTCGGCGTCATAGGGCACGAAACCGGTGCGCCCCTCCCGCTCGGCGATCGCCAAAGCTTCCGCGGCGAAGGCGACAATATCCCGCGCCGTGCGGCCCTGAAGCGGGGCGACCACACCGCCCGCGCGAAAGCCAGCGCTTCTCGGCTCCATCGCGTTCGACATGGACACCGCGCCTGCCGATTCGAGCAAACGCGTCGCGGCGATCGCCAACTGGCGGCCATTACAATTTTCGAATAAAATCGCCAGTCTGGTCTTGCCGTGCCGCGCGAGAATTTCGCCAGCCCGCATGTGCCGGGCAAATCGCGCGGCCACCTCTTGCATCATCGCCGCATCCACGGCCTGGCCGGCACCGCCGACGGTCCAAAGTTCAACCAAGACGACGCCAAATGTCGTGTGTTTACGCGCGCTCAGCTCGAGATGCCGCGCGAGTTGGTCCTCGAAATAGGCTTGGTTGAAGACACCCGTTTCAGGATCGCGTTGCGCCGCGGCCGTCCGGGCGCGTTCGGCTTCGGTGACCACGCGGATGGCCCCGGAGGCCCGAACCGGGCGACCGTTGCCATCGGCGAACCAGCGGCCTCTATCTTCGACCCAAATCGGCGGAGCAGGCGATCGCGCATAGGGGACCAAGCCGTAAATCACTTGAAAAGGAACCCCGCTGCCCGTGTCAAAGCCGCCCGCCATGATCGCCTCGTAGCGGGACGAGGCACTGCCTGGCGCGAGATGTTCGGCAAAAGCGACGCCCGTCGCAAAAGCCTGTTCTCTTGCGAAGTCGATCACTCCGGCAAGGCCGCTCCCCCAGACGATTTGGTCGGTGGACAAATTCCAGTCATAGGTTACGGCTTGCCCCGCCCCGCCCCGCGGCAATGGCTCTCCCCCCGCCTCTGGCGTTCCTTTCACGCCACCCATTTCGAAGGGGAGCCGACTTAACGTCACGCGCGCATCCTTTTTAAGGTCGAGCGCGGATCCGACGCTCCCTTACGGCAACTATGGCCGAGCTTCCTTAAGAACCGATTTCCAGACGCGAGGTCCGACCAGCGAGATCCTAGCCTTTCGGCATAGAGCGCCAAAGATTCGGACCCCAGACTTTGATCGACCCCTCGCAAACGCTCTCTTGGTAGAAATCAGAGCATGTCCGTGATCGAAAAAGTTTCAACTTTTCGGGACATGCCCTAGCCGCGATTTTTACGCTCTCGCAAAACCGCGAAGACCTCGGTGGCCTCTGTGTCGTCGGGGAGCCCCAGCGAGGCCTTGAGAGCCGGGTTGGCCGCGCGCAAAAACGGATTGGTCGCGCGTTCCGCCGCGAGGGTGGAGGGCAAGGTGAATTGCCCGGCGGCGACGAGACGCTCGACATCGGCCGCGCGGGCGATCAAATCTTCGTTATGTCCGTCGACGCCGAGCGCGAACCGCGCATTCGCGGCGGTATATTCATGACCGCAATAGAGCTGCGTCGCGCCGGGCAGCGCCGCGAGTTTCATCACCGACTCATAGAGCACCCGCGCCGGCGCCTCGAAAGGCCGACCGCATCCGAGCGAAAAGAGGGTATCGCCGGCAAACAGCAAGGCCTCGGACTCGAAATAAAAGGCGATGTGACCGAGCGTATGACCGGGAACTTCGATGACCCTGCCCTGAAGGTCGCCCACCCGAACGAGGTCTCCCTCGTGAAGCTCCTCGTCGAGCCCGCCGATCTTCGCCGCTTCCTTCGCGGGCCCGACGACCCGCGCGACGGGAAAGCGCGTCTTGAGCGCTCCAATGCCTTGGACGTGATCGAAATGGTGATGCGTCACCAGAATATCGGTCAGCTCCCAGCCGCGCTCCTCCAAAGCCACGAGGATCGGCCCCGCTTCGGGGGCATCGATCGAGGCCGTCCGCCCCGTCGCGAGGTCATGCAGCAAGACGCCGAAATTATCGGACAGACACAGGAATTGATGGATTTGGGCGGCCATGACTTGCGTACTCCGTCCTCGACGATTGTTTCGCGGTTACGTAACAATCGGAACCGCGCACCCCGACATATGGCGAGGCCGAGAACGAGGCAAGGCCATCCAAAAATCGGTAGCGGGCCAGTTTGAAATTTTATTTCTTCCAGATGGCGACAAGCCCGATCAATGCGCCAGCCGCACCGGTAGCGGCGGTCAGTACGGCTCCGATAACTTTTAGGCGGAGTTCCCAAAATGACCATTTCTCATTTCGTTCCTTCCGAACAGCGGCACGCAAATCGGCAAACCCTTTCGTTGTCAGGGCGCGTCCACCGATGACATTGGATTCGTGCCAAGAGTCTTCGTCCATTGGGATTGGAACACCTAGACGATTAGCCTTAGCGCATAATATTCTAGATTTTATTTGTTCTATTTCGTCGACATAGATCCGCTTTTCGTTGTGTTCATCCTCACCAATCTTATAGAGGAATTCTGAACCTTTTTCCATTTTCTTTGCGTCTCTTCGATCCTTGGCATAAGCTTCTTCTGTTTGCGCAATCCACTTATTTAATTGATGTAATTGCCATTTGGATTTGAGATATTTAATCACGCAGATTGCCCCTTGCGGTATGGCCCACGCTTCCGATCGGCCAGCACTTCGTCCGACTCGACCGGCGCAACAATGTCCTTCACTTCCCAAAGACGATCAGAAACGCCAGCCGCCATCGCAGGAGACATGCGCAGCTTCGCGTGGATGCGCACGAAGTTATAATACATCATGTGAAGCGCGACCGCATAAGCATGATTCTCGATCTTCTTCGAGAAGCCATTCGTCAGCCGCGTGAACCGGCGCATGTGCATCCGCATTGTGAGGTTCTGCCGCTCCACATAAGACGTGGAAATGTGCTTGGGATCTGGGGCGCCTTCGACGGGCAGTTTCTTAATGCCGGTGCATTATTTCAAACTGACCCACTACCCAAAAATCCCCGTACCCGCGCGGCCGCTTTCGTGCGAAAATGGAAAAATGGCCCTCGATGTCGTCGACCTCCGCTCATTTTATGCCTCGCCGCTGGGAGAAGTGACCCGGCGGCTCGTCGGGCGTTTGATCCGGCAGCGT
>JARLIW010000015.1 GCA_031291515.1 Beijerinckiaceae bacterium | reverse complement strand
GAGCGCCGTCCAACGGCCTTTGCGGAGGCATCGCCCTTGAAAATCCTGGTCCCGGTCAAACGCGTCGTCGACTACAACGTCAAAATCCGTGTCAAGGCGGATGGGTCGGGGGTCGAACTCGCCAATGTCAAAATGTCGATGAACCCGTTCGACGAAATCGCCGTCGAGGAAGCCCTGCGCCTGCGGGAAGCGGGCAAGGCGAGCGAGGTGATCGTGGTCTCGATCGGGCCGCAGCAGGCGACAGAGACGATCCGCAACGGACTCGCGATGGGCGCCGACCGTGGCATTCTCGTCAAGACCGACGCGCCGGTCGAACCGCTCGCGGTCGCCAAAATCCTCAAGGCCATCGTCGCGCAAGAGACCCCCGGCCTCGTCATCCTCGGCAAGCAGGCGATCGACGACGACAGCAACCAGACCGGCCAGATGCTCGCGGCGCTGCTCGGCTGGGGCCAGGGCACCTTCGCGTCGAAGCTTGTGATCGATGGCGACAGCGCGGACATCACCCGCGAGGTCGACGGCGGGTCGCAGACGGTCAGCCTCAAACTGCCGGCCATCGTGACGACCGACCTCCGGCTCAACGAGCCGCGCTATGCTTCGCTGCCCAACATCATGAAGGCGAAGAAAAAGGTCATCGCGGAAACGACGCCCGAGGATCTCGGCATCGATTTGACGCCCCACCTCGCGGTGCTCTCGACCAAGGAGCCCCCGACCCGCAAGGCCGGAATCAAAGTGGCGAGCGTCGAGGAACTGATCGGGAAGCTCAAGAACGAAGCAGGCGTGCTGTCATGACCACTCTTCTCCTCGCGGAAATTCAAAACGGCGCTTTCGCCGATGTCACGGCCAAGGCGCTCACCGCGGCGCTCGCGCTCGGCGCGCCCGTCCATATTCTCGTCGCGGGCCAAAATCTCGGGGAGGCCGCGGCCACCGCCGCGAGTTTCGCGGGCATCGAGAAAGTGCTGGTGGCGGACGATGCGTCGCTCGCCCATGGCCTCGCCGAACCCTTGGCCGCTCTGCTCGTGGCTTTGGCGCCCGGCTATGGCGCGATCGTCGCGGCCTCCACGGCCTTGGCGAAAAACGCCCTGCCGCGCGCGGCCGCCCTGCTCGACGTGATGCAGATCTCGGACATCATCAAAGTCGTCGCGCCCGATACGTTCGAGCGTCCGATCTATGCCGGCAATGCGATCCAGACCGTGCAATCCAAGGACGCGCTCAAGGTCGTCACGGTGCGCACCGCCTCGTTCGCGGCCGCGCCGAAGGGGACGAGCGCCGCGCCGATCGAACCGGTGACCGCGGCCCTCGCCGGCACGGACCTATCGGCCTTCAAGGAAGAGGCGCTTGCCCATTCCGCGCGGCCGGAACTGAGCGGCGCCAAAATCATCGTCTCGGGCGGACGCGCGGCGGGCTCGGCGGAGAATTTCGCCGCCGTCATCATTCCGCTCGCCGATGCCTTGGGCGCCGCCGTCGGCGCGTCGCGCGCGGCGGTCGATGCGGGTTACGCGCCCAACGATTGGCAGGTCGGCCAGACCGGAAAAGTCGTCGCGCCCGATCTCTACATCGCGGCGGGCATTTCCGGCGCCATCCAGCATCTCGCCGGGATGAAAGATTCCAAGGTCATCGTCGCGATCAACAAAGACGAGGAAGCGCCGATTTTCCAGGTCGCGGATTATGGTCTCGTCGGCGATCTCTTCACAATTGTTCCCGCCTTGACCGAGGCATTGACCAAAAAGGGTTGAGCCGAGCATAATTTCGCCTGAAAAAGGGGGGCGCGGAGGCGTCTAAACTGTTTTAGAGCTTTTGTGCGTCACAACATTCCAGCTATGACAAGCTGGCAGCGCTTCCGGGTGGCAAAACCCGGCGCGCAAGAACAATCGAAGCGGGTGAACCCCATGAGTATCGAAAAAGTCGGCGTGGTCGGCGCGGGTCAGATGGGGGCTGGCATCGCTCAGGTCTGCGCGCTCGCGGGAATCGATGTTTTCATCAACGATATCACCGCGGAGCGGATCAAGCACGGCATCGACGCGATTGCCGGCGCGCTCGGCAAGCTGGTCGAGAAGAAACAACTCGACGAAGATGCGAGCGCGACCGCCCTGGCCCGCGTCAAGCCGGCGCCGAGCTTCGCCGATTTCGCCGATTGCGATCTCGTGATCGAAGCGGCTTCGGAAAACGAGGAGGTCAAGCGCAGGATTTTTGCTGGCCTCTGCGCGTTTCTGAAGCCAGACGCCATGCTCGCGTCGAATACGTCGTCGATTTCGATCACGCGGCTCGCCTCGGTCACCGACCGTCCCGAGCGCTTCATCGGCATCCATTTCATGAACCCGGTCTACAAAATGCAGCTCGTCGAGCTGATCCGGGGCATCGCGACCGAGGATGTGACCTTCGAGGCCGCCAAGGCCTTGATCGCGCGGCTCGGCAAGACGGCGACCGTTTCGGAGGATTTCCCGGCCTTCATCGTCAACCGCATCCTGCTGCCGATGATCAACGAGGCGATCTACACGCTCTACGAGGGCGTCGGCTCGGTGGAATCGATCGATACCGCGATGCGGCTCGGGGCCAACCACCCGATGGGGCCGCTCCAGCTCGCCGATTTCATCGGCCTCGATACGCTGCTCTCGGTCATGCAGGTGCTGCACGAGGGCCTCGCGGATTCGAAATACCGCCCCTGCCCGCTGCTGGTCAAATATGTCGAAGCCGGCTGGCTCGGCCGCAAGACGCAGCGCGGGTTCTATGACTACCGAAGCGGGACGCCGGTTCCGACGCGGTAAGGGCCGGGCGCATAGCGCCACGGGCGGAGCGATTACGAGGGTTCGTTGCGTAAAACGAAACCGAGGCTGCGAGTTGCATCGCCGACCGGTGTCCGCGCGGCGAAGCCGCGGACCTTTCCATTGATCGCTTGGCGGCGAGTCTGCTCCTGGAATTTCGCGTGTCAAGGATTTACCAGCGGAGCTGGCGCCCCTCCGGGGCGTCCTTGACGCGCGAAAGTCCAGGAGCGAGGGTCGGCCAAGCGATCAACGGGTTTTTCGCGCCTTCGCGCCAGGCCTGCTTTTCCTAATATTACATCATCGTCAATATATCGTGTATAGTTAGCTCCTCGCGACCCATCTATACTAATTATATTTATCATCCATACTGCGCGTCCGGTATTTCAAGATATTGGATGAATGCGGATGATTCACAACCTGGCAAAAGATTGGAAAACGCGGAGGGCGTCACGCCCATTTTATCCCACGATTGCGTTCACGGACGACGGCGTCGTTTGGGGCGCGGGAACGGTTCTCGCGCGCTTGCGTGCCGATCCCTCGGGCATCCCCATGCTCGATGTCGAGGGCGACCATAACCGCATCATCGCGATCGTGGCCGCCGCCACGCGAAAAATCCCGTCTGGCCTGATCGGGCATTTCAACGCGGCGGCCAAGCAGTGGCGGCGCGGGAACAAGGTCCAAGCCCATTTCCACCTGGCGTTCGCGCGCCTCCCGCGCCTCAATGACCTTGACGACGCCTACGCGCTATTTTTCGCCGAGCGATTTCTATTCGCCGGATTCCCGCCCGAGCTGCTGTTGCAAGAGCTGGGCTTTGAAAAGTCCCAAATCGCTTTGCTCAAATTTCCGGGACAGCCGCGCGTCCCCGCCGGAAGCGGACGCCCAAGCGGGGAATATTCGTCGGGCCAGCAGGGAGATATGGCGTCGGTGACGCCGGTTTTCCTGGACACGTCCCAGACAGACGAAGCCGCATCGCTCAAACGATTCGGGGACGGCATATGAAATTTTCGGACACGCCTACGTCAACTCGAACAACCCATTGCAACCCGGCCAAGCCATTCTTTATCATGGATTGCATTACGACGATTGCGCGCAACAAGACGATCCCCAAGGCCGATGGAAGGCCGGTGACATGATCGAATTCAAGGGCGGCTCATATTCTTGGCTCATCACGCAACCGTGGTGGAAGGAGGACGGATTTCTGAGCCAAGCGCGCAGGCAGAATGCGGGCGTCGAAGGCACCGGGCGGCGTGACGTCTATCTCGTAAACGAACTCGCGGCCGTCGAGCTAATCAAAGGGCTTTTAAACAAGTATAAAAATATCGACGTTTTTCACCTACCAATTGACCCAACGTTCGATGCGGGCGGCTTTAAGCCCCGAAAATTTTCATTTATTCCAGGAGGGAATTACGCATGAGTCATAGCCCATGGTTCAATATTTCCGCCAGTCTAAAGGACAACCGCGAATCGATCCCTGAAGTTGCGATGCGTCTCGCAACCCTTCTCGACACCCTTGGCCAAATTGATCCGTTGGTGAGTCAATGGTTTTCGATGATGGACGGCGACAGGCCAACACCCTTAAAGCCAGATCCGCGAATGTTGGAAAAGTCCATTCTTTATTGGGCCGATGAGAAAATCAAAGAAGACCCCAACGAAGTCTATACGTTCTGCGCGACCACAAATGGATACGAGAACGTCTGGCGGCCCGAAGACCTGAATATCGTTTTGACGGCTGGCGCCCTTGGATCCAACGGGGTCTGGTTTCATACCGCGTTGACATTGGCTCCTAATCCTCACCTCGTCAGTTATAGCCTGTTCAAAAAGATTCTCTTCGCGACCGCCGACGCCTTCGATCCCAAATATTCCAGCGCCTATCCGACCGCTCTCGACCGGGACGTCATGATTCCCGAGGGCAAGAAACTTCCGATCTTCGCCGGCTGGATGGTGCTCTTGCCGCGCGACCTCGCGCGCCAGATCACGCCTCCGCCGCAGGCGATTCAGCAGACGCGCGAGGATGGCAGCCTTTTCATGGCGGCGACGGACGAAACGTTCGATGCCAGCAATCCCGCGCATGTCGCGGGATCCAAGGCTATTCAAGACGCCATCGCGCCGGTGAATAAATGGTAGTTCTTGACGAAACCAATGCGGTCCGCCCGTCGCGCCGGCCCCGCGACGTTCAAAAAAGCTCTGGTTCTTCATGAATGGAGAGATTTTATGAATATGAAAATGCATTATTTGATCGATGCTCGCTTACCCCCGAAACAAGAGACGCTTGCGACGGTGACCGAGAGAGTGGCAAAGCTTCTGACGTCCTTGCGGGAAATCGATCCTTTGCTGAGCCGGTGGTTTCAGCCGACAGGTCCCGAAACGCGTCTGCCATTGAGCGCGAGCATTCCACTCCTCGAAAAAGCAATTTATGCGCAGAGTTGCCTGAATGGAGCCAAAAGCCCAAGGCTTGAATTCGGCTATTGCCTGGGCGCCTCGAACCAAGCCGATTCAAACAGTTGGAAAGCCGACGGCATGATGATCATGATGAATGCCGGCGGACGCGATGCCAATCGCATTTGGCTCCAAACGAGCTTGGGCATCGCCCCCGATCCTCGCCTGATCGCCTATTCGACCGTCAAAAAGATCCTCTTTGCCGTCGCGGACGCGTTTGATCCGCTGTTTTCCAGCGCCTATCCAGCGGCGCTCAACCGCGATCTCATGATTCCCGAGGGCAAGAAGCGGCCGATTTTCGTGGGCTGGATGGTGCTCTTGCCGCGCGACCTCGCAATCCAGGTCATGCCTCCGCCGCAAACCATTCAACAGACGCGCGCGGACGGCAGCCTCTTCATGGCGGCAACGGATGAGACCTTCGATGCCAGCAATCCCGCGCATGTCGCGGGATCCAAGGCGATTCAAGACGCCATCGCGCCGGTGAATATACGCTGACGCTTGGGATAGGCTTTAGAGGCGCGCCGTCACTCCGCCGCGTCGCGCCCCTCGCGAAACCCTTCGGCGCCGGTCTCGAATTGCAAACGCGCGAGCCGCGCATAGAGCCCGTCCTTCGCGACCAGGCTCCGGTGCGTGCCTTCCTCGACGATCCGGCCGGCTTCGATCACCAAAATCCGATCCGCCTTGAGCACGGTGGCGAGGCGATGGGCGATGACGAGCGTCGTGCGTGTCGCCATCAGCTTTTCGAGCGCGCCTTGCACCAAGATTTCGTTTTCGGCATCGAGCGCCGACGTCGCTTCGTCGAGCAGCAGCACGGGCGCGCTTTCCAAGATCGCGCGCGCGATCGCGAGACGCTGGCGCTGGCCGCCCGACAGCGTGACGCCGCGCTCGCCGAGCGGGGTCTCGTAGCCTTGCGGCAAGAGACGGATGAACTCGTCCGCCGCCGCTTGGCTCGCGGCGCGGCGCACCTCCGCGTCGCTCGCTTGCGGCATGCCGTAGCGGATGTTGTCGGCGACCGTGGCGCCGAAAATCACGGGGTCTTGCGGCACGCTCTTGATGTGATGGCGCAGATCGGCGGGGTCGAGCGCCTTGATGTCGATCCCATCGTAAAGAATCCGTCCCGCTTGCGGATCGTAGAAGCGCAGCAGAAGCTGGAACAAGGTGGTCTTGCCGCCGCCCGAGGGGCCGACGATCGCCACCGTCTCGCCGGGCTCGACCTTGAACGAGAGCTCGTGCAAGGCGCGCTCCTCGCCGCGCGTCGGATAGGCAAAGCTGACGCTTTCGAACGCGAGCGCGCCGCGCGG
>JARLIW010000102.1 GCA_031291515.1 Beijerinckiaceae bacterium | reverse complement strand
CAACATGTTTCGAGCCTCGCGGAACGGTTCGGCGCGCCGCCGCCGCGCCCCGGCGTGAGCCATTACAGCGTCGATCTCGGGGGCTTCCGGTTGAAATGGGAACGCCACTCCGAATTCTCCGACTACACCTTCATCGCGGCCGACGACGGGTCGGATTGGTTCGAAACCTCGGCCACGCAGGCCGTGCCGGCGGAATGGTTGAAAGCGATTCCCGGTGAAATCCTCGTCGCCGTCAATGTCGTGCTCGCGCCGGGAACGGACGCTCCGCCCGATTACGAAGGCCTCGCGCGCCGGTTCTTCGCCGGCAACACTTTGATCGGCGCCAAGGTCGCGAACGGCGGCGCCATCGCCTTGACCGATGTCCGAATTCATGACGACGGCTTCGGGCGGGTCGTGATCCTGGACCAGGGCATGACGACGCCGCGCCAAGCCGGGCGCACCCTGCAACGGCTTCTCGAGATCGAGACCTACCGCCTCATGGCGCTGCTCGCGCTGCCAGTCGCGCGCCGCCTCGCGCCCGCGCTTTCGGCCTGGGAACATGGACTCGCGGGCATCACCGCGAAGCTCGCCGGGGCGGCGAGCGACGACGAACTCGCGCTGCTCGACAGTCTGACGAAGCTGGAAGCCGAAATCGACAGCCGCGAGGCGGACGATCATTTCCGCTTCAGCGCGGCCGAGGCCTATTACGATCTCGTGCGACAACGGATCGAGGATCTGCGCGAGGGCCGCATCGAGGGGCTGCAGACCTTCAGCGAATTTACCCGCCGCCGTCTCACCCCCGCGATGAAGACCTGTGCCTCGGTCGCCGCGCGTCTGCGCTCGCTGTCCGAACGCGTGTCGCGCGCGACGCAATTGCTCTCGACGCGTGTCGACATTGCTCGCCAGACCCAGAACCAAGCCGTGCTCGCCTCGATGGACCGCCGCGCCGCGCTGCAATTGCGCCTCGGCGAAACCGTCGAAGGGCTCTCCGTCGCGGCCGTGACCTATTACATCGTCGCCCTCGTTGGCCATGCCGCCGAAGCGCTCGAAGCGGCCGGTGTCGAGATCAAGCCGAGCCTCGCGATGGGGATCAGCATCCCGTTCGTGATTCTGTTCACGGCGCTCGGCATTCGAAGAATCCGCCGCCACGTGACGAAGGAAAACAAGACCATTTCGGAGGGCGGCGCCAGCGAGATCTAACCTTGGGACGACCAGCTAAAGGTCGTGGCCCTTCTTCTTCATTTCCTCGCGCACGCGCGTCATCATGTTGACGGAAATTTTCTGTTGCCAGGCCTGCATGCCGGCGACGAGTTGATTGAGGAACAAGGGCTGGGCGCCGACATATTTCCGGCCGGCGTCGCTCTTGAAGAAGGCGAGAATGGCGCGAATTTCGTCCTCGGTGAGCAAGCGGGCGTAAATACGCGCCGAAAGGTCGATCATCTCGTCGGCCTGCTTGTCGAATTCTGGCTTCAACTGCCCCATGACCGCCAAGAGATCGTTGGTCAGTTCCGGCCGCGTCTGGGTCAACGTGCCGTCAATCTGATCCATGAATTCGGGAATAATGATCTGAAACGAGCGTGAAATCCCGGTCGCGAGAATCAGCTCGCGCGCGGCCTGGATATGGGCGGCGCTCGGCTCTGCGGCCTCTGGCGCGGCTTGCGGCGGCGGGTCCTGCTGGCTTCCCGCCGCGGCTGGCTGTCCCGCCTGCGCGATGGTTTGTTGTTTGGCCTCGGCGGCTGACGGATTCTGCGAACAAGCCGGGACAATGCGGGCACCCAGCACGCAGGCCGCAAGCACCAGCGGCGCCACGGCGCGCATCCAAGTCGGACGTTGGCGGAAGGCGAAGCCCGGCATGGACGCTATCTCCCGGTTGGGGACGAGGGGTCGCGACGGCATGGGCTGATCCCGGCTCTCAACTAAGATCCGGGACGGCCGAGGACGGTTATCCCTCCGGCCCCCGCTGAAATCACGGTGCTTGCAATTCCCAAAAAAAGCCCGTGATCGACGACCCCCGGAATGGCGACGAGACGCGCGGCGAGATCCTCGGGCGCATCGATCCGGCCCAAATGACAATCGAGGATAAAATTACCGCCGTCGCTAACAAATGGCGCGCCCGCGGACTCACGAAGTACGATCTCGCCTTGGCAACCCGCGCGCGCCGCCGCCTCTCTGGTTTGGCGAACCGTGACGGCGACGCCAAACTGGTCGATTTCGACCGGCAACGGAAACCGGCCCAGCACGGCGACGGCCTTGGACTCGTCGGCGATGACGATCATGCGATGCGACGCCATGGCGATGATTTTTTCGCGCAGCAAGGCGCCGCCGCCGCCTTTAATGAGGCGAAGCCGCGAGTCGAATTCGTCGGCGCCATCGACCGTCAGATCGAGTTCGGGCTGGTCCTCGAGCGTGGCGAGGGGAATGCCGACCGCGCGGGCCTGAGCGGCGGTGCGTTCCGACGTCGGGATGCCGACGACGCGCAACCCGTCCGCGACCCGTTGGCCGAGGAGGGCCACGAATTCGGCGGCCGTCGAGCCGGTGCCGAGGCCAAGGCGCATGCCTGGCTCGATAAAATCAAGCGCGCGGGCGGCGGCCAGTCGTTTCGCGTTCAAGGGGCCGGGGGATGACATGAGCTCTCACGAAGGCGGGGCACGATCAGCCCCTATCTCACGTGCGGGTTAGGCCTTGAAGGGCTATTCCGTCAAGCAAGACAGCGGCCGGCAGGCTTTCATTTGGCTTGCGGCGTACAAACCACGGTTTCGTTCAAGACATAGCAGATCGACATCATGCCTGTCCGCAAATCGACGCGAAAAACACCGCCCTCTTGTTCGTGCCGGGACGCGATCAACGCATAATCGCTCGACCCCTGGGGACCGGCCCCCTGCCCCGGCGGATAGCAGAGCGTCGTGCCCACGGGCGCCCCCTCCTTCAGTCCAAACTGACAGGCGCCGATTTCGCCGGTCGTGCGATCAAGACGAAAGACCCGGTTCAGATCGATTTGCGGCGCGGCCAAAAAATCATAGTTCCCCGCGGCCCGCGCGGCGCTCGAGGCAACGAGTGACAACGACGCGACGACAAGCAACGGGCGGAGACAACGGGAAGCGGGTGACATCAAGTGAGCTCCAAACACAATCTCGCATCGAAGCTTTGACCTATAGCGCGCCGATGGACACGACAAAACGGCTAGCACGGTGTTTGCCTCAACTTTCGAGGAAAGCGCACAACAAGCTTGCGCGGCGCTCCACGTCTGCTTAAGCGAAACCATGATCCAAGCTCCCCAGCCTCTCATCGTCTTCGATCTCGACGGCACGCTCGTCGACAGCGCGCCCGACCTCGTCGATTCGCTCAACGTCATTCTCGCGCGCGAGGGCTATGCGCCCCTGCCGCTCGCCGAGGGCCGCAAGTTGGTCGGCGCGGGCGGCCGCGCCTTGATCCGGCGCGGCATCGAGGCCAACGGCGGGCGCGTTTCGGACGCCCGGCTCGAAGTCCTGTTCGCCGCTTATCTCTCGGCCTATGAACAGCACATCACGAATAAAACATTGTTTTATCAAGGAGCCGAAGCCGCGCTCGACCGGCTCGCGGACGCCGGCTGGAGCTTGGCGATCCTCACCAACAAATACGAGAGCCCGGCCGTAAAGCTCGTCAAGGCGCTTGGCGCGTTCTCGCGGTTCAAGACGATTTGCGGCCAAGATACGTTCCCGGTCTCAAAGCCCAACGGCGCGGCCTTGCACCTGACCATCGAGAAAGCCGGCGGCGATCCCCTGCGCAGCATCATGGTGGGCGACACGATCACCGACGTCACCACGGCGAAAAATGCCGGACGTCCGGTGATTGCCGTGGATTTCGGCTATGCCGACCGCCCGGTCGCGGAGATGGCCCCCGACACGATCATCAGCCATTTCGACGAACTTTTCGACGCGGTCGCCTCGTTGAAAGATCAATTTTTCGCCGGGGTTTGACTTCACAGGGCGGCATCACGCATATACAAGCTCCGGCACGGTCCGGGCGCGTAGCTCAGCGGGAGAGCACTCCCTTCACACGGGAGGGGTCACAGGTTCAATCCCTGTCGCGCCCACCATATCGTCAACTGGTTGCAGGCTGGTTCGCCTGTTCGACCGACCGCTCGAGGTCGGCGAGAAACTGACGTTGAAATCTGCCCGGATCCGCCATTCGCCGCGTCATGTCGAGCGCGCGCGCGCGTGCGCGCGCATAAGCCTCATCGTCGGACAGAAGCCGGTTCGCCAGTTCGACAAACCCATCCCAATCCGCCGCGATCAACTCGCTGTCTTTTTCAAGCTCGAGGGTGGGAATTTGCGGGCAATGGACGGACACGACGGGAACGCCATGGACGGTCACTTCGCGGACCGACCCGCCGCCGGGGAATGGCCAAGTGTCGAGGAAAAGATGCAGAATGCGCGCCCAAGCGCGCCCCGGAACAAAGCCTGGCCGCAGCACGATTCGCTCCCGCGCCGGACTTGCGGCGATCAAGCGTTGGATCGCGCTCGGATCGCCCGAGCCGCCGATCAGCAAAACAACATCCGGGTTGGCGAGCAGAATGCGCTCGGCCGCCGCAAGATAATCCGACGAGACCTTAATGAGCCTCGCGTAACAACCAATTGCTCGTGCCCCGGGCGGCAACTTCGCCTGTTCCGCCGCAATCTCGTTTGCGCTCGGCGCGCCCTTGAGGTCGTCGACGTCCCACGGCGGCAGAAAATCATAGACCGCGGCGTCGCCCCAACCCGCTTTCGCGGGATCGAAGCCAAAGCCATTATAGACGAGATCGAGATTGAGCGTTCCCCAGGCCGGCAAACCGACCTGGACGAGCCCCTGGACCGGCGCGCAACGCCGCGAAAACAGCACGGTCGGCACCGCCGTGTTGTTGGCCGCGAGCATCACATCGACGTCATCGGCCCGTGCTCGCGCCATCACATTCTCGATCGTCTCTTGCGCGGTCGCGCCCTTGAGGACGACGAATTTTGCCCCGACATGAGCGAGCCAAGCTGGACAATCGGGATCCATGTGATCCAGCACATAGACCAAGGGTCGGTAGCGATCTGGACATGTCGCCAGAGCCTCGAGAACATATTTCATGCAAGCGCTGACGGCGGATTTCGGATCCGCGAAACGGGTGAGATAGACGACCGTGAGACGACCGTCACCGCGCTCCAGCCGCCCTGGGCATGTTCGGCCTGTCCGCTGCGCCAGGTTGCGCATATCGGGTAAAATTTGCCGACATTGATCGTCGTTTGAATCGTTAAAACACCAGATCAAAAAATACGATAGATCAAACAGTAGGCACAACGTTTCAAGCGACGCATCGGGTTGCGCGCAATGATTCGCAAGCGCGCGCGAACAGGCTTCCCTCAAGGCGAAGCCGCGCCGATCCCACGTCCCGGTGAAGTAGCCGAATCCGCGCCGCAGACAGCTCAGAAACAAGGGCGCGTCGGTCACGCGATCCGGCGGCCAGGAGAGGACTTGGCGAAAGTCCCTCTCGAAGGTCTCATAATCGTCGGCGATGCCCGCGCTGTCACGTAGGAGAAAGGCGGTGGCGAAAGCAACAAAAGAGGAATCGGACGCCATCAGCCTTGCTCCTTTGCTGAATCAAAAAAGTCTAGGACCGCCGTTGTGATCCGCGCGATGTCGTCCCGCGACAGATCGAGATAGAGCGGTAGCCGCACGAGGCGCGCGCTAACCGAATTCGTGACGTCGAGACGACCGCCCGCGCGTCCAAACCGTTGGCCCGCGGGAGAGGAATGCAACGGCACATAATGGAACACGGCATGAATCCCGCGCGCGCGCAGATAGGTGAGTAAACCAGTGCGTTGGGACTCATCGTCGACGAGCAGCCAAAAAATATGGCCGTTGGCGTCGTCGCCCTTCGCGTCCGGCAGCGTAATCCGCCCGCGCGTCGCCAGATCGGCCAGGCCTTCGCGATAGGCGTCGTGGATCGCGCGCCGCTTGGCGCAGATCACCTCCGCCTGCTCGAGCTGGGCGAGCAGGAAACCGCAAACGATTTCGCCAGGACAATAGGAGGATCCAATATCCTGCCACGTGTATTTATCGATCTCGCCGCGAAAAAAGCGGCTTCGGTCGGTCCCCTTCTCGCGAATAATCTCCGCCCGCTCGAGATAGCCCGGATCATTGACGATCAACGCGCCACCCTCGCCCGAGATGATATTCTTGGTTTCATGGAACGAGATGCAGCCAAAATGCCCGATAGCGCCGAGCGCGCGGCCTTTGTAGCGGGACAAATGCGCCTGCGCCGCATCTTCGATGACAAGCAGCTCATGCGCGCTCGCAAGCGCCATGATGGCGTCCATCTCGCAAGCGACCCCGGCATAATGAACGACGACAATCGCCTTGGTGCGCGGGGTCATCGCGCCTTCGATGAGGCGCTCATCCATGTTCAGCGTGTCCGGCCGAATGTCGATAAATACGGGTGTCGCGCCGCGCAGTACGAAGGCCGTCGCCGTCGAGGAAAACGTGAAGGAGGGCATGATGACCTCGTCGCCCGGCCCGACCCGCGCTAAAATGGCGGCCATTTCGAGCGCGGCCGTGCAGGAATGGGTGAGCAAGACGCGCCTGGCGCCAAGTTGCCGCTCCAACCATTGCTCGCATCTTTGCATGAACAGGCCGCCGCCGGCGATGGAGCCGTTCCGAATAGCCTCGGCGATATACTCGAATTCGCGGCCAACGATCGCGGGACGCGCAAAGGGCAGATAAGTGTTTCCCGTCATTTCACCGCGTCCTTAAACATTGAAGCCCGCATATCAGACCGGCGCTCGCGTATCGCGACGCGCCAAGACTGAAAGGCCTCGTCAGAAACGTCGAAGCCTATGGCTCGGCGCCTTCGATATTCTCGTTCCGCCCGCCGCGGCGATCGAGCCATTTGGGAGATCTCGCAGGATCACCGCGCCGGCGCCAATAATGCAATCCTCGCCGATTCGCACGTTGTCGCGGATGGTTGCGTTAAGCCCGACAAAACAGCGGGCGCCGATGCGCACGCGGCCCGCAATCGCCGCTTTGCCTGAGATCACGACATCCTCGCCGACCTCGCAATGATGGGCGACCAGCGAGCCGGGCCAAAGGACGACATTGCGTCCGATTTTCGTGAACGGCTGGATGATCGCGTTTTCAAAGATGAACTGATTGGCGCTGGATTCAAAGTTTTCCGGGACGATCGCCCTTGGGCTGATGTAACGCGTCAGCGCATATCCCTTGGCTTCGGCCTCGTCGACCTTCGCCCGGCGGACTTTGTTCAAACCCGCATAGCCGACGGCGACGAAGAGGTCGTGACGCGATGGCGGAAACCGCGACTGAATCTCGTCCCAGGCGATCAACGGGCGGTCCAGCCAGCGATCGCTGGATTTGTAAGCGGCATCGACCGTAAAACCAACGACATTGACGCCATAGTCCGTTCGAAAATAATAATCGGCCAGTTCCGCCATCATCCCGGTGCCGAAAATCACGAGATCCTTCATTTTTATTTTCCGTCAGATCGCCAATTCATGCTTGGGCCGATTGCGGAACAAGGGCCCGTCGCGGATCGTGGCGAATTCGCTGGCTCGACTCCGGACATTGCGAGACTATCGGATCAGGTGGCGAAATCAATGATTTGGTCGGCGATTACAGGTTTGACCACGCCCCTGGACGCCCTCGGAGGACGCAAGACCGCCCCCGGGCGACAGGGACGCGGAGAAGTAAAACGGAAATATTTGACTTAATTTACATCACAATAAAGCCACCATTTATCGACAAAAGTGGTTTATAGGTGGATTATTCTACAGTTAAGCTGCGCACGAGAGCGCTTCGGCCGCCTTCAAGGAAATCCGATGCTTGAGATCTTCCGTAATAATTTGCTGTCGCGCCCGATGAGCGCCGCGGCATTTGGCGCGATCGCCGTTGCAACCTCGTTGGGTTCGATGCCGGCTTTCGCGGTAAGTTGCGAAGACGTGCGCAACT
>JARLIW010000101.1 GCA_031291515.1 Beijerinckiaceae bacterium | reverse complement strand
CACCTTGGTCTGCGATTGCGGATAAAAATATTGCGCGATGAGGCGGACGATGCGGATGATTTCGCGCTGCCACGGCCGCAACCGCGGCGCGGTTTTTTCGAGGAAATACAGGATGTTTTCCTGTGGCAGTTCGAGCAGCGAGCGGCGCTTGGCCTCATCGTCGGCGCCGCGCTTGACCTTTTCCTTGCCGGGCACCGTGCGCCAGAGGTCGTTGAACACCTGTTCGCCGTGAAGCCTGCGCTCGCGCTCGCGCTTTTCCTCGGTCAGAAGGTCGGGTTTGCGCTTGCGCGGATACCGATGAACTCCTTGGCCCATTAGACTATGCGCGGCATCGAGCAACCGCTCGACGGCGGCATGCCCATAACGTTCCTCGCAATCGCCAATAAAAGATTTCGCGAAATCGAGATATTGCAGAATGCCGTCGGCGTCGGTCCATTGCCGGAACAAATAATTGTTCTTGAAAAAATGGTTATGGCCGAACGCCGCATGGGCGATCACCAAGGTCTGCATTGTCGCGGTGTTCTCTTCCATGATGTAGCTGATGCATGGATTCGAATTGATCACGATTTCATAGGCGAGGCCGCGCATGCCTTTGCGATAGGAGGCATCGTGATGAGCGAAATGCTTGCCGAAGGACCAATGCTTGTAAAACAGCGGCATCCCGACCGACGAATAGGCGTCGAGCATTTGCTCGGTGGTGATGATTTCGATCTGATTTGGATAAATGTCGAGGCCGAATTCCCCGAGCGCGATCGGCTCGATCGCATCATGGATGCGCTGAACCATGGCGAAGTCCCAATTCGCGCCCTCGAAGAGGAGAGGAGAGGGTTCCGAGCGTGTCATGTCGCGCCATGCCTCGCCGTTTGGCCTTTGCGCTCAAAAAGTTCGCGAAAGACGGGGTAAATTTCATTGCGATGGTTGACCCGCCGCATGGCAAAATGAGGACCGGCGTCGCGCAGGGCTTCATAGGAGCGCCAAAGCTCTGTCGGCCGCGCAAGAAAGCCCGGTGAGTGGCTGTCGTTTTCGGGACCGCATTCGAGATAGGCGAAATATTGGCAGAGCGGCAGCACGCCGGTGCGAAGCAGCGCGATCGTCTTCTCCGAATCGCGGGAGCTGTTGTCGCCGTCGGAGGCCTGGGCGGCATAGATGTTCCAATCCTCGCGCGGGAACCGTTCACGCGCGACCTTGATCATTTCTTCGAGAGCGCTCGAGACGACCGTGCCGCCGGTTTCGACGGAATGGAAGAACGTGTCTTCGTCGACCTCCTGGGCTTCGTGCGTGTGGCGGATGAACACGATTTCGACGTGACGGTATCGACGCTTCAGGAAAATATAGAGAAGCGCGAAGAAGCGTTTCGCGACATCCTTCATATGTTCGGTCATCGAGGCCGACGTATCCATCAGGCAGAACATCACCGCCTGGGCCACCGGCCGTGGAATGGAGTCGAAACGGCGGTAGCGAATGTCGATCGGGTCGATGAAGGGAACCCGCTTGCTCTTCGTGACGAGCAGCTGATGTTTGTCGCGCAACGCCTCGAGCAGGTCGTCGCCGTTGCCGGCTTCCTCGAGCGCCGAGATCTCGGCTTCGAGCGCCTGGATCTCTGACGATTTGGGGCGTCGCAGCGCGATCCGCCGCGAGAGGCTGTTGCGCATCGTACGCGTCAGCGACAGGTTGGCCGGGGATCCCGAGACGGAATAGCCGGCGCGGTGAAGGCTGAAGCTTTCGGTGCTCGCGAGCGTTTTCTTCGCGAGATCGGGCAGTTCGAGATCCTCGAAGAAGAGGTCGAGATATTCGTCGCGCGAGAGGAGGAAACGGAAGTCGTCCTCGCCGCCGCTCTCGGCATCGCCTTCCGACCCGCCGCCGCCGCGGCTCGATTTTTCCTTGGGGATCGTATCGCCGCGGACATATTTTTTATTGCCGGGCAGCAGGCCCTCGCGTGTCCCGCCCTGGGCGGAGCGGTGCAAGCGAGGTTCGCGCAGCGTGTCGACGGGAATATTGATCTCGCCGCCCTGATCGAAATCCTTGATGCTGCGTTCTTTCGCCCCGTGTTGCACGGCCTGCTTGACCAGTGCTTTCGCGCGCCGAAGAAAGCGTTGCCGGTTGGCGAGACTCTTACCGCCTGGATTCAGCCGTCGATCAATGAGGTTCATGTTCTCTCAATCAAAAGGCCGGGGATGATCACCCCGCTTGCTTGGCTCTCATGTACCATTCGACAAGTCTGCGAACTTGCCGCTCCGTATATTTCCGCGTCATCATCCGCTCGACGAATTCCGTGTGCTTCTTCTCGGTTTCGCTGTCGCGCTTGGAGCTGAAGCTGATCACCGGCATCAGATCCTCGACTTGGCTGAACATCCGCCGTTCGATCACTTCGCGGATTTTCTCGTAGCTCGTCCAAAGCGGATTTTTCCCGTTGTTTTGCGCCCGGGCCCGCAATGAGAATTTCACCACCTCGTTGCGGAAATCCTTCGGGTTGGCGATCCCCGCGGGTTTCTCGATCTTGGTCAGCTCTTGGTTCACCAATTCGCGATTGAGCAATTGGCCGGTATCGGGATCCTTGAAGTCCTGATCCTCGATCCAGGCGTCGGCATAATCGACGTAGCGATCAAAGAGATTCTGGCCATAGTCCTGATAAGATTCAAGATATGCCTTCTGGATTTCGTGGCCGATGAATTCGGCATAGCGGGGCGCCAGATCCGCCTTGATGAATTCAAGGTAGCGCTTTTCGACGTCGGCGGGGAGCTGCTCGCGCTTGATCGATTGTTCGAGCACATACATCAGATGGACCGGATCGGCGACGACCTCCAACGTATCGTGGTTGAATGTCGCGGCGAGAACCTTGAACGCGAAACGGGTGGAAATCCCGTCCATGCCCTCGTCGACACCGGCCGTGTCCTTGTATTCCTGCATGCTCCGCGCGCGCGGATCGACCTCGCGCAGGCTCTCGCCGTCGTAGACGCGCATTTTGGAATAGAGGTTGGAGTTTTCATGTTCGCGAAGCCGCGACAGGACGGAAAAGCGCGCCAACATTTCGAGCGTGCCGGGAGCACACGGCGCGCCGGCCAATTCCGATGTTTGGATCAGTTTCTCGTAGATCATTTTCTCTTCGGTGACCCGCAGGCAATACGGCACCTTGATCACGTAAATGCGGTCGATAAAGGCTTCATTGTTTTTATTGGTGCGGAAGCTCTGCCACTCCGATTCATTGGAATGGGCCATGATAATGCCAGTAAAAGGGATCGCCCCAATATTCTCGGTGCCAATATAATTGCCTTCCTGCGTCGCCGTCAGGAGAGGATGCAGCATCTTGATCGGCGCCTTGAACATTTCGACAAATTCGAGCATGCCCTGGTTCGCGCGATTAAGCCCGCCGGAATAGCTGTAGGCGTCGGGATCGTCCTGTGACAGCGTCTCGAGTTTGCGGATATCCACCTTGCCGACGAGCGAGGAAATATCCTGGTTGTTCTCGTCGCCGGGCTCGGTTTTCGAGATGGCGATTTGACGCAACCGCGACGGGTTCAGCTTGACGACCTTGAACTTGCTGATATCGCCGTGGAATTCGTCGAGCCGCTTGAGGCACCAAGGGCTCATCAGGCCGGTCAGGCGCCGCCGCGGAATCCCGTAACGGTCCTCGAGTTTGCCGGCCATCTGATCGGGGTCGAACAGGCCGAGCGGACTCTCCATGACCGGGCTGATCTCGTTGCCCGCCTTGAGCACGTAGATGGGATATTTCTCCATCAAGGCCTTGAGACGTTCGGCGAGCGAGGATTTGCCGCCGCCCACCGGTCCAAGAAGATAGAGAACCTGCTTGCGCTCTTCCAAGCCTTGGGACGCGTGACGGAAGAAGCTGACGATTCTCTCGATCGTCTCCTCCATGCCGTAAAAATCCACGAAAGCCGGGTACGTCCGGATGGTTCGGTTCATGAAAATCCGGCCGAGACGCGGATCCCGCGCGGTGTCGACCATTTCGGGCTCGCCGATCGCCGCCAGAATACGCTCGGTGGCGCTGGCATACATCATCGGGTCGTCGCGGCAGCCTTCGAGGTAATCCGCGAGCGACATTTCCGTCGCTTTGCGGGCATCATACGAACGTACGAAAGTGTCGAACAAGTCATCCATTTTGATACCTGTGAACTCTGTAGTCGTGAGTCGATTTTAGATCATAACCTAGAACAGTCCGTGCGTTACAAGCGCTTTGAGCAAGAAACGTGCACAGTCTGATTGTAACTCCCCATTAAGCGCCGCGTCGCGACCAAAACGTCGCACATCGAACTTAGATGCCGAACTCGGGCCGGCGCCCCAGACATTTCCTCATGCGGGACGCGAGATCCCTCGCGAGACGTCGTCATCTTGAACCCGCCCTTGCCGTTCGGCAACCGGGTTGGGCGCCGCGGCACCCGTCGTCGATGCTAAGGCAGGGCGTGTGCGTTTCAAACAACAGGCCACGGAGGCCAATCTCGTTCATAAGAGATGGGGATTGCGCCAGGCTGACCTTCGGGCGCGGTCGCCACGCTCAACGCGCCACTGTGATTCGAACGCCTTATCTTTCTAATAGGTTGCACGTCCTCGAGCGCGGACTCCGCCGATTTCGGCAAATTCCTTAATCGCCGGAAACGCCGCTCGAGATATAGGCGAAGACGCCGAGGAACAGGCCGGCGAAAATCGTCATGGCGACGAACGCGATAAGGACGAGGCGCTCCTGGTTTTCGGGCTCGGGGCGAGCCGTTTTCAAGTCGATCGGTGCTGCTGGAGAAACGGGCGCCGACGCGACTTGGGTCGGCAGGATTCGGGGCGGCGGGATCCGGGTCGGCGGAGCTTGGATCCGCGGCACGCGCGCGGCCTGCGTTTCCGGCGTGGCCTCGGCTTCGGCCAAGACATAGATGTAGGCGGCGGCTAAAACCGGAATAGCGAGGGGCAGGGCCGGCGCCTGCGAATTGACCCACCCCGCGATCCAGGCATCGGATACGACCATTTGCCCCGCTACCCAGCCGAGCAGGGCCGCGCCAAGCCGCGCGAGCTTGGGGAACCGCCCGAGCGCCTCGCTGACATAGGCGCTGCCGAACATCACGATGGAAACGCTCAACGCCAAGCCAAGCCCAAGATAGAGCAAATTATCGCCGGCCACCGCTGCCAAGGCCAGGACATTGTCGAGGCTCATCAGCACATCGAACAGCATCACCATCATGATCCCGGCGACGATATCGCCCCGGGGGTCAATGGGGGCCGCGACCAGCCCGCTATCCTTGGCGGGACGCGCGAGATTGAGCGCCAGCACGGCAAGGAAAAGGCCGCCCGCGAGCTTAAGGCCGGGCAGCGCGAGCACGCTCCCGGCAATCCCCGCCAAGACCACGCGCATCAGGACCGCGCCAACGGCCCCGAACAGCAGCACGAGGCGGCGGCTCGGCGGCGGCAAGGCGCGGCAGACGAGGCCGATGACGAGCGCATTGTCGCCGGCCAGCATGGCATCGATCATGAAGACGGCCGCGGGCTTGCCGAGCCAGTCCGGGAGGCCGCCGGTCACGGCGCGCCGGCGTTGAAGAATTTGAGCAGCTCGGACTGCGGCGTCAGCACGAGCATCGGCGTCGACTCCGCGAGGGCGTGACGGTAGCTCTCCATCGCGCGGTAGAACGTGAAGAATTTCACGTTCTGGCCGAACGCGTCGGCGAAGAGCCGACTCGCCTCGGCGTCGCCTTCGCTGCGCGCGATCCGTGCCTTGAGCTGCGCCTCGGCGAGGATCACGCTGCGCTCGCGGTCCGCCTTGGCCTCGATCTCTTGCGCCCATTCGAACCCTTGGGCGCGTAGTTCGGTCGCCTCGCGACGACGCTCGGACGTCATGCGGTCATAGATGGCTTGGCTGGTTTCGGGCGGCAGATCGGCGCGACGGATGCGCACTTCGACGATTTCGACGCCCAAAGGCCGCGCGGTGGCGGCGACGTCATCGCGGATCTCGCCGATGATCGCATCGCGCCGCGTGGACAAAAGCGCCGGCAGCGTCACCGCGCCGAGCACTCGGCGCAACGAAGAGCTGATGATCTGCGTGAGGCGGGAGCGCGCGTCGTCGATGGTCCGGACGGATTGGCTGAAGCGCAGCGGATCGACGATCTGGAACTGGCTATAGGTGTCGATTTCCACGCGCTTCTGATCGCCGAGGATGATCAAATCGGTCGGTGGTTCGATGGCGTGGAGCGCCGTGTCGTACCAGGTGACGGTATTGACGAACGGCAAGGTAAATTTGAGCCCCGGTTCGGTTTCGACCCCGACCGGACGGCCAAATTGCGTGATCAGAGCCTGCTGGCCTTCGGAGACGACGTAGCAGCTGGAATAAAGGGTCGCGGCGATGACGATGCCGAGGATCGTGGCGGATCGGGCGAGCAAGCGTTTCATGGCTTGCTCCCCGGAGCCGCGAGCGCCGGCGTCTGTGCGATGTCCCGGCCGCCATGCGGCAAGGGGTCGCCGAGCGGCATGTAGGGCACGACGCCGGACACGCCCTTGCCCGAACTGTCGATCACCACGCGGCTCGCGCGGCGCAAAACCTGATCCATGCTGTCGAGGTAAAGCCGCCAGGAAAACACCTCGGGCGCCTGTTG
>JARLIW010000333.1 GCA_031291515.1 Beijerinckiaceae bacterium | reverse complement strand
TCATGCGCGGCGCGCAAATCGGCGAGCGGAACGGGCGCCTCCGGCCCGAGCGTCAGCGCCGCCCCGCCCGTGGTCCCGATGCGCTGGCACGGAACGCCGGACGCGGCGGCCTCGCGCAGGATCGCGGTGACTTCGGCTTCGTCCGCGGCAAGGAGGTAACGCCCCTGATCCTCGCCGAATAGCCAGGCATGCGAGACGACATCGCCGGGCACATCGATGGCCGCGCCGATGTTTCCGGCCAAGGCCATTTCGGCGAGCGCGACGGCAAGGCCGCCATCGCCGAGATCATGCGCGGCGCCCACCCGCTTGCCGAGAATCAAGGCGCGGACGAAATCGCCATTCGTACGTTCGGCGGCGAGATCGACGGGCGGCGGCGCGCCCTCCTCCCGTCCGCAAACGTCGCGCAGATAGAGCGACTGGCCGAGCCAGCCCACGGTCTTGCCGACGAGCAGAATCGCCTGCCCCGCATGCGAAAAAGCCAGCGAGGCGCTCGACGCGACATCGCCGATGACGCCGACCCCGCCGATGGAAGGCGTCGGCAAAATGCCGGTTCCCGCGCTCTCATTATATAAAGAGACATTGCCCGACACGATCGGGAAATCGAGCGCGCGGCAAGCCTCGCCGATACCGGCGATACAGCCCACCAATTGGCCCATGACCTCGGGCTTTTCGGGATTGCCGAAATTGAGATTATCGGTCACCGCGCGCGGCGTCGCGCCCGTTGCCGTCAGATTCCGCCAGGCCTCGGCGACGGCTTGCTTGCCGCCCTCGAACGGGTCGGCCTCGCAATAGCGCTGGGTCACGTCCGTCGTCAGCGCGAGCCCCTTCGGCCCCGCGCCGATCCGGATCACCGCCGCGTCGCCGCCCGGCCGCCGCACGCTATTGCCGAGGATGAGATAGTCGTATTGGCGCCAAACCCAGGCCTTGGAACAGAGATCCGGCGTCGCCAACAGTTTGAGCAGCGCCGCGCCATGGCCGAGGGGCGCCGCGACATCCACGGCCGCGATCACGGGACGCGGCGGCGTCGGCACGTGCGGCCGGTCGTAGAGCGGCGCTTGATCGCCCAGTTCCTTGATCGGCAGGTCGGCCTTGACCACGCCGCCATGTTTCACGACGAAGCGCAATGTATCGGTGGTCTTGCCGATGACCGCGAAATCGAGCCCCCATTTGCGGAAGATCGCCTCGGCGACGTCGCGCTTGGCCGGATCGAGCACCATGAGCATCCGCTCTTGGCTTTCCGACAGCATCATTTCATAGGCGGTCATGCCGGTCTCGCGGCAGGGCACGTGGTCGAGATCGAGTTCGATGCCGAGATCGCCCTTGGCCCCCATCTCGACGGCCGACGAGGTGAGGCCGGCCGCGCCCATGTCCTGGATCGCGACGACGGCGCCGGTCTTCATCAGTTCGAGACAGGCCTCGAGAAGCAGCTTTTCCGCGAAGGGATCGCCGACCTGAACCGTCGGCCGCTTTTCCTCGGCATCGGCGGCGAAGGAGGCCGAGGCCATGGTCGCCCCATGAATCCCGTCGCGGCCGGTCTTGGAGCCGAGATAGACGATCGGATTCCCGACGCCCGTGGCCGTGGCGTAAAAGATCTCGTCCGCGCGAGCGATGCCGACCGCCATCGCATTGACGAGAATGTTGCCGTCGTAGCGGCTGTGAAATCCGGTCGAGCCGCCGACCGTCGGCACGCCGAAACTATTGCCGTAGCCGCCGATCCCCGCGACCACGCCGGAGACGAGATGGCGGGTCTTGGGATGCGACGGATCGCCGAAACGGAGCAGATTGAGGCAGGCCACCGGGCGCGCGCCCATGGTGAAGACGTCGCGCAAAATACCGCCGACGCCGGTCGCGGCGCCCTGATAGGGCTCGATATAGGACGGGTGGTTGTGGCTCTCCATCTTGAAGATGCAGGCATCGCCATCGCCGATGTCGATCACGCCGGCATTTTCGCCGGGACCTTGGATCACCCAGGGCGCCTTGGTCGGCAGGCCGCGCAAATGCAGACGCGAGGATTTATAGGAACAATGCTCGTTCCACATCGCGGAGAAAATGCCCAATTCGGTAAAACTCGGGACCCGGCCGATCAACGCGAGAAGACGCTCGTATTCATCGGGCTTGAGGCCGTGAGCGGCGACAAGCTCGGGGGTGATCGCGGGTTCGTCGAACGCGGCGGCTTGAATCGCGGAGTTTTGGGCCTGCACGGTGTCTCGATCGATCTTGGGCGCGCGGGCCTGGAGCCGGCGCGCGACAACGAAAAACGCGGCCCCCTCGTCGAGGGAACCGCGTTTCGTTTAGCGCAATCCTGGGCCGCTTGTCGCGTCCCTTTATCGAAAATCTCCGCCGGAGATTAAGGAATCGAGACGACCGGCGTTCCGACTTTGACCCGGTCGAAAAGATCCACGACATCCTCGTTCAGCATGCGAATGCAGCCATAGGACGCCGCCGTGCCGACCGAGGCGCGCATCTTCGCGGACGTGCCGTGGATCGCGACTTCGGACAGCTTGAGCGTCAAGGCGGCGGCGCCCATCGGATTGTTGGCGGCTCCGCTCGCGATCACCGGCGGCAATTCGGGATGATCCTTCAACACCGACTCGGGCGGCGACCACGCCGGGGCGATGAACTTGCCTTCGATGAAGGTCTGGCCGCGCCATGCCTTGCCGGTTTTGCCGATCGCCACGGGATAGCGAATCGCCGTGCCGTCGCCCGTCGTGAAATAGAGCTTCCGCTCGCTTTGCTTAATGATGATCATGCCAGCTGGATAAGTCGCGGGCACGCTCACGGTTTGGCTCGCCAAAACCGGCGTCGCGGCCAAGACCGCGACGACCGCCGCGGCAAGACCCAATGATGTAAGCTTCACACAAGCCTGATGGCCAATGCTGTTGACGATCGCCATGATTTCCCCACCGGACGCAATAAAAATAGAGGCGCGGCTCTGCCGGCGCCAGTTGGGGGACTTTATCAACATGGTTTGATTTTTGGGTTAAAAGCTTAAGGCCGCGCTCAAAAGCCGAGCCGATGTTGCAGCCGAGCCGCACTTTTTGGACAGTTCTCTCGGCAAAACCCCATTCTCGAAATAGTTCCCTAAGAAAATGCCCCGCTCGGCCGCCGGATTGAGCCCGGCGGCCCACGCTTTGATTCGTTCAAGCGGGTTTGTGAGCGGGATTTTTTTCGTGGGGCCGATTCGAAATCAAATCATCCACGACCGATGGATCGGCGAGCGTCGACGTATCGCCGAGGGCCCCGATTTCGTTTTCGGCGATCTTGCGCAAAATACGCCGCATGATCTTGCCCGATCGGGTCTTCGGAAGTCCCGGCGCGAACTGAATGACATCCGGCGAGGCGATCGGCCCGATTTCGCGGCGCACCCAGGCGACGAGCTCCTTGCGAAGCTCCTCGGACGGGGCATGACCTTCCATCAGCGTGACATAGGCATAGATGCCTTGACCCTTGAGGTCGTGGGGGAAGCCGACGACCGCCGCCTCGGAGACCTTGGCGTGGGCGACCAGCGAGCTCTCGACCTCAGCCGTTCCCATGCGGTGGCCGGACACGTTGATGACGTCGTCGACGCGGCCGGTGATCCAGTAATAGCCATCGGCATCGCGGCGGCTGCCGTCGCCAGTAAAATATTTGCCCGGATAGGTCGAGAAATAGGTCTGCACGAACCGCTCGTGATCGCCGAACACGGTGCGCATCTGACCGGGCCACGAGCGCGCGATCACGAGATTGCCTTCGCACGCTCCCTCCAGCACGTTGCCTTCGGCATCGACGATTTCCGGCTCGATCCCGAAGAACGGGTTTGTCGCCGAGCCCGGCTTCAAGGGCGTGGCGCCGGGGAGGGGCGTGATCAGAATTCCGCCGGTCTCGGTCTGCCACCACGTGTCGACGATCGGGCACCGGGTTTCGCCGACAACATTATAATACCATTCCCACGCTTCGGGATTGATCGGCTCGCCGACCGATCCCAAAATCCGCAACGACTTGCGGCTCGTGCGCGTCACCGGTTCGTTGCCCGCCCCCATCAGCGAACGGATCGCGGTCGGCGCGGTGTAGAAAATATTGACCTGATGCTTGTCGACGACATCCCAAAAGCGAGAGACCGAGGGATAGTTGGGCACGCCCTCGAACATCAGCGTGGTCGCGCCATTGGCGAGCGGACCATAGACGATGTAGCTGTGGCCGGTGACCCAGCCGACGTCGGCGGTGCACCAATAAATATCGCCGTCATGATAGTCGAAAATATATTGGTGTGTCATCGAGGCATAAACGAGGTAACCGCCCGTCGTATGCACGACACCCTTCGGCGCGCCGGTCGAGCCAGAGGTGAACAGAATGAACAGCGGGTCTTCCGCTCCCATTTCGACCGGTGGGCAATCCGGCGAAGCGGCGGCCACGGCCTCTTCATAGGCCACGTCGCGACCTTCGAACCACGCGATCTTGCCGCCCGTCCGCTTCACGACGATCACGGTCTCGACGATCCCGCCGCTACGCTCGACGGCGGCGTCGGCATTCGTCTTGAGCGGGACTTTTTTGCCGCCGCGCAGCCCTTCGTCGGATGTGATCACCACCTTTGATCGGCACCCGCTAATTCGCCCCGCCAGAGCGTCGGGCGAAAAGCCGCCGAACACGATCGAATGGATCGCGCCGATCCGCGCGCAGGCGAGCATCGCATAGGCGGCCTCGGGGATCATCGGCAGATAGATGGTGACCGTGTCGCCCTTGCGGACGCCCTTGGATTTCAACACATTCGCGAGCCGGGACACATGCTCGTGCAATTCCTTATAGGTGATCGACAGCGAATCCTTGGGGTCGTCGCCCTCCCAAATGATCGCGACCTGATCGCCGCGCTTTTCCAAATGCCTGTCGATGCAGTTGACGGACACGTTCGTCGTGCCGTCCTCGAACCATTTGATCGAAACCCGGTGCGGATCGAACGAGGCGTTCGCCACTTTCGTATAGGGCTTGATCCAATCGATTCGCTTGCCGTGTTCGCCCCAAAACGCATCGGGGTCGGAAACGGACCGGGCATACCAGTCCCGATAGCCGGACGCTGTAATGAGCGCGTGCTCCGCTACGCTAGCTGGAACGGGATAAGTTTTATCGGACACCACGGCCTCCCTGACGCTTTTTTGAAACCCGCATCGACATACGAGCATATCCCAATATGCGCTACTCTGCCGGTCCGAAACAATCGGCCAAACGGTCCAAGACAAGGCGGTTCCCGGCGGATTCGTCGCCGTAAGCGGCAAAATATTT
>JARLIW010000014.1 GCA_031291515.1 Beijerinckiaceae bacterium | reverse complement strand
GATCGCGCGTTCGTACTCGGCGAATTTGGAGACGACAACATGGGCCTTCGCACGTTACTTCTTATTTTGCTCATTCTTGCTTTGATCGGCGCCCTGCCGAGTTGGCCCTATAGCTCCAGTTGGGGCTACTATCCAAGCGGCGGCTTAGGTTTGGTTGTCGTGATCCTCTTGGTTCTGGTCTTGCTCGGGCGAATTTAGAGTCGCTTCGGGGCTGTCCGTTTCATCGGGCGGTTTCCGAACAATGGTGGACGCGCTGGCTGGTCAGACGGTTCGCGCCTCCCCGCCGCGCGGGCGCCATGCGGGGCGGCGCATGGCGCCAAAATCGAGATGACATTTGCGCTTTGAGTTTCGTCGCAACCGCCAAGTTAGGCAACGGCCGCGCTCCTTCGTGCTTGAAAGGATCTGGCGGATCGGGGGAGACTCCAGACTTTCGGACGCCGCGAACCAATGGTGCCCGCGCCTGGGCTGGTCAAACCGATTTGACATCCGCCGCGTGGATGCGGTCAGCCGGAATCGTCACTTTGATCGCAAGGCCCTCGGGGCGCCATTCTCGCGCGATCTCGCCGCCCAACCGGCTTTCGACCGTCACCTTCACCAGGCGCGTGCCGAATCCGTCCGCGCCAACCGGAAAACTCACCGGCGGGCCGCCACGCTCGGTCCAATGAACGAGGTAGCGATCGCCCTTTTGCCCGCAATGGATCTCGACGCGACCGTCTGGCGTGGACAGCGCGCCATATTTGGCGGCGTTGGTCGCGAATTCGTTGATCAGCATCGCGAGGCTCGTCGCCACTTCAGCTTCAACCGAGGCGTCGCAACAGGTAATCTCGATATTTGCTTGCTGATCGCAAGCATTTTTGTAAGGCGCCACAATCGCCTCGATCAGCGCGAAAAGACCGGTCCGCTGTTCGATTCGGGTTCCCGTATCGGTGATTTGCGGAATGGTCAGCGCTTGCGCGGTCGCGAGCGCGCCAAGGCGCTCGGATACCGCGAGAACCAGTTGCGAAGGCGTGACCGCCGAGCGCGCGCTCAACGAGACGATGCTGCTCGCGAGCGTGAACAAATTCTTGATGCGATGATTCATCTCTCGCAACAGAAGGAACTGCTGCTCCTCGGCGCGCCGGCGCATGGTAATGTCGCGCGCAATCTTCGAGGCGCCGATCACGTTGCCGTCGCGGTCTTTGATCGGGGACACGGACAGGGAAATATCGATCAAACGTCCATTCTTATGCCGGCGGACGGTTTCGTAATGAGCGATGCGGTCCCCTCGTCGCAGCCGCCCCAGAATGTCGGGCTCTTCATTGTGGCGATCTTCAGGGATCAAAATCGCGACCGGCCGCCCGATGACCTCCGATGGTGTATAACCAAACAGACGTTGGGCGCCGCCATTCCAGTCGGTAATGACACCATGAATATCCTTTCCGATAATCGCATCGTCGGAGGATTCGACGATCGCGGCGAGACGCTGCAAGGCGTCTTCGGCGGTAACATGGTGCGCGAGATCGACCATCAAATGGACCACGCCGGTGATGGCGCCGTCGCGATCGAGCAACGGAGCCGAAAACGCCAAAAAGGGAATACGCCGACCATCCGATCGTTCGCCGATCAACTGCAGGCCGCGCACCGGGCGGCCGTTTTTAAGGGCCAACGCCAACGGCGCTTCGTGCGCAGCTAACGGCCGGCCGTCAGGACGAAAAAGCTTCCAGATTTCGCCAATGTGGTTTTTGCCGAGCCGTGGGCCGACACCCCACATTTCCCGCGCCGCGGGATTAAAAAACGTGACCGTTCCCTCGGGATCGGTCGCATAAAGCGCCTCGGACAACGACTGAAGCAGGCCGGGAATAGGCCCGGCGACGCTTTGACTCGATTCGCTCATAACTAGGTGTCATCCAGGCGCCCGCCGCCAAGTCTTAATTTAACAACCAAAAATTACGGCGGCATTGCGTAGAAAGCAAGGCGAACGCGCGATCCTTAAACGCTGTCATGACGTAACATACTGTTGTGCTTGAGCCCATTTGATCAAAATTTAGACTTTGCAATTTAACGCCGACGAAACCTTTTTGTATCGGCGGCGTTCGCCAGCCGCCGACCGTTTGAAACGGGACGGCGATTTCCCCTCAATTATAGGATCATGCGCCATGGGTTGGTGGTCGAAGGACATACACTCGTTGAACGATCTGTTCGTTCATGCGCTTCGCGACATCTATTACGCGGAGAAGCAAATTCTGAAGACCTTGCCGGAAATGATCAACAAGGCCAACGATCCGCAGCTTAAACGCGGATTTGAGAAACATCGCCAGGAAACCGAACAACAGGTGAGGCGGATCGAAGAGGTCTTCCGGTTTTCCGGCATCGAAGCCAAGGCCATCGACTGCCCGGCCATTGATGGAATCCTCAAGGAAGCAAACGAGACCGCTGGCGAAGCCGACAACAAGAATGTCTTGGACGTCGCGCTGATCTTTTCCGCTCAAGCCGTCGAGCACTACGAAATTACGCGCTACGGCAGTTTGATCGCGTGGGCGCGGCTGCTTGGACGTCCAGACTGCGCGAAACTTCTCGAACAGAATCTCGCGGAGGAGAAAGCGACCGACACCGCGTTGAACGCGATTGCGGAAGGTGGCCTCAATCAGCGAGCGGCGGCTTAACGAGCCGCGCTTCGCACCGGGCGACCACGACCGCCGCGAGCGGCCCTTCGCTCGCGGCGAACACGCGAGAATACGCGCCAAAAGTCTTCGATCGAACGATCGAGCGGCACGCGACGCATGGAACTTCGAAAGAATCGTCGCGTTGATCGGCCTCTGCAACCTTATGGGAGATCGATATGCGCAAATTCGTTTCCTTCGCCGTGGTGTCGGCGTCGACAACAATGTTGGTGACCTCGGCGATATGCGCCCAAGTCGCGCCGTTGTCGAGTATTCCGTCCGACTCGGTGACCGTGACCGACTGGTACAAACAAGACGTCTATGATGCCAATAGTTCGAAACTTGGACAGGTCAAGGACGTTCTCGTCGACAAAAGCGGTCGCGCCAGCGCGCTGATCCTCGGCGTCGGCGGAATTCTCGGCGCCGACGAAAAGGATGTCGCCGTCCCTTTCGAAGCTGTCAAGGCTGATCCCAACAGCGGCGACGGCACCAAGCGTCTCGTTTTGGATGCAACCGTCGATTCGCTGAAATCCGCGCCGACCTATTCCTACGACCGAAAATCCACAACCTGGGTTCCCAAGGCGCGCTAATCCTGGCGATTCACGTCCGCCGGCTTGCGGCGGACGAGTTGGCGCGGCAACGCTCGTTGTTCGCCAACGCGAGCGTTGCGGCTATATATGACCCCAAGGAAACCGGCCGATAAGCAGAGCTGCTTACAAGCATAGCAATAATTTAATTCAAGCATAGCAACGATACATATTGTTAGATATTTGGAACCACCCTCGAATTGTCGCATTAGTTTTGAATAAGAAACTAACGAGGGAGAATGTACCATGATGTCCAATTTCATCAAAATCGCTCTGATCGGCGCCCTGGCGCTCGCGCCAACCCTGCCGGCCGTCGCGGCGGGCGCAGGTGCGAGCGCCGCTGGCGCCGGAGCGGGCAATGGCGCCGGGAGTGAAAGCACGGGCGCTATCGGAGCCAGCACATCGGGCGGGGCGTCGACCGACACGTCGCCAGCCAGCAGGGGAAGCGGCGTTCAGAAACAGACCGACCCCAAGAAAAACGGAACCGACCAAAGCGAGAGCCGGAGCGGCCAAAACAAGAATGGCCAGCCCCAATAGCAGTCTCTCGTTTTGACGGCGCGGACGATCGCGCGTTCGTCCCGCGCGTTCGTCCCGCGCGAGGCCAGCCCAAGGCGGCCAACCCGGCGTGTTCGACGCTTGGATCAACCGTCAAATTCAGGCTCCGCCGACTCGCTTTGGAAGCGAGTCGGCGGGCCGCTGGATTATTTCTCAAATGGAGCATTCCCATGCACTATAAATCTGCCACCGCGCTCGCGGCCCTCCTACTGGCGGCATCAAGCGCCAGCGTTTTTGCGCGTCCCGCAATCGCAACGGACAACGCGAATTTGCGCAGCGGACCAGGCGTTGAAGAGGCCGTGGTCGCGGTGATTCCGGGCGAAGCGCCGATCGACGTCGGCCATTGCGCGGGCTCTTGGTGCCGCGTCAGTTGGAACGGCGTCGAGGGATACCTCTCCCGGCCTCTCATCGGCTCGGGCCCCGCGCCGGGACTGCGTGGCCCCGAGGAGGGACTTCAAGGTGGGCCGGACAATGGCCCCGATGCCGACGCTTATAACACCGGTTACGCCGATAGTGGCCCCTACGACGGGAATGACGATGGCTACGATTACGCCGATGTCGGCTATCCCGACATCTTCTTCGGCAGCGATTGGGGCAGATACGCTGGTGCTCGCCGGGATCGCGGGGATCGCGGCGGACGCCCAGGCCACGACGACCGCGCGGTCAATTCCGGAGGTGGCGGGCGCGATCCAAACGCGGCGCCGCTTGTTTCCCGCGCCAGCACTCAAGGTCTGCAAGCCGGCACGCAACATAGCGGGAATGGCGGCCGTGTCGGTGGCGGAGCCATGGCGCACGGGCACGTCGGTGGCGGCCACGTCGGCATTCGCTAAGCAGGCGAGCACGGTCCCAACGATCTCCACGAACTCGAGGCGGCGACGTTCGCCGCCTCTTGCGTTTGGAGAGACGAACGACAAGAAAGTATTCCTCCAAACTTATGGTCGGCGGCGGTGTGGCGAGGCTCCACGGGCCTCGCTTTTTCGCGAAATGCCGATGGAAGCGTGACCCGCGTCGGCCGCCTATCGACCGCCAATTCCAAGACACCGACCAGATGCAATTGGCCGCTTGTCACGGTCACGGCGCGCGGCCTGCGCTCGCCTGGAGCGGCGGCCCCCCCGGAGTTGGCGGCGGATCGACGACGGGTATTTCGTTGGGCATGGAAGGACCCGGAAACTCTGGCGGCGGTTCGGCCGGCCGGGGCGGCGATTCCGGCGGATCTGGAATCGGAAGCGGCTCCGGCTGCGAAGGTGGCGCAATCGGAATTTCAGGCGGCGGCGACGCCGGGTTGTCGCCATCGCCGCGCAACGGGATTCCGCTCGGTACATGCAAGACCATTCGACCATCCTTCTCTGTTTTTTGGAGGTCCTCGGCGCCGTCGCCACCATATTCCGCTTCGATCCGATGTTGGCCGCATCGGAGGGGACGGACCGCCCGCCGCTGCAAACTCGGCCAACACCGCCTCGGGCGCAAAGTTCCGCGCCGCCGACACGGGACGATTGGCGCCGGGAACCGTGGGCGAACGGCCGCGTTTCCGTTCGAAACCAAATCGGGAGCGGCTTAATGAACGATAAAACAGATCTCGAGCGCATAAAGGACAGGGCGCAGGATGTCCGCGAGGATGTCAATGCTCTCGCATTGGAAACGGTCGAGGCGACGCGCAAGGCGCTTGACGAATTAACGGCGCTGGTGCGGGCCAATGCATATGTCACGCGCGATCTCGGCTACGCCAAAATTCATGATCTCAGCGCGTCCATCCAACGAAATCCGCTGACCTCGGTGGCCGTCGGCGTGGGCATCGGCGTCATTTTGGGCTCATGGAGGAAAGGCGGCGGGCGTCGTTGATGAAGGCCACGGCGTCTCGCCGGCCGCGCCGACGACATGACGTCGCGAGACTAAATCCATTGGTCGTTTCCTAAGGGATGGCAGGGAAATGCGTGCACGGAATCATGGTGCGGGCGCGACCGCTCGACCCGAACATTCGAGTGTCTGAGTCGTGGCGCTCCGCCGTCGTGTGGCCCTGACGGCCGGTGCCTGCCAGCGAATGCTCGTCGATGTGCGGTGAGCCCAAGCCGTCATCACGACGTCGCCCAAACAAGCGAACCGGAGGTTCCAAGGACGCCTCGATACACGGCTGGCGTTTGGCGGGTCGGCACAAGGGCCGGCATCCCACTTTGCCGCTGCGCTTGCATTCGGATTTGCCCGCCCGATTCTCTCATGACAGGCGAGTCGAACGGAAAGGTGAAACGTGAATGGTTACGAATAAAACGAAATCCCTTCCGTCCCAAACGGCCAAGCCACATCGGCAACCCAACGAAAGTGGACGAGACCAGAAATGGGATGAGGTGGCGGAAGCGTCGCTCGAATCTTTTCCGGCAAGCGACCCGCCGGCCTGGATCGGACGCCGCTCGTCCGAGACGCCGGAGCAGTCCGAGAAGGAACACTGAAAGCGTCGCCGCGCGGATGGCGGGACGTCATTCCAACAATAACTGCATCCCGCGTTCATATTGCTCGGTGAGACGGTCGAATTTATCGGTCAATTCGTCGCTTAAGGCCGAGATCGTTCCGCCATGGCCAGGCTGGCGCGAAACGGATTCCGAATCCGTCAGCGCGGCCTGAAACCCGGCCCATAGCTGCGTAGCATGGGCGAGGTCGCGGCGGATTTCCGGGGTGCTAAGCGGGATCGATTTGAGATAATCGATCCCTTCGGAAAAGGCCGTCATCGCCACCTCGGTCGAACCGGGCGCGGGCCTTGCGGTCGGATCGACCAAACCCGGCAGCAGCGCGAGCTTGGCCAATTGCTGCGCCAACATGCGCTGCCGCCCCGAGACGTTGATCACCCGCAGTTTTGTCGCAAGCCCCGCCGTTTCGAGATTGACCGTGAGCCGTTCCGCATTGTCGAGAAGCCCGGCGGCGAGCGCGTCGATCTCGGCCAGTCGCGCGCGAGACGCGGGTTCGCCGATGGCGCGTTTGAGGCGCGCCCAAGGCCCGGCGACGGAATCGATGAGATCGCCGAAGGTCGGCGCGGACAGGGCGCGGCGGAGTATCCCAATATTCTCGTCGATCCGCGCGGTCGCGGCCTCGAGCTGAGCCGCAAGACCATCGCCAGCAACCTCCGTCGCAAGCAGGGCATAGAGCTTGACCAGACGCTGCGACAGCATGCGCAACTGTCCCGCGCGATTCACCGCGTCGCCATAAAGAGCGGCATGAATCACATGCTGCGAAACTTGACCGAGGCGCTGCTTGGTCTGCATCGCGGCGCTGCGCAACGCGCGATAGGCCTCGTCCTCCGAGATCTGGCGCGCCCGCATCAAAATCCCCTTGGCGCGGTCGACCAGTTTACGCTCGTCGAAGCGGTTGCTGATCTCATCCAGCTCAGCGCGAAGCTTCTGCTCGTGGCGAAACCGCGCCTGGGCCAGATGGATCAAGGCCCGCAGCCGGTTCGCGGCATAGCCATCGATCGCGTAAACCTGGATTCCCGCGAGAAGGGATCGTTCGATCTTACCCGCGTCGGGATCGCTGGTGAAGACCACGACGGGGCGCGGCGCGGAAGCCGCAAGCGTGGTTAAATTGGTGAAAAGAACGTCGTCCGGGTGCTTTTCATAGCAAACGACGACATCCGCTGCACTGCGAATGATCTCCTGCACGCAACCGCGGCTCGTCGATTCGCCGAGGACATTGACGCCGGCCGCGGCCAAATCGCCGGCCAAGTCGGGATCATCCGTCGTCCGGAGTGCAACCACAAAGGCGGAAATCATGTCGATGACGGAGGGCACGGCGTGAACATGGCCGTCCTGGTGCAAAGATGACGCCACCGCACGCGGCGCCCGTTGGAGCGACGCTCTGGCACGGGAAATGCTGAGGGCTGACTGGGTGCAGCGCCGCGCCCGGCTTGTCCTGCACGTAAGTCATGCCCGCAACGACGTGGGCAGTCATGTGTCTCCCATCCGCGATCGCGCGGTTGCTTGAGTTCGGAGAGCATCATGTCGGGAATCGACCGGCCCAATCTAGGGAATGCGCGCGAGTCCGCAAACGGAGCGGTGTATCGCTCGTCGTCACGCTTGGCCGGCGCCAACGACGCCAAGCTTCGCGCCATTCTCGCCGCGCTTCGCCACGCGCTCGACGCAAGCGCGTCGAAACACGGCGAGCCCGGATCCGCGCGTGACGCCGCGAACCCAACAGGTTTGTCACAAATCTTTTAAAAAGGACGCGCCGGCCAGCTCTGAAGGCCGCGTTCCGTTTCCTCCAACCTCCCGGAGAATTACGCTTCATGTCTTCCCAAAAAGCGACCTCGATCGACCTCTTCAGTTTGAAAACGCCGCAAATGCGCGCGTTTCATTTGTCCTGGCTGGCGTTTTTCGTCTGCTTCTTTGCCTGGTTCGCGGTGGCGCCGCTCATGCCCGTGATCAAGGGCGAGTTCAAACTCACCGGCGATCAAATCGCCAATATCAATATTGCCGCCGTCGGCATTACGATTCTGGCCCGCATGGTGATCGGCCCGCTCTGCGACAAATATGGACCGCGCCTTGTTTACACGGCGTTGTTGGTCTTCGGCGCCGTGCCGGTCATCGGGATCGCCTTCGCGACGTCCTACGAGACATTTCTGGTGTTCCGCCTCGCCATTGGCGTGATCGGGGCCTCGTTCGTGATCACGCAATTCCATACCTCCGTGATGTTCGCGCCCAATGTCGTCGGCACCGCCAATGCGGCGGTCGGCGGCTGGGGCAATGCGGGCGGCGGCGTCACGCAAAGCGTCATGCCAATGGTTTTGGGCGCGATCATGGGGCTCGGCGTTCAAGCCTCGTTGAGCTGGCGGCTCGCCATGATCTTGCCGGGCGTCTTGATGCTCGGCGTCGGCTACCTCTATTGGAGGTTCGGCCAGGATACGCCGGAAGGCAATGTCATGGAGCTGCGCGCCAAGGGCGTCGCGATTGAAACCGGCAAGAAGAGCGGCTGGGCGAGCTTCCAACAGGCGATGAGCAATTACCGCGTCTGGATGCTTGCCCTGGCCTATGGCGGATCGTTTGGAATCGAACTTTTTATCCATAATGTCGCGGCGAGCTATTACGTCGACCGGTTCGGTCTCAGCCTCGGCGGCGCGGGTCTCGCGGCCGGTAGTTTCGGCCTTCTCGCGCTGTTCGCGCGCGCCCTCGGCGGCATGACCTCGGACAGGATCGCCAAGACCTTCGGTCTCGACGGCCGCACCTTTCTGCTCGCCGGGCTGCTGATTGGCGAGGGCCTCGGTCTTCTCGCCTTCGCGAAAATGTCGACCGTCGCGCCCGCGATTGCCGCCATGCTCGCCTTCGGCCTTTTCACCCATATGGCCTGCGGCGCGATTTACGCGCTGGTGCCGTTCATCGACCGCAAGGCCTTGGGCGGCGTCGCGGGCATTATCGGCGCGGGCGGCAATGTCGGCGCGGTCGCGGCGGGCTTCCTCGTGAAAGGCGTCGGGCATCTGCCCACCGCGCTGTTCATCATCGGATGTTCCGTCGTCTTTTGCGCGATTTGCGCGGCCGCCATCCGCTTCAGCCCGTCCCACAAACAGGCGGAACAAAAACTGTTCGACGAAGCGGTGGCGCAGCGCGGCGCCAGCCCGAGCGCCATGCCCGCGATGGCCTGAACACAATCGTTGCGAAAAAAGCTCCGGGCGGTGCCCGGAGCTTTGCGTCTATTTTAAAAACGGCGCCCCTGCATGAAGCGATCGAACGCCTCGCGATCATGGGCCCGCAGCAGCTCTTCGCGGTAGGCCGAAAAGTCGCGCTCGGCCGCTTGCAACCTTTGCCGTTCGGCCTCGATGCGCGCGAGCTCGCCCTGCCGCCATTCGTCGAAGGCCAGGTTCCCCGACGATCTCAGACCAAAATTCGCCGTGAAGGGCAGACGCTCATGCGACAAGAACGCGCTCGCGGCCACGGCCAAGGCTTCCCACTTGCGCCGGGCGAAGGCGAACACGCTGCCCTCGTCGCCGCTGGCCTGATGCCAAAGCTTGAGCGCGAGAACCGCGACCCCGACTTCCCAGCGGATGAGAAAGGCGATCACGAGAACGGCGATCTCGGCGCCCGTCCATCTCCGCCGCCGCCGCGCGCGCCGGTCCTCGCCACTTCGCTGCGCCCAATTGCCGTGCTGCGCCGCATCGCTCCAACCGCCCATGATCGTCTCCATCATCGCGCAGGCCGCGCCCAAAGCGCCGCCTCGATGACCCAAGAGATCTGAAGCCGCGCGCGATTGTGCAAGGCCCCCGTCCGCGATTTCGCACGGGCACGGCGATTTTGAGAAGATCCGGGGCGGAACGTTTCGCGTGGCCAAGGTGTTCCCGCTCCGTCCTTCCATAACGATTCGGAGATCTTCTCATGGCAGCAGCGACAGCAAAGCTTCACGCGACCCGCGATCACGAACATTCGCACACGACCCGCAACGGGACGAAGCCCAACGCCAAGAAAGTCGCGATCGGCGCGCTCGCCAAGCGTCTCGCGGACGGGATCGATCTCGCGCTCGCGGTCAAACAGGCGCATTGGAACCTCAAGGGTCCGCAATTCATCGGCATTCACGAAATGCTGGACGGATTCCGCGACGAACTCGACGATTACAACGACAAAGTGGCGGAACGCATCACGCAGCTCGGCGGAACCGCGCGCGGCACGGTAAGCGCCGTCGCGGCGGAGTCGAATCTCAACCCTTACCCGCTCGACGTCTATAATATCGCCGATCACCTTGCCGCGCTGATCGACCGGTTTTCCGTCTACGCCAACGCGGTGCGGGAAGATATCGACACCACGGACGAAGCCGGCGATGCCGGCACGGCCGATCTGTTCACCGAAATCTCGCGGGGGGTCGATAAACAACTCTGGTTCCTCGAAGCCCACGTGCAGGAGCCGACGGGTTCGCCCCGCGACGGCGACGGCACCGGCAAGCGCTAGTCCAAGCGTTGACGCCAGCGCGAATCCAGGCATTGAGGGGCGGGCGCCGCCGGCCCCTTTTTCGCGAGCCGGTTTGGGCGACGCGCCATATTGCGTGGGCTCGCGCATCCGTGGTTGATGGCGCATCGTGTTCAGGATCCGCCATGACCGCCCCGCATATTCATCAACTCCGTGTCTATTACGAGGACACGGATTTCAGCGGTTTCACCTATCACGCGAGCTATTTGCGCTTTCTGGAGCGCGGGCGAACGGAATTTTTGCGCGATCTCGGAATCGTCAATTCGGAGCTTCATCGCACCGAAGGCGGGCTCGCCTTTGTCGTCACCGCCATGACCCTCGATTTTCTCAAGCCCGCGCTGATGGACGATTGGCTGCGCGTCGAGACCGCGGTGTCGGAGCTGCGCGGCGCCCGCATGCTGATGACCCAGGCTATTTTTCGCGGCGAGACATGCCTGCTTCGCGCGGCCGTCACCGTCGCCGCCATTCGCGCGGGCAAGCCCGCCCGGCTCCCGGCGGCGCTTCGGGCGAATTTGTCGCGCCCCGCCTAGAGCATGTCCCGAAAAAGTTGAAGACTTTTTCGATCGAGGACATGCTCCAACTTCTTAAAAAGAAGAGCGAATTCTTGTCACTTGGGTGATTCCACCCGAGTGGAAAGCGCTCGAATTGTCGAACCGCAACCAAGTTTCATCAAAACGTCGCGCGCGATGGCGCCAACTCGCGAGCGCCTCCAAATCGCGTATAGAACGCGCGGACTCGTAATCAACATGTCATAAACAAACCCATTTGCTCGCTTGAAATCCAATGGCGTCATTTTAATCAACGACCGCCGCAGTGATTTCTGGTTTATTTTAAAAATTTGCTTTAAACACTTGCAAAATGCCTGGATTTAAAGCCCGGCGAGGAGAAAAAATCATGTTAAACTTGACGGCCGAAGGCCGGTCCCTGGTCGAGGGCGTCGCGCAGCGTAACCATGTCAGCTTCGATGCGGCGGCAACCCTGCTGGCGGCGCTCGAGCGCGGCAACGGAACGCAGGCGCAGTTCAATCATTTCGAGCTGGGCGGCATGGGCCAATGGTCCCAAGGCGGCATGATCATGATCGGCGACATGTTCAACAACGGGTTGAAATATAAGGTCGATCAGCTCTGCAACGACTTGTCGAACCTGCTGCGCACGCATCAGCTCTTCGAGATCCGGGACAGCTTTTCCGCGACCGGCGGCAGTTGGTGGCCCTCGTCGTTTGGCAGTCCGGCCTCGAGCGGCAGCCAGAACGACATGAGCTATGCGACATTCCCCGCCATCCGCCGCCTTGCATTGCGGCGCAATGGGCAGGTCACCCTCTATGATACCGGCGACCACCAGATCGGCGGTTTTTCGCAACAGCAGGGCGGCAACGACCAAAACCTGACCTTTACGAGCCAGTACGGCACCGTGCGGCTCTATGATCTCGCGCAGATCCCCCTGGGAGCCGACCCGCAGCCCCAGCAAACGCCACAGCCTTTCTCGCAGCCGGCCTTCACGCCGCCCGCCTTCGTGCCTCAGAATCAACCGGCGCCGTCATGGCAATCCGCGCCCGTCCAGCAAAACAATCCGCCGCAAGAGCCATGGCCGCCCGCGCCGGCCTCTGGAGACGACGGCGACATGTTCGCGAAGATCGAGCGGCTGCATGGTCTGATGCAAAAAGGCATTTTGAGCGAGGCGGAATTCGCCGCCAAGAAAAAAGACCTGCTGGACCGGCTGTAAGGCGAGTCGTTTGTCCGTCGCGCACTGTTTTCGCGGTTTCCATCGCGCCGGTAACCTGCCTTTAAGATTACCGGGCGTTTAACTAAATCGCTTGAGATGATGCTCTGGCACGGGTCAAGCCGTCAAAATGACCGATTTCCACGCAAGGACATCTTGCCCGCGTTCGTGCGGGGGACTTTTCTGCCAAGGACCGAAATCATGAATCCTGCCGATGTCGCATCCTCCATCGCGGCCACTCCCGTCGCGGAGGTCACCGTGTTCGGCATGTTTTTGCAGGCGTCGCTGATCGTCAAGATCGTCATGCTCGGCCTGCTGAGCGCCTCGGTCTGGTCTTGGGCGATCATCATCAACAAATCGATCCTGTTCGCGCGCACGCAGCGCGCGATGGACAAGTTCGAAAACGTGTTTTGGTCGGGCACTTCGCTCGAGGAACTCTACACCACGCTGTCGTCGCGCCCGGCCACCGGCATGGCCAATCTGTTCGTCGCCGCCATGCGGGAATGGAAGCGCTCGGTGCAAACCGCCAATTCCTCGTTCATGGGCCTCCAGGCCCGGATCGACAAAGTGCTCGACGTCTCGATCTCGCGCGAGGTCGAACGGCTCGAATCCAACCTATTGTTCCTCGCCACGGTCGCCTCCGCCGGGCCCTTCGTCGGCCTGTTCGGCACGGTCTGGGGCATCATGACCTCGTTCCGTTCGATCGCGGCCTCGAAGAACACCTCGCTCGCCGTCGTCGCGCCCGGCATCGCGGAAGCTCTGCTCGCGACGGCGCTCGGTCTATTCGCGGCCATTCCCGCGCTCGTCGCCTACAACAAATTGCAAGGCGATGTCGCGAAGAAGCAGGCGCGCATGGAAGGGTTCGCGGACGAATTTTCGTCCATTCTGTCGCGCCAGATCGACCAGCATGGCGCGCGCGACCGCGCGGCATGACGGGCCGCGCCAATTTTTAGGGAATTCTGACCAATGGGCATGGGTGTAGCGGCGGGGCGAGGCGGTGGAGGGCGGCGCAGGCGCGGCCAACCGCGTTATCGCGCGATGGCCGAAATCAACATGACGCCCTTCATCGACGTGATGCTCGTGCTGCTCATCATCTTCATGGTGGCGGCGCCGTTGCTCGCGTCGGGCGTGCCGATCGATCTGCCGCAGACCAAGGCGGCCGCGTTGAACATCGATCAAAAGCCGATTTCGGTCTCGATCGACGACAAGGGCGCGATCACCGTCAACGACGAACCCGTGCAGCCCGGCGATCTCGGCGAGAAGCTCAAGGCGCTCGCCAAGAGCGGCGCCGACGAGCGCATCTACGTCCGGGGCTCGAACCAAGTGAATTACGGCCGCATCGCCGAAGTCATGTCGATCATCACCTCGTCCGGGTTCAAGCGGGTCGCCTTGGTGACCGAACCGGCCAAGACATAACTGGCGCGGGGCGAGAGCACCATGGCGCTCAAGAACAACGCCGGTTTTATCGCTTCCTGCGCCGTCCATGGCGTGGCGCTGGTTTTTCTCATGCTGAATTTCACGCCGGCGCCCAAATTTAACGACGCCGAGGAAAGCGTGCCCGTGGAAATGATCACGGCGAGCGAACTCAATCAGGTCACCAACGGCGAGAAGACGGCCAAGCCCTTGCCGGTGCCGCAGCGCCGCGTGGACAAAATCGCCGCCGTCACCGAGTCCAAGCCGTTGCCGCCGATCGCGGAGGCGAAGAAGGATATCGCCTTGCCGCCCTCGCCGGCCAAGCCGCAGGCCGATCCCGGCCAGGACGACAAGCCCGTGCCCACGCCGCCGCAGCGGGTCGCGGCTTTGCCGCCCGAAAAGCCCGCGCCTGAAAAACCGGCGGTCAGCGAGCCCGAGCCGCCGCGCCGCCCCGCGCCCGAACCTCCCAAGGCCGTCGAGGACAAGCCGCCGCCGCCCGATGCCGAGGCGGTCGAGCCCAAGCCGGTGCCCCGCCCCAAACAAGAGACCAAGACCGACCTGCCCAAGCCGCCGGAAAAAAGACCCGTGGTCAAGGAGGTCAAGACGCCCGAACCGCCGAAGAAGCCCGAGCCGAAATTCAAACCGGACGAGCTCGCCAAGCTGCTCAAGGACACGAAGGACGACAAGCCCGCCGTCAAGCCCAAGGCCGGCAACGAGGCGAAGGAGCCGCCGCGTCGCGATTTCGATCCGAATAGCATCAGCGCCTTGCTCGATCACGACGCGCCGCAGCGCAAGGCCTCGACCGGCCAAAAGCTGACCCAGGAGGCCTCGCTCGGCCTGCCGACGGCGCACGCCGCGACCTTGTCGCCCTCGATGATGGCGCAGCTCGATCAAATCCTGATCGATCAATATCACGGCTGCTGGAGCTATTTCGGCCTCGGCGCGGCGCAAAACTACGTGCCGGAAGTGCGCGTGCATCTCGCCCAGGATGGATCGCTGAGCGGGACGCCGACGCTGCTCAACCCGCCGACCGACCCGAACCTGCGCAGCCTCGCCGACAGCGCCCTGCGCGCGGTGGAAAAATGCAACCCGCTCAAAATACCCGAACGGTTCACGCCGTTTTACGACCAATGGGCCAACCGCAGGGTCCGCTTCGACCCGCACGACATGTTGTGAGCGTGAAAGCCCGCGCCGGCTCGGCCGCGCCGTTTTCGCGCTTGTCACAAAAGGAACGACTGTAACTGCCATTCATTCAAATCGCGGCGCCCTCACCCGTCACGGGACCTTCGTGACCCTTCCGCCGCTCGCGGAACAAAGGTGTTGGCAAGATCAGGACTGAACTCACCATGACACCCATATTTTCCCGCCGTCAGGCCACCCGCTTGCTTGCCGGACTCGGCGCTCTCCCGGTCGTCGCGGCGCCGCTCGGACCGGTTTTCGGCCAGGAACGTTCGCTCGACGTCCATTCCGGCGGGGCGTTCAAGCCGGTCCCGATCGCGGTGACCGGCTTCGGCGGGGACAGCGGCGGCCAGGTCGCCTCGATCGTCGTCAATAATTTCAACCATTCGGTCTTCATCACCCCGATCGGGCCCGAAAGCTTTGGTGGGGCGGTGGTCAACCCGGATCAGGCGCCGGTGATGGACGCGTTCCGCGCGGTCAATGCGCAATATGTGCTGACCGGCCGCGCCAACCGCGACGGCGGCCGCGTCAAGACCGCGTTCCGGCTCTGGGACGTCGCGACCGGCGCGCAGGTGACGGGGCAGCAATATACGACGGATGCCAGCAATCTGCGCCGCGTCGCCCATATCGTCTCCGATGCGGTGTTCACCCGCGTGACCGGCGAGAAGGGCTTTTTCGACACCCGCGTCGTCTTCATCGACGAATCCGGCCCCGCCGAGCATCGCCGCAAGCGCCTCACGATCATGGATCAGGACGGCGCCAGCGTGCGCTATATCACGCGCGGCGACGAACTCGTGGTGACCCCGCGCTTCTCGCCGTCCTCGCAGGACATCACCTACATGGCGTTCGGCAATTCGAACCCGCGCGTGCTGTTCATGAATATCGAGACGGGCCAGAAGGAGGTCGTCGGCAATTTCCCCGGCATGACCTTCGCGCCGCGTTTCGCGCCCTCCGGCGACAAGATCATCATGTCGCTGTCGCAGGGCGAGGCGACCAATCTCTACACGATGGATTTGCGCAGCAAGCAGACGGCGCGGCTGACCGACACGCAGGCCATCGACACCTCGCCGAGCTATTCGCCCGACAGCTCGCGCATCGCCTTCGAGTCCGATCGCGGCGGCACCCAGCAAATCTACATCATGGGCGCCGACGGCGGCGCGGCGCAGCGCATCTCGTTCGGCGAGGGGCGCTATTCGACCCCGGTCTGGTCGCCCAAGGGCGACTACATCGCCTTCACCAAACAGAGCAAGGGCGGGTTCGGCATCGGCGTGATGAAGCCCGACGGCAGCGGCGAGCGAATTCTGACCGAGGGCTTCCACAACGAAGGCCCGACCTGGGCGCCCAATGGTCTGTTCCTGATGTTCTTCCGCGACCCCGGCGGCAGCGGCGGCTCGCGCATCTTCATGACCGATGTGTTCGGCCGCCAGGAATTCCCGGTGCCGACGCCGTCGTTTGCGTCCGATCCCGCGTGGGGGCCGCTGTTGGGGTGAGGGGGCCAATTTATTTTATTGGGTTTGGTCGTCGCGATGGCCAACCCCTTGACGGCAGGGAATAGGCACATCACCAATGCGGGTTGGGAGCAAGGCATGCAAAAACCCGCTGAAAATCTGATCGGTATCGGGCTTTACACAGCCGCCGAGGCCGGCGGCCTGCTCCAAATCGCGCCCTCAAAGATCGCCCGGTGGCTCCGAGGGCACGATGCCAACGGGAAACATTACAGTCCCTTATGGGCGCCGCAGGTAGATCTTGGTGACGAAGGCATCTTTTTGGGCTTCCGCGATCTGCAAGAGGTTCGCGTCGCGGCGGCATTTATCGATAAGGGATTGAGCCCCCAACGTGTTCGCCAAGCGATTGAACGCGCCCGCGAGATCATCGAGCGTAGCCTGACGAACCTCGATTACGACGAAATGGGAGTCCCATCGATGTGGTGGCCGCTTGGTCGGGCTACGTCGGTGGCGCTCGATCCCGCCCGCTCCTTCGGTCAGCCGATCGAAGCCGAAACCTCGGTTCCCGTCGCCGCTCTTGCCGCCGCCGTCGAAGCTGAAGGCTCAAAGGAGGCCGCCGCAAAGGCCTGGGACGTGCCGGTTCGCGCCATCAACCACGCCCTCGCTGTCTACCGCGAGATGGACATGCGGCAGGCCGCTTGAAGGTCTTCTTCGACAACTGCACCTCGCCGGTGCTTGCCGCGACGATGAATGGATACCTATCGCATCTTGGCCATGGCGCTGGCCGGATGTAGAAGGTCTTCTCAAATTGGCGCCACCCTTTCTCTTCGAGCTCCACATGACCAGGTCGAGCGGAATCAGACAACTTCCACTATAAGTCCCTATGCTGTCGTTCGTTTTCGGATTGGCTGATTAACCGGAGTTTTTGATGCGGATTCTCGTTCTCGGCGCGGGCGCCACGGGCGGCTATTTCGGCGGGCGGTTGGCCGAGGCCGGCGCCGACGTCACGTTTTTGCTGCGTCCGGCGCGGGCGGCCCGGATCGCGGCCGATGGGCTGCGGATCAAAAGCCCCGACGGGGACAGCGCCCTCGAGGTCGCGACGATCACGCAAGCGACGAGCCCGTTCGATCTGATCGTCATGTCGTGCAAGGCCTATGATCTCGACAGCGCGATCACCGCGATCGCGCCCGCTGTCGAAGCCAACACCACGATCCTGCCGCTGCTCAACGGCCTCGCCCATTACGCGCCGCTGGACACGGCGTTCGGGGCGGACAAGGTCATCGGCGGCCTTTGCCACATCATGGCGACCGTGACGCCCGACGGCGCCATTCGCCATCTCGGCGGACCTCCGGCCAGCGTGACCTTCGGCGAGCGCGGCGGCGGCGCGAGCGCGCGCGTCGAGGCGATTGCCGCGAGCTTCGCGCCCGCGCTTTTCACCACGCGGCCGAGCCCGAACGTGATGCAGGAGGCCTGGGAGAAACTCAGCCTTATCGCGACCCTCGCCGGCGCGACCTGCCTGATGCGCGCGAGCATTGGCGACATCGTGGCGACCCAAGACGGCGAGGCGATCATCCGGGCGCTCTATGCGGAATGCGAGGCCATCGCGGCGGCATCAGGTTACCCGCTGCGCCCGAAGGCTGCCGCAAGCACGCTGGCGATCCTCACCGAGCCGGGCTCCAAGGCCACGGCCTCGATGCTGCGCGATCTCGAAGCGGGCCGGCGCGTCGAAGCGGCCGAAATCCCCGGCGATCTCGTCGCGCGGGCGCGGAGTCTCGGGCTCGCCGTGCCCCACCTCCGCGCCGCCTACTGCCATTTGCAATGCTACGAAGCGCGGCGGGCGCAAGCAGCCCCGGCCGTCTAACGATTTCGACCTTGGCCGGGCTCATCGAGCGTCCGATATTCGCCGGGGTCGAGGTCGATGGTGGCGGGACCATGGCGCGGATGCGGTTGCGCGTCGTCCGCGCGAGCCGCCGACTGGGACCGGCCGCGGCGCAACCATCCCGCGATCCAGACGCGGGGCGTGGCCAAGGCCAGGATCAGGCCGAGCGCATCGGTGATAAAGCCAGGGAGCAGCAACAGCACGGCGGCGATGGCCGCCAGCGTTTCGTCGAGCGCGATCGAACCCCGGAACACGGCGGCGCCGTTTTGCCCCGCCTCTTGCCGCAGCCGGTTGAGCGCCGACAAACCCGCCCGCTTGAGCAGCGAGCCGCCCGCGATGCTTGTGAGCAGCCCCAAGAGAATGGCGGCGCCGAGGCCGATGTGATCGACGACCAGCGAGAAAACCACGAGCTCGCTCGCAAGCCACAGCACCAGTCCGAGCGTGATCTTGTTGCGCAAGGTCATCCGAGGTTCCAAAAACAGACTGGCCTGCATCGCTTGCTCCGGCTTTCACATGCTGGAACATCCCTCGCGACCGGGGCCGCGCGTCCCGGCTTCCAAGTAAGCAGTAGGCCCGCTCGGCGCCAGGGGGCGTCCCAGCGGAATCATGGCGATATTTTAGCCCATAACCATTTTGTCCCCCATTTTAATGAAGGGACACCGTCAACGCGAGAGCAAGGATTGCCCGAAACTTTCAAGTCTCGGCTCGAACCGGGACGAATCAAGTAATGGGTCCCGATCCGCATCGGCAGGCGAGCCAGGTCACCCCCCAGAAATTTCGACCAGAAAACGCTCATCTGGGAAAAACTGAACAATTTAAGCTCAAATTTTCGACGTAACCGTCTGAACGGCAATAATTTTTGAGTTATGACCAAAATTATGAATTTTTTCATTCACCTAACGTATCTTGGATCTCAGTATAAATAACCTCTTAAGGGATTCAAGAATGTCGATCACGAACTGGCCGTTCGCCCGGAAGCTCCTCGTGGCATTTGGAGCGGTGGTTGCGGCATTCGCGATCATCTCGGCCATCAACTTTCTATGTCTCCTTCGCATTGAAAAGGCCAAGGTTGCGATTGAACAGGTGACGACAAAGTCGCTGATCATCGACGAAGCGACGAAAGCGATGCTCGACCTTTCCGGCGAAGTCCGGGGGTTTCTTCTGACGCGGGACGAAGACTTCGCCACCGGCGTCGCCACCAACGAAAAGCTCGTCGCGGGAGAGATCAAGGAACTCGAAGCCACGGTCAAGGCGCCAGAGCAGACCGCCAATCTACGTGAGGTCAAGGAGGGCTTCGAGGGCTATATGCGCGAAGCCGGCACGCCGGAAATCCAGCTCGGACGCGATGCCGCGACCCGCGACCAAGCCCTGGCGCTCATCACCAGCGGCGCGAACAAAGTCTGGATGAATAAATTCAAAGCCGCGGTGAAGAAATTCGTTGATTTCGAGAACGGGCGAACCGCTGCCGCGATTGCCGAACAGAACGGCGCGCTCGACACCGCCCAGACGACGATCATCGGCGGCTCGCTGGCCGCGACTGTCATTGCAATTCTGATGGGCTGGCTTCTGACCCGGCAGATGGCTACGCCCGTCATCGCCCTCACGGCCGCGATGAAGAAACTCGCGGACGGCAACGTCTCCGTGGACGTTCCGGGCGTTCAGCGCGGCGACGAAATCGGCTCGATGGGTCAGACTGTCCAGATATTCAAGGACAACGGCATCCGGCTCCAGGCGTCTGAAGCGGAAGCCGCGCGCCAGCGGCAGGCGGCCGAGCAGGAACGCGCGGCCAACGAAGCGACGCGCAACGAAATTCAACGTCAGCAGGAAGCCATGGTCGCCTCGATCGCGGCCGGGCTCGAGCGCTTGTCGAGCGGCGACCTGACAAATCGTTTGAACCAGGCCTTTTCCGCCGAATACGAAAAGCTGCGCGCCGATTTCAACGCCACGGCCGAAAGCCTGCAAAGCACCCTGACCACGATCTCGGCGGCGACCGATGGGATCAGCACCGGATCGGACCAGAT